>DATLUX010000109.1:0-16452 GCA_035577805.1 Verrucomicrobiia bacterium
GACCGGCTTCTATTAATCCTGTGACAGGATGACAGCGCTGTAGGGTCCCAGGGCCAGGCTGGCCTGGCAGGGCATGTCATCGCGGAGCCCGTCGAAGGCCACCGTGTCGAAGCCCGGCTGATTTCCGAAGTCCGGGCTGTACCCATTCCAGTCGCTGTTGAAACGCACCCGCCACGGACCGGGCCGCGGGAAACCCACCGTGTAACTGGGGAAAGCGCGATTGGAAAAGTTCGCCAGCACCAACACATCATCGCGCGGCCCGCCATTTTCCCAGCGATGGAAGCCGATGACTTTGTCGGCGTTGTTGACGTGAAACACGTTCAGATGTTGCCCGCGCAGGCCGCGCGTGTGATCAGACCAGTTGCGTCGAAGACGAATGAGATCCCGGTAAAGCAGCCAGATGCCCTGGAAGGTGGTGAGCTTGTCCCAGTCCAACGGATCTTCATCACGAAAATATTTGTCCTCGAGAAATTCCTGGCCCTGGAAGATCAGAGGGATGCCGGGGGCGGTGAAGACCACGGCAGCGCCCAGCGTGGAACGTTTCTTGGAGAAATAGCTGGAGGCATGGCCCGGCCAGATCTCTTCGGGCACCCGTTCATGGCCATTGGCCACTTCATCGTGAGACTCCGTGTAAATGACTCTTTGGAACGCATCGCCATTATAGCGATGATAGAGCGCATCGCGCACCGCATTCAGATCGCGGTCGGCGTCGTTGGTGGCGATGATCGCCTGCCGGATCGGATGGACAAAACCCGCGTCCCATTGGGAGCGGAACCCGGCGCCACCCGCCCGGGGCTCGCGGGTGATCCAATCGTTGTTCTGCAGGTCTTCAGCGACGACGATCTTCCACGGTTGCTGTTCGCGGATCTCCTGGTTGATGCGCTGCAGCAGGCGCCAGCCGTCGCCCAGGTCCGCGGCCGGATCATTGTTGTGGCCGCCCACATTGCGGATGTAATTCACCGCGTCGAAGCGCAAGCCGTCCACGCGATAGTTGTTCAGCCAGAACAAGGCGTTGTCGCGGATGTATTGGCAAACTTCGGAGCGCCCGTAATCCGGACGTGTATTGCCCCAAGGCGTGTAGGCGCGGGCCTGATCGTAAAAATAGATCCCGCCCTCGTGCGTGCCGTCAAGCCAGCCGTCAAACCGCCACAGATCAAGGTCGCCCGGCCCAAAATGGTTGTAGACCACATCCAATATCACCGCGATGCCATGGGCATGTGCCGCCTTGACGAAGCGTTGCAGCCCGCGAGGCCCCCCCAGCGCGGACTCGACCGCAAACGGTTGGGAAGGATTGTAGCCCCAGGAAAAACTTTGGGGAAACTCCAGCACCGGCATCAGTTCGATGGCGTTGATGCCCGTGTCCCGAAGATAAGGCAACCGCACCATCACATCCTCGAAGGTGCCCGGCTGGCCACCTGGGAGATCATTAAAGGTGCCGACATGCATCTCATAAATCACCAACTCATTCCACGGCGGCATACTGAATTGATCGCCGGTCCAGTCGAAGTCCGGGTCGTGCAGGACGGCGTTGCCCACGGAATTGACCACTTCACAGGCATACGGGTTGATCCGCCAAAGCGCGTCGGCTCCGTGGCGAATCACGAACTTATACTGATGTCCGATCTTTGCCCCGGGCACATCGGTTGACCAATAGCCATTGCCCTCGCTGGCCAGGGGCTGAGCGGTGGCGCTCCAACTATTGAACGAACCCGCCACAAACACTTGGTCGGCAAAAGGTGCCCAGACCCGAAACGCTGCGCCACCCGCGTAAAGGATGCTTCCCATGCCGGTGCGAGCCGACGGAATAGCCGATGCCATAGACCCTGAAGGGGTTGAAGGAATGGGAGGCATGAATAAATCCTTTCGCTTTGTTATTGGCTGCTCCAGCTGAGCATGCAGCACGCCAGGAGTCGATGCTAATGCTATACGTACGACCCACTGCACGTCGTTTACTGTTGTTCCGCCGTGATGTCGCGATCAGCAGTGGATGCGTCAAGCGGGCAGAAAGTTCCCATGGCGCCTGCGGACTCAGTGGATCCACGGATTTTGGAAAAAAAGGTGCGCCCCCCTGTAAGATTTCGGGCTGTTAACCGTAAGTAATAGGTATGAATGATATGCGTTATCCGAACGGTCGCTGGACCCCCAAGGAAGATTCCATCCGTGGCGCGGTCAAAACTCAGCGCATCCCTTTGTTTGCTCAACCGGCGGCTTCTCTGCTGAAGGTGCCCTTGCGCGAATTGTTTTGGGGGTTGCCCGAATCGAATTTGCTCGAGGAAGCCCGGCAGCGCGTCGAGAGCGTTGTGGCCATCGCGTTGGCGAAGGACGAGCCAGCCGTGTTCCAGACCGAATTGGGTCTGGCCTGATTCTCAGATGACAAAGGCTTGCTCCGTTTAGGCCGCGCTCTCTAAGCTTCGCGGCTGATGCACCCTTGGAAGCGGTTGGCCGGCTTTTTTTTCGTTCTTATTGGAGTCACCAGCGCGCTCAGTTCGAGAGCCGCGAATTTTCCGCATACCGCCGAACCGGTGGGACGCCACGGTCCGCGCCGATTAGTCACCCCGATCAACCAGGTGGTGACTCCCGCCGGCATGCAAATTGAAATGCCGGACATGCGCCCGATCGTTCTGGCTTTGAGTCCGGACGGCCGATTGCTGGTGACCTCAGGCAAAACCAGCGAGTTGATCGTGATCGACCCAAAGACCGGAGCCATCCGGCAGCGGGTTGCCCTGCCTCCGGAACCTCACAATGAAACCGAGCCACCGCCGGTTTCCGAAAACATTCTCGAGCCCGATAAGAAAGGGCAGGTCAGTTTCACCGGGCTGGATTTTACTCCGGACGGCCGCCGGATCTATCTGGCCAACGTGAATGGCAGCGTGAAGGTGTTCGACGTGGATGAGGATGGGACGGTGCGACCTTCCTCGGTGATCCCGCTGCCGCCGGTGCAGGGGACCAAACGCAAGGAAGAAATCCCGGCCGGCCTGAGGGTCTCGCCGGACGGCACCAAACTTTATGTGGTGCTGAACTTATCCAACGGCCTGGCCGAGTTCGATGTCGGCAGTGGAAAACTCCTGCGCACCTTCGCGGTGGGGGTGGCGCCTTACGATGTGGTGTTGGTTGATCGGAAAGCGTATGTGAGCAATTGGGGCGGACGCCGTCCCCAGCCCGGCAACGTGACGGGTCCGGCGGGGCAGGGGACGCAGGTGCGAGTGGATTCGGTGCGTCACATTGCCAACGAGGGATCGGTGACGGTGCTGGACCTGGACACCGGCAGGTTGCAGACGGAGATCCTGGTGCAGTTGCATTCCTCGGCGTTGGCGGTTTCGCCGGATGGACGTTATGTGGTTTGCGCCAATGCGGCCAGCGATAACCTCAGTGTGATCGACACGCGCACGGATGTGGTCGTGGAAACGATCTGGGTCAAACCCAAGCCGAACGATTTGTTTGGAGCTTCGCCCAACGCGCTGGCGTTCGACCGCAAGGGGCGGCATCTCTATGTGGCGAATGGCACCCAGAACGCCATCGCGGTGATCCGATTCGACCCGGCCGATCGCCAATCCAAGCTCTTGGGTTTGATTCCGGTAGGTTGGTTCCCCGCGGCGGTGGTGTTCGATCGCGCTCGCGCGCAGTTGGCCGTGGCGAATCTGAAAGGACACAGCCCGGGCCGGCCGCGCAAACAGGATGGAGTTCAGGCCTATCAGTCGACCCAATTCCACGGTTCCATCAGCTTGGTTCCCCTTCCACTGGAACGCACGTTGCCGGCGCTCTCCACGGTCGTGTGGCAGAATTATCGCCGCGAACAGATGACGTTGGCCCTCCAGCCGCCCCGGCCCAACCAACCGCCCCGGCCCGTGCCGGAACGCATCGGTGAACCCAGTCTGTTCCGCCATGTGGTGTATGTGATTAAAGAAAACCGCACCTACGATCAGGTGTTGGGGGATGAACCGCGCGGACTGGGCGATCCCAGGCTTTGCGTCTTTGGCGCCCGCATCACCCCCAACCAGCATAAGATGGTTCGTGAGTTTGTGTTGTTGGACAATGCCTACTGCGCCGGCATCCTCAGCGCCGATGGCCATCAATGGTCCACGACCGCCTTCGGCACCGATTACCTCGAAAAATCCTTCGCCGGCTGGCCGCGCAGTTATCCTGACGGCATGGAGGACAGTGACGTCGATGCCCTGGCTTATGCGCCCAGCGGTTTTATCTGGGATAACGTGCTCAAACACGGCCGGACCGTCCGGAGCTACGGCGAATTCGCCATCACCGAAAAACATTGGCGCGACCCTGCCCGCAAGGAAAAGATCACCTGGAGCGCGGTCTACCAGGATTTCATCGGGCAACGCAACGAACTGCGGATCTCGAGCCGGCCCGCCGTGGAATCCCTGCGCCGGCACATGAACACGAACACGGTGGGCTGGGACATGAATATTCCCGACGCGTTCCGCGCGGCGGAGTTTCTCAAGGAATTGAACCAGTTTGAACGCGATGGAGACTTTCCCAATCTGTCGATCATTTGTCTGCCCAACGATCATACCAGCGGGACGTCACCGGGCGCGCCGACTCCCGCGGCGCACGTCGCGGACAACGACCTGGCTTTCGGCCAGATCGTGGAAGGGATCAGCCGCAGCCGGTTCTGGCGTGAGACGGTCATTTTCGCCATCGAAGATGATCCACAAGCCGGCTGGGATCATATCAGCGGTTATCGCACGACCGCTTATTGCATCAGCCCCTTCACCAAACGCGGGGCGGTGGTTCGAACCCAGTACAACACCACCAGCCTCCTGCGCACGATCGAACAAATCCTCGGCTTGCCGCCCATGAACCAATTTGATGCCACCGCCACGCCCATGTTCGATTGCTTCACTGACACCCCGGATTTCACTCCCTTTGGCGCGGTGCCAATCTATGTGCCGCTGGATCAGATGAACCCGCCCGCCAAAGCCATTCATGATCCGCTTCTGCGGCGCAACGCCATCGTTTCCAGCCACCTCCCGTTCCACCGCATGGACGCCTGCCCCGAGGACACGCTCAATCGCATCCTTTGGCATGCCATGCAAGGCAGCGCCGCGCCTTACCCCCAGTGGGCCGTCAGTCCCCATGACGAGGACGATGATTGACCACGCCGCATCAGCGTCCGGTGGCAGGACGTCCGGGGTTGAGGAGTTTCGCGTAGCGGAACGACGATACCCCCGGGGCAAGTCGATTAGCGACCGACCCCGCAGGGGTCGTAGCGGCTTGAAGGCTGGGCCCACGCCAAAGGCGTGGCCTGGAGTTTGGACATTTTTCGCGTGCAACCCGAAGGGTTGCCAGAAAGTAGCCGGGGGTTGAGGAGTCCCGCTCCTGCGGGACGATGATACCCCCGGACTCGACGAAAAAACGAAACGACCCCGAAGGGGTCGCAGGGTTATGGCTAGAGAAGCTCATCACTCCAGGTATTCCACCCGATACTCAATTCCATGTTGCTCCAAGAGGTTCTTGAGTTCGTCCTGGAACGAGAGTTTTTGATGATGCGTCTCCTGGGTAGCGATGTACCGTTTCACATCGTCAAGCCCCAGTGGTCCAACCGTGAAGATCGAATAACCGTCCTGCCATGCAAATGTTCGGTCATGCTGGCAACTTGCCCAGATGGAGGATGCCTTTTTTAACTCTCGCACGAAATCTGAAATGCGATGAGTGGGTTTCAAGCTCAGCAGCAGGTGGACGTGATCCTCAACGCCACCAGCTTCAAGCGGCACTCCCTGAAGTCCGCGAACTGTTCCTCCCAAGTATTGGTGAAACCGGTTACGCGATTGCGGGCGGATCAGCGCCCGTCGGTGCTTGGTCGAGCAAACCCAGTGTTATTTCGCCCGGCAATAGATCCGTTGCATATCGCGGGCGTTCGCGTGGAACTGGAGGCGATCGAGCTTCAAGCTGTTGCTGAGCCGGGCTAGCCCCCGTTGGATGTCGCGGCTTCGCGTCATCAAGCCCAGGTTATACACGAATCGATCGGCGGTGAGGGTGCGCCCCACCAATTCCGTCCGCACCACCTCAAACCCGCATTTCTCCACCAGTTTTCTCAGAGTCGGCACGCTGAAAAAGTAGATGTGACCTGCGCAGTTGTTCATGCTGCGTTCCCGCCGGCCCAGGAGCTTAAACATGAGCGAATCGAAGCGAGGGGTTTCCACGACCAGGATCCCGCCTGAGTGCAGCAAACGGCGGATTTCGCGCAGGTCGGCAGCCGGATTAGGCATATGCTCGATCACATGCAACATCATCACCGCGTCGAAGCTGTCCGGCGCCAACTCCGGCTGCGGGAGGACCCCTTCAACGATGTTGAGTTGATAGGTCTTGCGCGAATAGGTTGCCGCTGAGCGTTCCGGCTCCAGGCCGGTGGTGTTCCAGCCATCCGCCCGGATCCGATCCAAAAGAATCCCCAGGTAACTCCCGATCTCCAGCAAACGGCCCCGTTGCGGCAACAGTTCGTCGAGCACTTTCAGCGCCCGCAAATTGTCGGGCAATTGCACATGCTGTTTCCGAAAATACTGCGCGTTCACCGCTTGCAGATCGAGCGCCGGCAGCTCCTGTTCTTGGAGCATCTTCTCGCAGTCCACCAGCTCCTGCGGGTTGGCATACATCAACCCGCACCGGTTGCAACGGACAATCCGGTGCGCGGTCAGTCCATCTGGGGTTTTGTCGAACAGGACCGAGTAATCGCTCAGGTCGCAGAGGTTACAAGGCACCTCTTTCACGCCCGCATACCCTGCCTGCAGATTGGCCGGTTGGCAAGGCGGCTCCGGAAGGAAGGGAGCGTGCAAAGGGAACGCCTGTAGCGGCGGTCTGCGACCGCCCCCGTGCGCTGAAGCAGCGAGAAGAGCGGCGGTCATAGACCGCCGCTACAGTTGATGCATCGAGGGCAGTGCTCGAATGCTCCCCGTCCCAAGCTGACTTTGACTTGCCGCGGGATCTGTTGGCCGATGGCCGTGGGTCAGTCGCGGAAGTTATGGAACTGAAGGGCCACCGGGAAATCCTGGGCGCGCACCGCGCCGATCACGGTTTGGAGGTCGTCCCGGTTTTTGCCGGTCACGCGGATTTCGTCTTCTTGGATCTGGGTGGTCACTTTGAGTTTCAAATCGCGCACGAACGCCGTGATCTGCTTGGCCAAAGGCGGCTCAATGCCTTGCTTGATGCGAATGAGCTGGCGCGCATGGCCCAACGGCGAGATCTCCGGATCCTTGGCTTCCACGCTCTTGAGGCTGATATTGCGTTTGGCCAGCTTGCCAAAGACAATTTCGGCCAGGGCTTTGATTTTGAACTGATCTTCTGCCGACAGCTTGATTTCGTTCTTGTCCAACGCGATCTCCGCCTTGCTGCCCTTGAAGTCGAATCGATTGGCCAGTTCCTTTCTGGCGGTGTTCACTGCGTTCTCGATCTCCATCGAGTTAACCTGCGAGACAATGTCAAATGAAGGCATGCGCCGAGCCTAGAAAATCGCTGAAGCTGCGTCCAGCCGGGAGAGGGCCCGCAGGGCCCGCAGATTGCAAGAAAGCTTTGTGGTCCTTGTAACCACTTTAAAAGGATCCTTCATTTCAGACCAGATTCTCCGCGTCCGCCGCGTCCGCCTCTGTCTCTGATAGCTCCGGTTGCTGAAATACTGAAATTCCCTTGCCCGCAATTCCCTTGCCCCATTGGGCTCCGAGTGAGTTCGGGGGGGATTCGAGGCAAACAGATAACCGCAAACGTCGCTGCCAGCCGCGCCGCAACCCGCAGGGCGAAGGCGGGCCGCGGAGCAAGCAGAGGGTTCTCTGTGGGCCGGAAGAACCGCTTACGCTGCCTCCGGCTCTGTGGCATGCTCTCCCCGCGTGGAAATGACTCCTGAGAATGGCATCGTGTCGAGCGAAGACTCCTCCCGGCCGAGTGCAATCCTGGAGACCTGCCTCGATGTGAGTGATGTGGCGCGCGCGCGCGCCTTTTATGCGGATCTGTTCGGCTTTGCCGTGATGAAGGCGGATGACCGGTTCTGCGCCTTTCGGGTGGCTCAACAGCAAGTATTGATCTTATTTCGCCGCGGCAGTGATCCAACCGGAACGACGCTTCCCTTCGGTTTTATCCCGGCGCACGGCACCACCGGCTCCGGTCACGTGGGCTTTAGCATTCCCAAGGACAGCCTGCCGGCCTGGCGGCGGCGTCTCGAGCAACACGGCGTTGGGGTGGAAAGCTGCTTCACCTGGCCCACCGGCGGCATCAGCCTCTATTTCCGCGATCCAGACGGGCATTTGCTCGAACTGCTCACCCCGGGCGTATGGCCAATCTATTGACTAACCGACTGCAACGATGAGCGGAATGTTCCACGACCATTTTTCGGGCTTTGCCAATCGTTACGCAGATTTTCGTCCTCATTATCCGGCCGCGTTGTTCGATTATTTGGCAACGCTGGTGCCGCGGGAGGCTCGAGTTTGGGATTGTGCCTGCGGAAACGGGCAAGCCACGATGGATCTGGCGGAGCGTTTTGAGCATGTGTTGGCCACCGATGCGAGCCGACAGCAGATCAACTCGGCCCCAACTCATCCGCGGGTCGAGTTTCAAGTGGCGGCGGCGGATCAGAGCGGCTTGTCAGATGCGTCGGTCGGCTTGGTCACAGTCGCGCAAGCCTTGCATTGGTTCGCTTTGGACCACTTTTACGCCGAGGTCCGCCGCGTGCTTAAACCTGGGGGAATTCTGGCGGTCTGGGCTTATGGTCTGACCCAGGTTGAAGGTGGAGCCGTTAACCAACTCGTCCAGGAGTTCTATGGGGAAACCGTTGGACCCTATTGGCCGCCGGAACGTCGGCTGGTGGAGGAAGGTTATCGGACGCTCGCGTTTCCCTTTCTCGAGCTCACGCCGCCGGTCTTTCACATGGAAACACACTGGACGCTCTCCCAGCTGATCGGTTACTTCAGCACCTGGTCGGCCACCAACCGGTTGATCCAGGCTACTGGCCGGAACCCGCTGGAACCCTTGACGGCCGCACTGACGCGCGTGTGGGGTGATGCGCGGGCACCCCGTCTGATCACCTGGCCGCTTTCGATGCGTGTGGGCGTCTGCCGCTGAAGGATCCGGTCAAATACGGCACGGCGGCGCGCTCTGGTTTATCTGCCTTTGCCCTCGGACGATACCCTCTTTCGTTCTACTTCTATCTCGGGCGCGGGTTTTGATTTGAACGATTGAGGGTGAGCGCATCAGGCTGATGCCAGGGTTGCCAGGGTTGCCAGGGTTATTAACCCTTGTGCCCTTTATCTCGCGGGCTTAGACTGGTCGCGAATTTAGCCCAACATTTGGGCAACTCCACATTTGGGCAACTCCAAGGGACTGCCATCTGTGTTCGGCTGATTCCAAGTATTCCAAATCGTGAACCCTGCATGACGAACAAACCATCGGCGATGCGCAAAGTGGCGTTTCTGGGCGACTATATGCCCCGGAAATGTGGGATCGCCACGTTCACGACCGATCTGCGATGCGCGATCGCGGCGGAGTTCCCGGGCATTCAATGCCCGGTGGTGCCGGTCAATGACCTTGGGCAGAGTTACGATTATCCCGGCGAGGTTCGCTTCGAGATTGCGGAGCAGGATTTGTCGTCCTACCTGCGCGCGGCCGATTTCCTGAATATCACTGACGTGGATGTGGTTTGCCTGGAGCACGAGTTCGGGATATTTGGCGGTCTGGCCGGCAGCCATGTGCTGGCGTTGTTGCGCGAATTGCGGATGCCCATCGTCACGACCCTGCACACGGTATTGCGCGAGCCCGGCCCCGAACAACGCCGGGTCATGCGGGATCTGATTCGGTACTCGACTCGGTTGGTGGTGATGAGCGAGCGGGGGCGGGAGTTTCTGCGCGAGGTTTACCAGGCGCCCGACCTCAAGATTGACCTCATTCCTCACGGCATTCCCGACATGCCCTTTGCGGATCCGAACTATTTCAAGGACGAGTTCGACGTCGCGGGCCGCCAGGTGCTGCTGACGTTTGGACTGCTCTCGCCGAACAAAGGCATCGAGTATGCACTGCGTGCCCTGCCGAACATCATCCGGGAATTCCCGAACGTGGTCTACATTGTGCTCGGCCAAACGCATCCCAATCTGCTGCGCGCGGAAGGCGAGGCGTATCGCCTAACCCTGGAGCGGTTGGCGAAGGATCTGGGCGTCCAGAAGCACGTGGTGTTTTTTAATCGCTTCGTCGAGCTGGAGGAATTGATGCGGTTCATCGGCGCAGCGGACATCTATCTTACGCCATACTTGACTGAATCACAGATCACGTCCGGCACGTTGGCTTATGCCTTCGGGGCCGGTAACGCGGTGGTCTCCACGCCCTACTGGCACGCGGCGGAACTGCTGACCGCAGAACGTGGCAAGCTGGTGCCGTTTCGTGACGCGGAAGCCATCGCCACCGCAGTGGTCGAGTTGATGCGCGACGAGCCCTTGCGCCATTCCATGCGCAAGAATGCCTATCGCCTGGGACGCGACATGATTTGGAGCCGGGTGGCCCAGCTTTATGTGCGGTCGTTCGAACAGGCGCGCCAGGACCACAGCTTTGTGGGACGACGGTCCTCTCCCATCAAGACCCTCGACGAGCAACCTGGCCAGCTGCCGGAGTTGAAACTCGATCACCTGTGCCGGATGAGCGATTCGACCGGCATCTTTCAGCACGCCAGCTTCACCGTGCCGAATTTCGCGGAAGGCTATTGTACGGACGATAATGCCCGGGCCCTGGTGCTGGTGCTGATGCTGCAGCGTTTGGGGCTGGGCTCGGCGGTGACGAGCGCGCGCGCGGCAACCTACGCGGCGTTCCTGAATCACGCCTTCGATCGCGCGCACGGTCGTTTTCGCAACTTCATGAGTTTCGATCGGCGCTGGCTGGAGGAGGTGGGCTCGGAAGATTGTCAGGGGCACGCTCTCTGGGCGTTGGGGTTGTGCGTGGCCCAGGCGGGCCATGCGGGTTCCCAAATGCTGGCCGCGCAGCTATTCGAACAAGCCTTGCCAGTGGCCGCCGAATTTGCCTCGCCGCGGGCCTGGGCCTTCACCATCATCGGCATTGATGAATATCTCCAACGGCTGAGCGGCGATCGGCGCGCGAACCAGATCCGCGAAGCGCTCGTGGCGAAATTGATGCAGCGCTACGCCGACGCGGCCGTCGGCGAGTGGCATTGGTTTGAGGAGACTGTTTCCTATGCCAACGCCAAGCTGGCGCACGCGTTGATTTTGAGCGGACGCGGCATGAAGGATCAGGCCGTGTTGACCACGGGCCTGAAAGCGCTCCGCTGGCTGATCAGGATTCAAACCTCGGATGCGGGGTCTTTTCGACCGATCGGTTCCAATGGATTTTATGTGCGGGGAAAAGAGCGGGCGGTCTTTGACCAGCAACCCATCGAGGCCCAGGCCACTGTTTCGGCCTGCATCGAGGCGTATCATGCCACCAGCGATATGTTCTGGGTCGGGGAAGCGCGCCGGGCCTTCGAGTGGTTTCTGGGACGCAACGATTTGGGTCTGGCACTTTACGATCCCAGCACGGGCGGCTGTCGCGATGGCCTGCACGTCGACCGGGTGAGCCAAAACCAGGGTGCCGAGTCGACCCTCGCGTTCCTCCTGGCCCTCGCGGAGATGCAGGGGTTGCAGAACATCCTGGCCAGCTTCAAGGAACCGGCCGATCTGCGCACGCAAGTTGTTTTGGCGCAGCGGCAACCGTAGTATGGAGCCGACCGTTTCCGCCCCGCGACCACGTCGGCGCGCGACGTTCTGTCTCCGCGCATGCTAAAGTTTCTTTGAGCAAGTGTTTGACGGCAGGCCATTCCATCGAAAGACTGCCGAACTCTCCAACGTGGATGAGAACATTACGAAACATGCTGAAATCCAACCATCGCCGGCCAGCCACTCGAGTCGTTTCCGCCAGAGCGGCAAACACGGTCGGTCGCCCTTCTGCCGCCATCTCTGATTTCACGTATCTCCGAGGCAAGTTCTCCGGGATCCGAGGGGAAAGCGCCCGCAAAGCGATCCAGCCCAAATCCGCCCTGGCCGACCGCGCGGATCCTGGTCCTCGAATGGACGCCGATTCGTTGAGGAACAAATCGAGTGCGGATCTGGCCGAGAAGATCCGCGAATTGCTAATCCTCGCCAAGGAACAGGGACACCTGACCCACGACGACATCAGCGAAGCGTTGCCGGAGGGGACCATCACGCCGGCGGAACTCGATCAGGTCTACGCCAAGCTGAACGACCTGGAAGTGGAAGTGGTCGGACAGCTGGACGCGGATCGGAGCAAACCGGCAGCCGCCGAGGAAGACGAGGAGAAGCAGAGGGGCCGCTTCGACATTTCGGATGACCCCGTCCGCATTTATTTGCGGCAGATGGGCAAAGCGCCGCTCTTGACCCGTGAGCAGGAGGTGGCGATTTGCAAGCGGATGGAAGCGTCCGGCAACGAACAGAAGCGCGTTCTTTACAGCTTCGGTTTCGCCGCCAAGGAACACATCGCCCTGGCCGAGAAACTGATCGCGGTGCCACCCAAGGAAAGGTTCGACCGGGTGGTGGTCGACAAGAAGATAGAGGGGCGGGAACAACATTTGAAGGTCTTGCAACGGCTCATCAAGAAGGTCCGCGAGTTGGACGGGAAGGTCGACGAGCAGTATGCGCGCTGGCAGCGGGCGCCCAGTGGTTCGGCCAAGGAAAATCTCTTCCGACAGTTTAAGCGACTGGATCGGCGGCTCCAGGAAACTTTTCCCAAGTTCCATTATCAGCCTCGAGTCATTGAGGAAATCACGACGGTGAGCCAGAACGTTTGCGACAAGATGCAAGCCAGCCTGCGGCTCCTGGGCGAATGGGAACGTCAGCGCAAGTCCGAGCAGACGCAGGCCAACATCAAATCCGAGCAACAAAAGCTCAAAGCGCTGGAGGGATTTGCCCGCATGGCCTCCGCGGAATATATCGCGATCCACCGGCAGCTCAAGCAAAGTGAAGCGCGGACTCACCAGGCTAAGGCTGAAATGGCCGAGGCCAACTTGCGTCTGGTCATCTCCATCGCCAAGAAATACACCAATCGCGGCCTCCCCTTCCTGGACCTCATCCAGGAAGGCAACATCGGCTTGATGAGGGGTGTGGAAAAGTTCGAGTATCGTCGCGGTTATAAGTTTTCCACTTACGCCACTTGGTGGATTCGCCAGGGGATTACCCGCGCCATTGCCGACCAGGCCCGCACCATCCGCATCCCGGTGCACATGATCGAAATCATCGGCAAGCTCGTGCGAACGCAACGGCAACTGTTCCAGGAATTGGGCCGCGAAGCCACCCCGGAGGAAATCGCCGACGAAATGCAATTCTCCAGCGAACGCGTGCGCGCCATTCTCAAGATGGCCCAAAGCCCCATCTCCATGCAGGCGACCGTGGGCGAAGACGCGGACGCCTGCTTTGGTGATTTCATCGAGGATAAGACGGCGGAGAGCCCCTCGGCCGCGACCGGCGCGAATCTCCTGAAGGAGAAGCTGGATCAAGTCCTAAGCAGCCTCAATGAGCGCGAACGTCGGATTGTGGAAATGCGATTCGGGCTGGTGGACGGTTACGGACGCACTCTGGAGGAGTTGGGCAAGCACTATAAGCTGACCCGCGAGCGCATCCGCCAGATCGAAGCCAAAGCCCTGCGTAAACTGCGTCACCCCACCCGCGCGGCTCACTTAAAAGGCTTCCTGGAGGGGGGCGAGGTCGCGGTGGCCGCTTGAGCTGCTCTGCTTCGCCGCGGAGAACCTGGCCTTGATGCGCTGATGCGCTGCTGCGCTGATGCTGACCAACCTGCGACCTGCGCTCCACGCGAAACGGATCGGGCCAACGCTCTACCCTGACCGTGCCCGCGTCTTGCTGCGCCCCTTTCGTCCCACCCACGACGACATCTCGCAGAGAATCTTCGCCCGGATCGGGGCCCTTTCGGAGGAGGAAGTGGGCCGGGAGCTGGCCAAAGTGCTCGGCGAGTTCGAGGATCGGCACGAACAGCTGGAACCCCTTTTCCGGAATCAGTTCGTCCAAATGGCCCGTCTGCTCGATC
This sequence comes from Verrucomicrobiia bacterium, assembly GCA_035577805.1. Classification (GTDB taxonomy): domain Bacteria; phylum Verrucomicrobiota; class Verrucomicrobiia; order Limisphaerales; family JADJPG01; genus DATLUX01. The sequence goes on from DATLUX010000109.1 coordinate 14,026, forward strand.
ATCCGCGCGAGTTTTCCCTCGAGCGCCAGGCCTTGATCGGCTCCTGCTTCACGCACGAGTATTCACCCGAATCCGCCGCGCTGTTCAACCCTTCGATCGTCCTGCATCCGGACCAGACCGGACTGCCCAAAGACGCGCTTCGCTTCATCCTCAGCTTGCGGGCAACGGGCGAGGGGCACATTTCCTCAATTACCTTTCGCACCGGGACGGTCAGCGGGCAGCATCGCATCACGCTCACGCCTCCGGTCCCGTTTCTGAGCGAGCCGGAGCGCGTGCCCAACGCCCTTTATCATAAGCTGCTCTTTGCGCGGAAACTTCAGGAGGCAGGCATCGAAGGCGAATTCACCAGGTTTGTGCTCAAGCAACTGCCCGACACATTCGCCATCGAGCGGTTGCGGGCGGTGCTGGAGGCAGCGCAACAACGCCCGGACGCCCACGAAGGCGGCGACCGCGCCGCGCGAGGCATCCTGCTGCTCGCCGAATCAAACTATGAAGTGCGCTTCGCCCCGGGCCGTCGAATTTCCCAATGCATCATTTTCCCGTCCTCCCCCAGTCAGATCAACGGCATTGAGGACGCCCGCTTCGTCCGCTTTCAGCGTGACGATGGGAGCCACACCTACTACGCGACTTATACCGCCTATGACGGGAAGATCATCCTGCCGCAATTGCTGGAGACTTCGGACTTCATGCATTTCCGGTTCAGCACGCTCAATGGGCCGGCCGTGCAGAATAAAGGCATGGCGCTGTTCCCGCGCAAAATTAATGGCCTTTACACGATGCTTTCGCGGCAGGATGACGAAAACATCTTGATCATGTGCTCCGACAATGTGCATTTCTGGCGAAAGCCCACCCTGCTCTTGCAGCCCGCCCGCCCCTGGGAAGTGATCAAGATCGGCAACTGCGGTTCCCCGATCGAGACCGAAGCTGGCTGGCTGGTCCTGAGCCACGGCGTGGGCGCCATGCGCAAGTATTGCCTGGGCGCCTTCCTGCTCGACCGCAATGATCCCACGCGCGTCCTCGGCCGCTTGCGCGAACCGCTGCTTTCCCCCAATGAAACCGAGCGCGAAGGCTACGTCCCCAACGTTGTCTACACCTGCGGCGCTCTGCTGCACAGACGCGAACTCGTCATCCCTTACGCGATGAGCGACTACTGTACCAGCTTCGCCACGGTATCCTTGGACGAGCTGCTGGCGGCGATGGAGTGACCGTGGCAGCAGCGGCCGGCTGGTAGAAAGATACAACCCTCGTCGGCGGACCTCCCGCAGCCCGGTTCTGTCCGTCATTTCTGACTGCTCGCTACGGATTTTTCCGGCTGCGAACAGATCAACGAATACCCAGCAAGATCCATTTAACCGCGCGGGTGAGATGAAGGCGCTTTGGTTATTGCCCCCCGGGATCGCGGCCCCGCATGTGCGGGGCCGCTTCGAGATGGGGATCGGAGGAAGCGTTGAATTGAACAGTCCATTGTCCCCGCGCCGGCGGACACTGAAGCGGTCCCGCACACGCGGGACCGCGCCCCGAGCTGCCTTGTGCGGGGGCAGTGCCTGACTGCGCCCGAGAGACGAAGTCATCGAAAAAGCTGCTGGTCTGATCGGGCGCCGGCTGGGCAGAATCCACGCGATCCACTCTATGAATCGACGAACATTCCTAAAAAACGCCGCGGTAGGATCGGCTGCCCTCACGACTTGCGCGCCACCAGGGTGGGGTGCCTCCCGGGATCGGGACACCCTCAAGGCCGAGATCGAAAAACGACGCGACGAAGCGGTCCGACGGCTGCAGGACTGGATCCGACAACCCTCCATCGCCGCCGAGAATCGCGGCGTTTCCGAAGGATGCGCCCTGACCATCCGGCTTCTGCGCGAAGCCGGTTTCGATCACGCCACCCGCGTGGAGACGGACGGACAGCCGGGGGTTTTCGGGACGCTCGATGTCGGCGCGACGCGAACGGTCGGGCTCTATTTCATGTATGATGTCAAACAGGTCGACCCGACGGAGTGGTCGTCGCCTCCCTGGGACGCCGCGCTGCTCAATAAACCTGGCCTCGGCCGGGTGGTCATGGGCCGCGGCGCCGTGAACCAGAAAGGGCCGCAAGCCTCTTTGCTGGCGGCGTTGCATGCGATTCGAGGCGCGGGCCTAAAAATGCCAGTCAATCTTGTGCTGGTGGCCGAGGGCGAGGAGGAGATCGGTTCACCGCACTTTCCGCAAATTGTGCGGCGCCCCGAAGTGCAGTCCGCGTTGTCCCGTTGCACAGGAGTGTTCATGCCGTCCGCCGCGCAAGGCCTGGATGGCGTGGTCACGATCACCCTGGGGGCCAAGGGCATCGTCGAACTGGAGATGACTGCCAGCGGCCAGCGGTGGGGACGCGGTCCGCGCCAGGACATCCATTCATCCAACAAGGCGCGCGTCGACAGCCCGGCCTGGCATCTG
>DATLUX010000110.1:0-7062 GCA_035577805.1 Verrucomicrobiia bacterium
GTAGGTTTCGCGGGCTTCACGATATTCGTGTTCGCTGAGCAACTGGTTTTGCTTGAGCGGCGTCGATCCCGGATCGATCACCATGTAATCTTCGTAATAGATGACGCGCTCGAGATTGCGCGCGGTCATGTCGAGGACCAACCCAATGCGGGAAGGCATGCACTTGAAGAACCAAATATGACAAACCGGCACCGCCAGTTCGATATGGCCCATGCGTTCGCGCCGGACGCGGGCGAGGGTCACCTCGACGCCGCAACGGTCGCAGACCACGCCGCGATGCTTGATGCGCTTGTATTTGCCGCAGGAACATTCCCAGTCCTTGACCGGACCGAAAATGCGTTCGCAGAAAAGGCCGCCTTTTTCCGGTTTGAACGTGCGGTAATTGATCGTTTCCGGGTTTTTGATTTCTCCCTTGGACCAGGAGCGGATGGATTCGGGCGACGCGACCGCGATGGCTACGTGGTCCACCTGATTGACTTTGTCCAGACCGAGCAACTCGCGCGTGGATTCTTTGGTGCTGATCATAGGTACAATATTCGTTTATCCGCTTGAGCGTTAATTGCCGAGGTTGGCCAGGGTCGTCTGGGGGGTCTGCGGCTGATCGACCGGGTTGGAATAACCCACCTTCACATCCAGCCCCAGCGACTGCATTTCTTTGACCAACACGTTGAAGGACTCGGGGATGCCGGCCTCCAGGCAGTTGTCACCCTTGACGATGCTCTCGTAAATCCGGGTGCGTCCCTGAACATCGTCCGACTTGACCGTGAGCAATTCCTGCAGCGTGTAAGCCGCGCCATAGGCTTCCATGGCCCAGACTTCCATCTCGCCGAAACGCTGTCCGCCATACTGGGCCTTGCCGCCCAACGGCTGTTGCGTCACCAACGAGTAAGGGCCAACGGCGCGGGCGTGAATCTTATCCGCCACCAAGTGTCCCAGCTTCATCATGTAGATGTAACCAACCACAATCTCCTGATCGAACGATTCGCCCGTGCGACCGTCATGGAGCTGGATCTTGCCGTGTTCGGGCAACTTCGCGTCCTTGAGATAGCCGCGGATGTCCTTTTCGCGGATCCCGTCGAAGACGGGGGTGGCGAATTTCAGGCCGAGCAGCCTGGCGGCCCAGCCCAGGTGCGTTTCCAGCACTTGTCCGACATTCATGCGGGAGGGCACGCCCAACGGGTTGAGCACGATGTCCACCGGAGTGCCGTCATCCAGGAACGGCATGTCTTCTTCCGGCACGATTTTGGCCACCACGCCCTTGTTGCCGTGGCGCCCGGCCATCTTGTCGCCGACCGAGAGTTTGCGCTTGGAGGCGATGTAAACTTTGACCTGCTTGATGATGCCGACATCGACTTCGTCCCCGGCTTCGACGCGCTCGACTTCTTCGTCGTGCTGCATCTGGAGATCTTCGAACTTCTTCTTAAAGGAGCCGATGATCTCGTTGATCTTGTTGCGGATGGGCGAGGGATCGATTTCGATGCGATCGTAGACCTGGGCCAGTTTCCGCAGCAGGGTCTTGGTGATCTTGCGATTGGCCGGGATAATAATCTCGCCGGTCTCACTGTTGACCACATCGAGCGGGATCTTTTCGCCCAACAGAATATTGGAGAGCGCTTCCGTTAACTGTTCGCGCAACTCTTCCGTCTTGACCCGATGCTCTTCCTGAACCTGTTTGGCGGCTTTCTTGTTGTCGGGCGTGGGCGGCTGTTTCTCCTTCTCGTTGTCGCGTTCCTTCTTGGAGGAGACCTTGACGTCCATGACGATGCCGTAGGTGCCGGAGGGCACCTTCAGCGACGTATCCTTCACATCGGCGGCTTTCTCGCCAAAAATGGCGCGTAGCAAACGTTCTTCCGGAGCCAGCTCGGTCTCGCTCTTGGGCGTGATCTTGCCCACCAGAATGTCGCCTGGCTTCACTTCCGCTCCCACGCGAATGACCCCGTCGGGCCCGAGGTTCTTGAGCGCTTCATCGCCGAGATTGGGAATGTCACGCGTGATTTCCTCGGGACCAAGCTTGGTGTCGCGGGCGCCCACTTCAAACTCGTCGATGTGGATGCTGGTGAAGATGTCATCCTTGACGATGCGTTCGCTGATCAGGATAGCGTCTTCGAAGTTGTAGCCGTTCCAGGGCATGAAGGCGCAGAGGACATTCCGGCCCAAAGCCAGTTCGCCGCCCTGGGTGCAGGGGCCGTCCGCGATGACCTGGCCCTTCTTCACGTGATCGCCTTTTTCGATCAGGATCTTTTGGTTGATGCAGGTGGCGGCATTGGACCGCATGAATTTGCGGATCGGATAGACATACACGCCGTTGGCCGGATCATTCTTGATCTTCTTTTTGCCCTCCGGGATGTCGCCTTTCTCAGTGACAATCACCTGGCTGCCGGTCACGGATGCCACCTTGCCGGCTTCCTCAGCCACCACGACGGCGCGGGAATCCCTGGCCACTCGTTCTTCCAGGCCCGTGGCGACAAAGGGCGATTCCGTCACCAGCAGCGGCACAGCTTGCCGCTGCATGTTCGAACCCATGAGCGCGCGGTTGGCGTCGTCATGCTCGAGGAACGGGATGAGCGAGGCGGCCACCGAAACAAGTTGTTTGGGCGACACGTCCATGTAGTCCACCCGCTCGGGCTCAACGTCGATGAAATCGCCCTTGGCGCGGCAGGTCACCGTCTTGGTCGTAAAATGGCCTTTCTCGTCGATGGGCGCATTGGCTTGCGCGACCACGTACTGCTCTTCGCGATCGGCGGTGAGATAATCGATATGATTGGTCACGCGCCCCTTTTCCGCTTTGCGGTAAGGAGTTTCGAGGAATCCGAAATCGTTGACGCGGGCAAAGGTGGCCAGCGAAGCGATGAGCCCGATGTTGGGTCCTTCCGGCGTTTCCACCGGACAGATGCGCCCGTAATGGGAGGGATGCACATCGCGCACTTCGAATCCGGCACGGTCGCGGGAGAGACCCCCGGGCCCGAGAGCCGACAGACGCCGCTTGTGCGTGAGTTCAGCTAGCGGATTGATTTGGTCCATGAACTGGCTGAGCTGGCTGCGTCCGAAGAAGTCGCGAATGACCGCGGAGAGCGCCTTGGGATTAATCAATTTCTGGGGCGTCATCGCTTCCAGTCCCTGATCGAACAAGGTCATACGTTCCTTGACCAGGCGTTCGGTGCGGGCCAGACCCACGCGGCATTGATTGGCCAGCAATTCGCCCACCGTCCGGATGCGGCGGCTGCCGAGGTGATCGATGTCATCGAGGGATCCTTCGCCTTTCTTGAGGCGCAGGAGATACTTGGTGGCCGCGATTAAATCGTTCTTGGTCAGGATACGGGAATCATTTTTGTCATCGACCCCGAGTTTCTGATTAATCTTGTACCGGCCGACCCGACCCAGGTCGTAACGTTTGGGATCGAAGAAGAGGCGTTTGATGAGAGCTCGGGCGTTGGCGGCGGTGGGCGGATCCCCAGGCCGAAGTCGGCGGTAGATGTCCTTGAGAGCTTCCTCTTCGTCCTTGGTGGGATCCTTTTTCATGCACTTGATGATGATCCCATCGTCCACCGTGGTATCGACGACCTTGATCTTGCTCACGCCCAACTCGGCGATTTGCTTGACCACGGCCTTGGAGAGCGGCTCGAAGGCGCGCGCGACCACGACGCCTTTGTCGTTATCGATGGCGTCTTCGATCAGGACCTTGTTCCCAATGTCCTCGAGTTTCTCCGCCTCCCGCACGGTCAGTTCCTCGATTTCGTAGAACATCTTGAGGATGTCGGCGTCGGACCCGGTTCCTTTCTTCTTCTCATCCGTATCGAGGAAGTTGAGGGCGCGGAAGAAAGTTGTGGTCAGGAATTTTCGGCGCCGTTTTTTGCGATCGAGATACACGTAGAGCAGATCGCTGGTATCGAACTGGGCCTCATACCAGGAGCCGCGATCGGGGATGATGCGGAAGCTGTGGAGTGTTTTGCCATTGGGATGCTGGGTGGCTTCGAAGGCTAGGCCCGGGGAGCGATGCAACTGGCTGACGATGACGCGTTCGGCGCCGTTGATGACGAAGGTGCCCTGTGGGGTCATGAGGGGCAACTCGCCCATAAACACCTTCTCCTCTTTGGTGGCCTTTTCTTCCTTGAGCAGGAAGGTCACATAAAGAGGGGCGCCGTAGGTGATGCCTTCGCGGAGGCATTCGAGCCAGTCGTTCTTGGGTTCGCCGATATCGTAGCTGTGATAATCCAGCACGACTTTGCCGTCGTAACTTTCGATGGGGAACACCTCTTTAAACACGGCCTGCAATCCCACGTTCTTGCGCTTGGAAGGAGAGACCTCCAACTGCAGGAATTCGGCATACGAGTTGGTTTGCAACTCGATGAGGTTAGGCGGCGCGATGATCTCTTTAATTCTCCCGAAGTTGATTCGTTCAGTGGCTCGCGATGGCATTGTTTTTTAAAGGTTCGGTGGCAACCCGCCAGACCGTTATTTTTCCGCAACGACACGAGGCAAGCGCCCCGCGGTGGCGGGAAACTTGCCTGACTCCAATTTTAAATTTGTGCTCTTTACGAATGGGTTCGCTTTGATTTCGAGGTGTCCGGGGATGGCGGAACCCGCCGCCGCCCCGGCCATGTTCCAGCTTACTTGACGGCAACTTTCCCGCCGGCTTCTTCGAGCTTTTTCTTGGCCGCTTCGGACTCGGCCTTATTGGCTCCCTCCAACACGGGTTTCGGAGCGCCTTCCACCAAAGCCTTGGCTTCGGCCAGGCCCAAGCCGGCCTTCACCTCGCGCACCGCCTTGATCACAGCAATCTTCTTGTCCGCCGACACGGACTCCAAAATCACGTCGAATGAATCCTTGGCTTCAGCCGCCGGCGCAGCCGTCCCGGGTCCAGCGGGAGCCGCCACCGCCGCCACCGGGGCCGCGGCCGTGACGCCCCAGGCTTCTTCGAGTTTCTTCACCAAGTCCGCTGCTTCTACTACCGTCAACTTGCTTAGTTGATCCACGATGGATGCGAGGTCTGCCATATTTGCCTTTCCGCTGCTTTGTCTCAGTCTCGTCGCCACCCGGAGCCCCGGGCAATTTGAGTCCGCAGCCGCGGACCGACGATTTACTATTGATGTTTGTTGTTGTTTGTCTGCGTGCACCGACGGACAACCCGGCGGTGAAATTCGTATCTAATTCTAGCCGTATTTAAATGGTGTCAACTGGTCGGCCGGTCCGTCAGGCCTTTTCCGCTTTGGCTTTGAGCACGCGGGTTAATTGGGTCGCGGGGGTATTAAGCATCTGGACCAACCGGGTGGCAGGCGTGCTGATCAGCCCTAACAGCTTGGCCCGCAACACTTCAATGCTGGGCAGGTCCGCCAGGGTCAAAATTTCCTGGGTTTCCAACCGCTGATTCTTCAGGTAGCCGAACCGGACCTTGGGTTTCTCGAACTCCGCGGCGAAAGTCTTGATCACCTTGGCGGTGGAAGAGACGTCCTGGCGTCCGGTGACGACGGCCAGCTGGCCGGCCAGGCTTCCAGCGAGATCGGCCACGCCGGCTTCCTTTGCGGCGATGCGAAAGATGGAGTTCTTGACCACGTGCATCTCGGCGCCAGCTTTGTGCAGCCGCTTCCGAAGTTCGGTGATGGGCGCGACCTTCAACCCCTGGTAATCGACCACGATGAAGAACGGCGAACTGTTCAGCCGCCGGAGATACTCGGCGGAGATATTTTGCTTTTCGGCGCGCATGACTAAAGGAGGGAGGTTACTAGATAAAGGTTAATGGATCCATGGTTTAATGGATGGAGGCGAACTCCTTTATGTCCACCCGCACCGGCGGGCTCATCGTGGCCGAGATCGTGCAACTGCACAGGTAATCGCCCTTGGCGGTGGACGGCCGGGCTTTGGCCACAGCTTCGATGACGGCCCGGGCGTTCTCCTCAATCTGGACCACGCTGAAGGAGGCTTTGCCAACCGGCACGTGGATGTTACCGGCCTTATCGATCTTAAACTCCACCCGGCCGGCCTTCACTTCCTTGACCGCCTTGGCCGTGTCCTCCGTGACGGTGCCGGTTTTGGGATTCGGCATGAGCCCGCGGGGGCCCAGGACTTTGCCGAGCTTTCGCACTTCACTCATGGCATCGGGAGTCGCGATGGCCACATCAAAATCGGTCCAGCCCTCGTTGCACTTCTTGATCATGTCGTCGAACCCGACGAATTCCGCGCCGGCGGCGCGAGCGGCATCTGCAGCCGGGCCGCTCTTGGCGAACACGAGCACCTTGACAGTTTTGCCGCTGCCGTGGGGAAGAGGCACGGTGCCGCGCACCATCTGGTCGGATTGTTTGGGGTCGACGCCGAGCCGAAACGCCAGGTCGATGGTTTCGTTAAACTTGGCTTTGGGGAACTTGGCCACGACTTCGACCGCGCTTTTCAACGGATAAACCTTCTGGCGATCGACGGCTTCCGAGGCTTTTCTGTATCTTTTGCTAGGCATGGTTCAATGAGCGGTGCAAACGAGCCTGAGCTCTCCCGCGTTTTGGTTTAGCCAACGACTTCGATCCCCATGTTTCGGGCGGTGCCGGAGATAGTCCGGAACGCGGCCTCTTCAGTGGTGGCGTTCATGTCGTTGAGTTTGATCTTCACGATCTCAAGCACCTGTTTCCGGGTGACTTTTCCCACTTTTTCCTTGTTGGGCTCTTTGGCGCCCGAAGCGATGCCGGCGGCTTTTTTGAGCAGCACGGCGGCGGGCGGAGATTTGGTGATGAAAGTAAAGGATTTGTCCTGGTAAACTGTGATGACCACCGGGATCACCATGCCGGCCTGGTTTTTGGTCGCTGCGTTGAACTCCTTGCAAAACGCCATGATATTGACGCCGTGCTGGCCCAAGGCCGGGCCCACCGGCGGGGCCGGATTAGCTTGCCCGCCTGGGATCTGCAATTTGATGCTGCCGATAATTTTCTTAGCCATATGACTTCAAAAGAACTTTCAAATCAAAGTAAAGGATCTGATCAGACCTCGCGGCGCCTGGTTCCTTCAGGCTTTTTCGACCTGCCAATATTCCAGTTCCACAGGCGTATTGCGCCCGAAGATGTTTACCGTGACCTTCAGCTT
>DATLUX010000111.1:0-9927 GCA_035577805.1 Verrucomicrobiia bacterium
AATGACGAAATGACGAATGACGAATGACGAATGACGAATGACGAATGACGAATGACGAAATGACGAATGACGAATGACGAATGACGAATGACGAATGACGAATGACGAATGACGAATGACGAATGACGAAATGACGAATGACGAATGACGAATGACGAATGACGAATGACGGTCACCTACTGAGCCAGCAACCGCCGCACCACCGGCGCCAATTCATCCACGGCGCTGGGTTTGAGCACGACTTCGCGCACGCCAATCTTGCGCGCCTGTTCGATCTCTTCCGGACGCAAATGACCGGACACCAGCACCACGGGGATTTGGGGACGGCGCTCGAGAATCTCACGGGCCACATCCAGGCCGGAGATGCCCGGCATACTCAGGTCGGTGATGACCAGATCAAACGCCGCCGGGTCAGCATGAAAAGCCGCGAGCGCCTGGGCCGCCGAAGTATGGCTGCGCACCTGGTATCCCAGTTTGCCCAACAACCGTTCCACCAGAAATGTCATCGGCGCATCATCATCGAGAACCAAAATGCGCTGGCCGGATCCCATCCGGATCAGATCCGAGGCAGTGGGCACGGACGCCGGCAGGAACGTTTGTTTTTCCACCATGGGCGCTGCTGGAAAAAACAGATGGAAGGTGGCGCCGTGTCCGAGCCGGCTTTCGACGGAAACATCGCCTTGATGCGCTTTCATGATCCCGTGCACCATTGACAGCCCCAAGCCTGTCCCCTTCCCAACCGCTTTGGTGGTAAAAAACGGTTCGAAGACGCGCTGCAAGGTGGCGGGATCCATTCCCTTGCCGGTATCGCTGACGCTGAGCCGCGCATAACGGCCGGGCCGCAGTTCGGGCCCGCCGGGGCCGGGGTCCGGCTCGTGCGCCTGATACGGAGCCAGCGTGATCCGGATGCAGCCGGGCCGATCCTCGAGCGCGTGCCATCCGTTGGTCGCCAGATTCATGATCACCTGGTGCACCTGGGAAACATCCGCCAACACCATCGGGGTGTCCGGCAACGTTTCATGCACCAACTGCACCGTAGCCGGCAGGGTCGAGCGCAGCAGTTTGAGGATTTCCTCGATGACCGGTTGGAGCGAGATGGCCTGTCGAATGGGTTGTTGCGGACGACTGAAAGCGAGAATGCGCTGGACCAGTTCCTTGGCGCGGCGTCCGGCGCTTTTTATTTCCTGGAGGCTGACGGCGGCGGGATGGTTCGGGCCGATGTCATGGCGAGCCAGCTCGGCGTTGCCGAGAATGGCGCCCAGAATATTATTGAAGTCATGGGCGATGCCGCCGGCCAACGTGCCGAGTGCTTCCATCTTTTGGGCCTGCTGCAATTGCGCCCGCAAACGGTCCTGTTCGGCCTCGGCGCGCTTGCGTTCGGCCTGCAGGACTTCCGCGGCGTGAAGGCGTTCCAGGGCGCCGCCGCAATGCTCCGCCAATCCCTGCAGCAGCCGCAGATCTTCCTGCGTAAAAGCATCGGTCGTGTAGCTTTGCACCGACATCACACCCACCATCCGATCCTGGCAGCGGATTGGAACCCACATCATCGAAGCGGACGGACGGGTGGTGTCTCCGAACATCACCGTATCGGACCACTCGGCCCCCTCCTGGCGCGGCTCCGTCCGGAGGAGCAATTCAGGACCTTGTTCGAGAATCCGTCGGATGCGCGGCGTGGGTGTGGCGCAAGCCGAGTCCACCGTCACCTCGCGACGTTGGCCATCCAACACATCGAAATAAAGCACCGCATCAGCCACGTCATCTTCCGGCCGATACAAATCGAGCGTGCCTGCATCCCAGGACCAAAGTTGGTCGGCCACCGCAAAGATGCTCCGAGCCGCTTCGGCGGGAGTGGTGACCGCACTGAGCCGGTTCTCCAGATTCAGCAACGCCTCCCGCACGGTTTCGGCGCGGCGCCGCTCGGTGATGTCACTCAAAAAGTTGAGCGTGGCGGGTTTCTCACCCCAGGTGATGCGGATGGCCTTGAGCTCGACCCAAACGGTGCGGCCGGCGGCGGAAACAAATCGGAAGGAATATTGCGCGGGCGGGTTGAGACCTTGTAGCCGCTCGGCGTAGCGTTTGGCCACCAGCGGGCGATCCTCAGGGTGGATGAACTCCAGGAACGGTCTGCTGGCCAGTTCCTGGGCCGAATAACCCAGCATCTGTTCTCCCGCCGGGTTGACATAAGCAAGCCGATCCCTTTGCGCCACCAGAATCGCCTCCGCCGCATTCTCCAAAAGGAGTGCGTGTTGGCCGAGAGTCAGCCGTGGAGCCACTACTTTCATCAACCAATGCGGGCGCCCCACCGATCCCGAGACCGGAGCATGTCGCGAAGCCGGACCAAATCCACGGCCCGTAGTATCGAGCCTTCCGATTCCAAAAGGCAAGTGACACATTCTGCGGCGCAGTACGGAGTGCCCAGTACGGAGGCGTCCCAGTGCGGAGTGCCCAGTTCTCAGTTCTCAGTTCTCAGTGCTATCCGCGGTCATCTGCGTTCAGCAACGGGCCATGGGCCCATCGGAACTGCGAACTGCGAACTGCGCACTGAGCACTGCGAACTGAGCATTGCGAACCGGGCATCTGCGGTCGTTTTTCCTCCGTTTCCATTCTCCGACCTGATACTGATAGCCGTATGGGTTATCGGCCGGCTACATGTAACTGGCAGAGTGCGCGTGGTTCTTGGGACCGGCATGTGGTCATTCTGCTTTGGCTGCTCGGCGGGCCTCTGGTCGCGACCGCGGAGCAGTTCGACTTTTTCGAGCAACGGATCCGGCCGCTGCTGGTCGAGCATTGTTATCGTTGTCATAGCGAGAGCAGCGAGAAGCTGAAGGGCGGTTTGCGCTTGGACACCCGAGCCGGGATACGTCAGGGGGGCGATTCGGGTCGGCCGGCGGTCGTGCCTGGGCGGGCGCAGGAAAGTCTGATGGTGGAAGCGATCCGTTACAGCAATGAAAAGCTGCAGATGCCGCCCAAAGGACGCTTATCCGAGGGGCAGGTAAATGATGTCGTGAGGTGGATCAACGCCGGCGCGCCCGATCCGCGGACCAACGCGGGGCCGGCCTTGGAATGGCAACGGTCAGGTGCGACGGGCCACTGGGCCTTTCAGCCGCCGCGGGCGCGGGCGGTCCCGAGTGTGCGGCAAGCGACCTGGCCGCGCACACCCATCGACGCTTATGTGCTGGCGCGGTTGGAGCAGGCGGGGTTGCAACCGGCGCCGCGCGCTGACAAACGGACGCTGCTGCGGCGCGTGTCTTATGATCTGACCGGTCTGCCCCCCAGCCCGGCGGAGGTGACGGCGTTCGAAGTGGACGAATCAAAGGAGGCCTTTGCCAAGGTGGTGGATCATCTGCTGGCCTCTCCGCATTACGGAGAACGTTGGGGACGCCATTGGCTGGATGTGGCCCGTTACTCCGACACCAAAGGGTACGTCTACGATCGGGAAGAAAAACAATTTGTGCATTCCCATGTTTACCGCGACTGGGTGATTCGGGCCTTTAACCAGGATCTGCCCTATGACCAATTCCTGCTCGAGCAAATTGCCGGCGATCAGCCGTCGCCAGGCAGCGCGGTGGCATCGGGCTATCCTGACCTGGCGGCGTTGGGTTTTCTGACCGTTGGCCGTCGCTTTTTGGGAGTGAAGCATGACATCATTGATGATCGAATTGATGTGCTGACGCGCGGGACGATGGGCCTGACGGTAGCCTGCGCGCGTTGTCATGATCACAAGTATGATCCGGTCTCCATGCGCGATTATTATTCCCTCTACGGAGTGTTCAACAGCAGCACCGAGCAAACGGTGGCGTTGATGCCGGTGCGGGAGCAGGAGCAGGAGAACAACCAGAGCGAATTCTGGAAAGGCCTCCGCCAGCGGCAGGAGAAACTGCAGTCCACCTTCCAGAAAAAGCGCGCCGAACTGGCGGCGCGTCTGCGCGCCAGGACCGCCGATTACCTCGCGGCCGTGCTGGAGGCCGGCAAATTACCGAGCGAAGAGTTCTACGCTATCATGAGCGCCGACGACCTGAATCCCGTCGTGGTCCGCCAATGGGAAAGTTACCTTTTCAAGCATCGCACCGGCTTCGATCGCGTGTTTGGCTTGTGGCATGCCTGGGCGGGCTTGCCGCGCGCGGAATTTCCCCAACGCTCCGGGGAAATCTTGAGGCAATTCCAGCAAGACCCTGCGCGTGCTCCCGCGCGACTTATTCTGGACGCGTTTAACGAATCCCCCACCTCGATGCAGGACGTCGTCGCCCGTTATGGGAAAGTCTTCGCGGACGTGGACCATGCTTGGCGCAACGCGTTGGCCGCCGCCAGCAACTCGGCAGCCGCCCCGAACCACCTCGAGCCGGACCGGGAAATCGTGCGCCAGATCCTGTACGGCGCGGATTCGCCGGCGACCGTTCCGAATGGCGCGATCATCGACATCGAATGGTTCTTTGATGAACCGACTCGAGTCGAATTGGCGAAACTGCAAGCCGAGATTGACCGTTGGATTATCAAATCGCCGGACGCCGTGCCGCACGCGGTGATTCTTGCCGATCGCCCGGTGCCCAAGAATGCGCGCATCCTGCTGCGAGGCAACCCGGCCAATCCGGGTGCGGAGGTACCGCGCCGGTTCCTTGAGGTGTTCGGTCATTCCGGGTCGGCCGGAAGCCTGTTCACAAATGGCAGCGGGCGCTACGAGTTGGCGCGGGCCATTGCCAGCCGGGAAAACCCGCTGACGGCCCGGGTCATGGTCAATCGGATCTGGCAGCATCATTTTGGCGCCGGGCTGGTCCGCACGCCGAGCGATTTTGGATTGCGCGCCGAAGCCCCCAGTCACCCCGAACTCCTCGATTGGCTCGCCGTTCGCTTCATGGACCACGGGTGGTCGATCAAACAGTTGCAGCGTCTGATCCTGCTCTCCGCCGTTTACCAGCAAGCCAGTGATCCGGACCCAGGCGCCAAAGGCCCCGAAGTCGACCCTGCCAACCGCCTGCTCTGGCGCATGAATAAGCAACACCTCGATTTTGAAGGGATGCGCGATTCCCTGCTGGCCGTGACTGGCGAACTCGATCAACGTCTGGGCGGGCGGCCGGTGGACTTGTTCGCGAAAATAGAGACGACCCGGCGATCGGTCTATGGGATGGTCGACCGCCAATTTGTTCCGGGCGTCTTGCGTGTGTTCGACTTTGCCAACCCGGACCTGCACATCCCGCAGCGGTCGGACACGACCGTGCCGCAACAGGCGCTGTTCTTCATGAACAATCCGTTCACGGTCCAACGGGCCCGCGTCCTGGCCAGCCGCGTCGCGGGCGTGCCTGAGGGAGCAGAACGAGTGCGCGGGCTTTATCGTCTTGCTTATCAGCGCGAGCCCACGCCCAGTCAAATCGACCTGGGCCGGGAGTTCGTGCGCGACGCCTTCGTCGAGCCGCGGCCGGTTGCTCGTCCTGCGCCCGCCACGGCCTGGCGGTACGGCTATGGCAAGTACGACCCTCAATCCGGACGCATTACCCGCTTTGACCCCTTGCCCCATTTTACGGGTGCCGCCTGGCAAGGCGGGGCACAATGGCCGGACACCAAGCTGGGCTGGGTGCAACTGACGGCAGAAGGCGGCCACGCCGGCAATGATCTGGACCATGCCGCCATCCGGCGCTGGATCGCCCCAAAAGATGGAGCCATCTCGATCGGCGGCACCGTGGAACACGCCGAACAAGCCGGCGACGGTGTCACGGCTCGCATTGTGTCGAGCCACCACGGCGAGCTGGGCCTCTGGAACCTGCACAACGCAAAAGCCGACGTGAACATCGAACGCGTCGAAGTTCGGCGGGGCGACAGCATCGATTTCGTGGTGGATCTGCACAACGGACTCAACTCCGACATGTTCAAGTGGGCTCCGGTCTTGAAGAGCCACGAAAGTGATCCTCCCGAATGGTCAGCCAAAAAGGATTTCAGCGGTCCGCCAATCCCACCGCCCCCGCCGCTCTCGCCCTGGGAGAAATACGCTCAGGTTCTGCTGCAGGCGAATGAGTTCTTCTTTATCGATTAAGCGCGTGATTTCCGGACGCCCATAACTGATCCCGTGTTTCCGCTTTCCGCTTTCCGCTTTCCGCTTTTCCGCTTTCCGCTTTTCCCCCTGCGTCTTTTCCAGCTTTACTCAACTGAGGTCGCGTGCTCCCCTTCACAACCGAGAGCCATGAATCATCCACTAACGACAGTCTTGTCCGTGGCGATGTTGACCGTTCTGTGCTGTTTTCTGCCGCGATCGCAATGCGTCGCGGCTCCCGCAACGCCGGTCCGCAAGACGAGCTTTGCGGAGGTCACTGCGCAACTGGAGCCGGGAGGCAACTTCTTCGGCTACGCTTCGGCGGATCAATGGCTGGGGGGTCTTTCGACCAACCTCAGTCAATTGCGCGACCTGGCGGTGGTGTTGCCGAATCAGCCGTTTGGTGATCGGGACCAAATCGATCGAGTGTTTGATCTCGTGAGCAAGCTCACCCGCTTAAGTGGAGTGGAAGATCTCACCGGGGTGGGGATGAGTGGGATCCAGATTGCTCCCGCGCTTTATCGCACGAAGATCATTTTGCATCACCCAGCCGGCGCCGGGCGCGGTTTTCTCTGGTCGCTGTTTGGGGGCAGCCCGCATGCCTGGCGCGGCCTTGACCTGTTGCCGGAGGAGACAGCGCTGGCCTTCCACACTGACCTGGATTTGTTGGGACTTTGGCAGCTGCTGAACCGCGAGCTGACGAAGTCCGGCCTTCCGGCCGTCGAGCAGTGGGCGCGTCAATGGCCAGAAACGTTCGAACGGCAGACGGGCATTCCCTGGCCGCGATTACTCACATCGTTGGGCGGAGAACTTGGTTTGGTGCTCACGCTGGATTCGACTCGCCATGTGCAGCTGCCGGCAGGCAATCAAGAATTCGAGCTACCCGCGCCGGGTCTGCTGATTTCCATCAAGGTGAATGACGATCTGCTCTATGACCGTTTCAGCCAATTGTTGAAAGCGAATCCACAGGCGCGCACCACCGAAATGCCGCGGCTGAAGCTTTGTCAAATGCCATTGCCGGCTCCACCCGAACTGGGGCTCGAATTGGCGCTGGCGGCAGGTGGCGGTTACTTCTTCATCGCCACGTCGGCCGAACTGGTGCGGGCGGCGCTGGGCGTGCAAAGCGGCGCGCGTCCGGGCCTCAAGGCCACCGCCGAATTCAACTCGTTGGCTGTTTACGCACCCAGCAATGGCAACCAATTCCTCTGGGTCAGCCGCCGGTTTGGAGAAGCCTATGGCGCTCTTCAACGACAGGCGATGATTGGCGCGCAGATGCCGCCCCAGCTTGCCAATCTGCTGCCGCGCCTGCTCGGGGGTGCGCAGCCTGCCATCAACCTGTCGGTGCGTGCCCACACGGACACGGGTTGGCAAAGCACGTCCGTCGGCAATCAGGATCCGACCAGCACCTTGCTGTTGGCGCCCACAGTGGGGGTCACCGCGGTAGCCGCGGGCATGCTGTTGCCCGCTTTGGCCAAGGCCAAGGCCAAGGCGCAGACCATCCAAAGCGTGAATCAACTCAAGCAGGTGGGGCTCGCCGCGCGGATCTACGCTAATGACCACGGAGACAGTTTCCCACTCGCCGAACGTTGGTGTGATACTCTGAAGGGCGAGTTGGGCAATCCCGGGGTGTTGAAAGCGCCCAATGATCCTTCCGCAGGCGGATGCAGCTACGCCTACAACGCCAAGCTCAGCGGCAAGAAAGAAGGCGACGTGGCGCCGAATACTGTCATGTTTTTCGAAACGACCGGCGGCTGGAACCAACATGGCGGACGCGAACTGCTCTTACTGCGCCCGCGTTCTGTGGGCGTCTATGTCATCGGCCTGGCGGATGGTTCCGTGCAGCAAGTCAGCCCGGAGCGCATTGATTCGCTGCGCTGGGATCCGTGAGCGGATAGACCTGTGACCAGACATTCCCGACGTCAATTCGTGCGGCACACCGCGTTGGCGGCCGGAGTCGCCACCCGTCTGCCGGCCTGGCTCGCCTCCGCTTGCGCCGCCTCGTGCGCTTCCCACCCGTCTGGGGCCGCGGAAGTTTCCGGCACCCTCCGGGTGCGGCATCGTGACAGCAACTTTCGAGTCGCGGCGGCGGTCACCGAATATCGGCCCTGGTCGCACGCCGATCTCATCTGCGGCCGCTTCATCCAGGGCCACAAACTGGACCTGACGCCGCACTGGACGCCGATGCCGATTCGGGCCATGTATGTGGATCAGTTTCCGCCCGCCGACTTCAGCCGGGCCATGGCCAAGCAGTACGGATTCAAGATCGTGCCGTCGATCCGTGAGACGATCCTCGACGAGCAAGGCAAACTGGCCGTCGATGGGGTGCTGTTGATCGGCGAACACGGCGAGTATCCCACCAACAAACAAGGTCAACACCTTTATCCGCGCCGACGCTTTTTCGAGGAGACCATCGCGGTCTTCGAGGCGGTGGGCGAATGCGTGCCGGTCTTCATCGATAAACATCTCGCCGCACGCTGGGAGGACGGAAAATGGATCTACGAAAAAGCCAAAGCGCTGGGTATTCCTCTGATGGCAGGTTCGTCGTTGCCTTTGACCTGGCGCCGGCCGCAAGTCGAGATCCCCATCGGGACACCCTTGGATGAGGCGTTGTCCGTCGGCTATCATGACCCGGAGGCTTACGGCTTCCATGCCTTGGAAACCTTGCAATGCATGGTGGAAAGGCGGCGCGGCGGCGAGACTGGCGTCGCCGCGGTGCAATGTTTGTCGGGCGCCGCCGTTTGGCAGGCGATGAGCGCCGGACGGTTTTCGCGCGAATTGTTGGCGGCTGCTCTCGGCCGGCATACGCCTCCGGTCACGGGCGACTTCGAGAAACGTTGCCCAGAACCGATCGCCTTCTTCATCGAATATGTCGATGGATTGAAGGCTGTCACTTTGGTGTTGAATCCGATCGTAAGCCAATTCCTTTTCGCCGCGAAGCTCACCGGCGATGCCGGATTGGTTTCGACTCAGTTCTATTTGCAGGAGCCGACTTTCGGCCATTTCGATTATCTGGCCAATGCCATCATGGAGATGATCCGCGCGGGACGTCCGCTCTATCCGGTCGAACGCACCGCCCTGACCACAGGCATCCTTTCCACTGCGATGGATTCGCGTTTCGAAGGACAGCGCCGCCTCGAGACTCCAGACCTGCACGTGACCTATCAGCCGGTGGATCATCATCTGGCCGCGGACCGACATCCGCAGTCGGTCAACACGCGCGACGGAGGTTGGATCGAACTTTTCAATGGGCGCGATCTCGACGGCTGGCGCGAGAACCGATTCGCCCACGCCCCGCACTGGGAAGTGAACGATGGCGTGTTGACCGGACGCGGCGGGCAAGGTTATCTGGCCAGTTACGAACAGTTCGCAGATTTCGAGCTGTTCGCAGAAGTTCGCATCACTGACGCCGAAGGCGGACGGGGCAACAGCGGGATCTATCTCCGGTGCCAACCGCATTTGGATCGTCGGCAGGAGTATCCGCCTGGATACGAAGTGCAATGCGATCATGGCGACGCCCACAATCCCACCGGCAGCATCTATAACCTGGGGACCCCCGGCGCTCGCGCTCCCCTCAGCAAGGTCAAGGATGGGGATTGGTTCACCCTGCGAATCCGCGCGGAGGGCAATCATCTGCGCAGTTGGGTGAACGGTGATCCGGCCGCTGATTGCCGCGATCCGCAGAGCCGTTTTCGCAATGGGAGCATCCTGCTCCAACTGCATCATCGCACGGGCGTGGTGGAATTTCGGCAAGTTCGCGTGCGACGATTGAGTAGCTAGCTAGTGTCTGCGAGAAAAGGAGAGAGCGAAGCGGTGGAGGAAGGTTGGAGGGACAGCGGTCGGGGCGAATGTTGTCAGGATGCCGAGAGGTTTATTAGGGAAAAGGGCACTCTTGGCCAAAGATTGGCTGG
>DATLUX010000112.1:0-2905 GCA_035577805.1 Verrucomicrobiia bacterium
ATGGCGGACTAGCTCTAATGGTTGGGGCCGTAGTGCTTCCGCACATCCTTCGTTGAAGAGCTCGCTCAACCTTTAGTCGAGTAGGTCTCCGCGAGGAGGGCGTGGCTATCGTCCAAAATGTGAACGCGGAGACTTACTCGACTGTTGGACGAAGCCCCCCGCGACTCAGTCCGACCTATGGGAAAAGTAGCAGGCTTGTCTGAGTCCGCACACTACGGGGCCGACACTTTGGAGCGTTGATCCCGATGAGCCCTGTCGCTGGCCACCGCCTGGACGGTCGCTCGGGGGCTCGCGCGTCGGAGTCGGAGGGGGTAGTTGGGACAATGGAGCCGCAGCGCCGTGGCTTCGGAGCGGCATCGAGCAAAAGGATGCGCGGCTCAACCGGCGCGACTGATTTCTCGTTGAGCGTAACGCTGTCCAGAACTTGAGGAGAGCACCGCAATTCATGAGCTGTCCAAGAGGGGCGGTTTCCAACGCGCGCAGTGGCGCACGCCGTAGGCATCGAGCCAGCCGACCCAGCGCAGGCCAGCTCGGCCGCAGTGGGGGCAGCGCAGCGGATCGACTTGCCGGGGCGCGATGGATTGGGCTGGCCGCTTAGCGGCCCGGTGAAGGAGCGCACGCGCTTTGGGAACATCGCGTTGGCGACGGTTGTTGCCCAGAATTCCGTAATGGCGGATGCGCACCAGGCCCGCGGGCAACAGGTGCAGGCTGAAGCGGCGGATGAACTCTCGGGCTGGAAGGCTCAGTTGCTCGAGCGCTCCGCCCTTTCTGTAATCGCGATAAGTGAAGGTGATCCGCCGGGCGGGTTGATCGACGGCGACGATGCGCCGGTTGCTCAAGGCGACGCGGTGAGTGTAGTTGGCCAGGTAACTCAACACCTGCTGGGGCCCGCCCAAAGGACGTTTGGCGTAGAGCACCCAGCGTTGGGAATAAAGCAGAGTGAACCACTGACGCTGGGCCGAGGGGGTAGCGGGAAACCGAGCGGGCAGACGCAGTTGGCCGGCGTCCAGAAGCCGGCGTAGCCCATGCAAAAATTTTCCGCGGAACAAGGCGGCCACGGCGCGCACCGGGAAGAGGAATTTGCGTTGCTTGGGCATGCGCCAGCGTCGGCCGTCGGGGCTCAAGGCGCCGCCGGTGACGATGCCGTGGAGGTGAGGATGGTAATTCAATTGCTGGCCCCAGGTGTGCAGGACCAGGCTCAAGCCCAGCTCGCCGCGCAGGCGATGACGGCCGAATTGCAGCAGGCTTTGCGCGGCGCAGTCGAAGAACAGTTGATAGAGCCGCGTCGGGTTGAGCCAGAGCAGCGCGTTGAGTTCGCAGGGCAGGGTGAAGACGCAGTGATAGTAGGAGACAGGCAGCAGACTGCGCTGTTGGTGGTGGAGCCACTGCCGACTCTTGGTAGCCAGGCATTGTGGGCAATGGCGGTCGCCGCAGGAACGGCCGGTCCAATGCTGCTTGTGACAGTGCGGACAAAGGAAAATGTGGGCGCCCAGTTGACCGGTGCGGCAACCGGCCAGCCGCCAGAGCAAACGACGCCGGCGCCTGCCCAGGCCCAGAGTCGATTCCAGGGCGGGCAGGAACTGGCGCAAGAGGCTCCCCAGCGTATAGCGGGGAGCCTCGGCCGAGGCGACACAAAGCCGGTCCACGAAGCAGCGTCCAGAAAGCCGGAGCGCTCAGTGCGTGACGCGGCTCAGCTCGATTAAGTCCAGCGGCGAACCGATCTGGCCCAGGCGGTGGGCGGTAACGTGCAGGTAGCGGGCGGTAGTCAGCAGGCTGGAATGGCCCAGGAGCCGTTGCACGACGGTCAGTTCAATGCCGTTTTCGATGCAGTGCGTGGCGAAGGAATGGCGCAGGATGTGGATGCCGCCCTTGCGGCGAACGCCACTTTTTTTGACGGCGCGGTAATAGATGTTCTGGCCGGTGCTCCGGTTCATGGGCTGGCCGGCTTTCTCGCCCAGAAACAACCAAGCACTGTCGTGGCCGGGTTTGCCGGCGCGTTGGGCGCGCCAATAGTTTTCTAACTCCGTGAGCAGGCGCCCGCTCAGGGGCAGGACCCGTTCCTTAGCGCCCTTGCCTTGGCGCACACGCCATTGCATGCGGGGCCGGTCCAGGTCAGTGGTTTTGAGATGCGTGGCTTCGGAGAGGCGCAGCCCTCCGGCATACACGGCCATAAGAAAAGCCCGATCGCGCGGTTGGGCCGGGGCGCTCAGAAGGGCTTCCAGTTCGCTGCGGGCATAGACCTCCGCGCGAGGGGTGTTGCGTTTCATGTGGGGCACGGCGGCCAGGAGCGCGTCGACATCGCGACTCAACGTGACGCTGTAGAGGAAGCGCACGGCGTTGACCGCGATGTTGACGCTGGAGGCCGAGTAGTGACGCTCTCGGATGAGGTGATGGAGCCAGTCGGCGACCTCCTCATAGGAGATCTGATCGGGCGAGCGGCGGTAGTAGCGCGCCAGATCAGCGACGTAGCTGGTGTAGGATTGTTGGGTGCGTGCGGCCCGGCCACGAATGGCCAGGTCCCGGATGTATTTTGCTCGAAGTGGTGTCATAGGCCGGCCATAATGCCGGCCATGAACCCGTTCGTCGGCGTTTCAGCAACTCAACCCCGCGAAGCGGCTTCGTTCAACGAAACAATATAGCTTTGACCGACTGAGCGAAGCGAAGGGGCGTCAAACTCGCCTGCAGTTTGGCCTCCAGCCACCGAGGCCAGACCCGCGAAGGTCAAGCACCAGAACCCAAAACAAAACGCTCCCCAATCGGTTTTACGATGCGTTGGTCTGTTCCAATATGCACTTCCGTTCCTGGCTAAATCCATCTCGACAGGACAGAACGGAAAAACTACCGTCAGTTTATGATTCCCCATCGGACATCCTTTTTGAAGCTGACATAAATGTTAGGCCGCTGC
>DATLUX010000113.1:0-2007 GCA_035577805.1 Verrucomicrobiia bacterium
TGAGCCTAGGCGCGAACGATCGTCGACCAGCTATGTCGATCCGGCGAATCGAATGTCTTCAATATCGCCCAGGATATTCACGATGATAATCTCGGATGGCGCCACCTCCCTGCTGTCCTCGATGCGCACTTTGGTAGTTCAGCGTTCCTGCGCAGTACCAGCGTCTGCTGTTATGCACATTGCTCGATGCGAATTGCGCCACATCGTTCTTCAGCTCCTCAGCCATTGACTTTACCGTCTTCTCGACATTCGGGAGGTCTGGAAGGGTAACCTTTTCGAGGGATTTGAGAACGAGATCGGTGCATCTGAGACGCTCGTCGTATCCGTCCATGAGAACCTTGTACCTAGCGTGGAAGCTCTTGCTTGTCTCAAAGTCATCAGACAGCTGACTTGAATGCGCAGACGCCGCTTGTTGAAGCAATTTCGGGATAGTTGGTTTCTACGAGCTTTTCATAGTCGCGCTGTTGGCTAGAGTTGCCGATATCGCTCTAGCAGGCTGTTGAATTTCGCGTTTGCTGACAGTGTTGAGCGAATATGATTCCGTGCGGGCTTGCAAAGCAAGGGGCGGGCATGCGCGGATCGGACAGGACTTCGGGATCTCTGTTCTCGTATGTGGATGTGGAAGCGCGCATCCCGGCGAAGCATCCGCTGCGCACGATCCGGCGGATCGTGAACGAGGTGCTGGCGAGCCTCGATCCGGAGTTGGCCAAGCTGTACGAGGCCACGGGCAGAGGGTCGATCCCACCGGAATGGCTGCTCAGGGCCTCGCTGCTGCAGGCGTTCTACTCGATCCGCTCCGAGCGGCAGTTGATGGAGCAGCTCGACTACAACCTGCTGTTTCGCTGGTTCGTGGGGCTCGGCGTGGACGATGCGGTGTGGGACCACTCGACCTTCTCCAAGAACCGCGACCGGCTGCTGGAGGCCGATGTGGCGGCCAAGTTCCTGGAAGCGGTGCTGCGCCACCCACAGGTCAAACGCTTCCTATCCGACGAGCACTTCTCGGTCGACGGCACGCTGGTGGAAGCCTGGGCGAGCATGAAGAGCTTCCGCGCCAAGGACGGCTCGGACGAGCCACCCGCTGGTCCTGCCGGAGGCGGGCAAAACCGGGGCCGCAACGGCGAGCACGACTTCCATGGGCAAAAGCGCACAAACGACACGCATGCCTCCACCACCGACCCCGATGCCAAGCTCTACAAGAAGGGCAAGGGCAAGGAGGCCAAGCTCTCCTACATGGGCCATGCCCTGATCGAGAACCGGCACGGGCTGGTGGTGCAGGCTGATGCGACGCAGGCCAGTGGCACGGCAGAGCGAGAGACCGCACTCACGCTGATCGACCGGCAGGCTCCGGGCACGACCAATCGGCTCACGCTCGGCGCGGACAAGGCCTACGACGTCTCCGACTTCGTTGCCGATCTGAGGCAGAAGTGCGTGACGCCGCACGTGGCGCAGAAGGCGAACAGCTCCGCCATCGACGGGCGAACCACGCGGCACGCGGGCTACGCCGTGAGCCAGAGGAAGCGCAAGCTGGTCGAGGAGGCCTTTGCCTGGGCCAAGACCATTGCCGGCTGCGCCAAGGTCAAGCTGCGTGGGGTCGCTCGCGTGCGCCACAACTTCACATTGGCGATGGCCGCCTACAATCTGATCCGCATGCCGAGACTGCTGGCCCAAGCCGTCTGAGCGCCTGGCCTACCGCGCCACCCAGCTCACATCATCCCTCGATCCAACCCTCAAACCAGAATACCCTTCTCAACAACGCCCAAGTTCAACAGCCTGCTAGAGCGCCACGCTTCATTCGGTGCGCGTATGCACCGCACAGACCCTGAGCAATCTGTTTTCCCCTCGAATGCGCCTCCCGGGCGAGGCGAACGCCAAGTCGCTGTCGTCGTAGTCCTGGTTTCGGCGGGAATCTTCCTGTCAGCCGTTCCGTTCGCCCGATTCCAACTGCCTCAGGCTCTGGGCTTCATTCCGATCTACCAGTCCGCGCTGGCCATCATCGATCTGGTCACT
>DATLUX010000114.1:0-42801 GCA_035577805.1 Verrucomicrobiia bacterium
GTTCCTAGTTCCTGGTTGCTGTTGCTGGTTGCTGTTGCTGGTTGCCGGTTGCTGTTGCTGGTTGCCGGTTCCTGGTGAAAGGGCATTGGCTATTGGCTATCGGCTATATCGGCTATCGGCTATTTTCCAGCCTCTGATCCGGCTGCGGCCAGACCGCAGCGTTTGACAAACCCGCTGCCCACGGCCACCGTAGTTGCGTGTTCACACCCACCCACGACCAGCCAAGGCCGCCCTCCTCCGAGCGTCTGGGTGAATCCCCTCTTTTCTGCACAACCCACTGGAGCGTGGTGCTCGCTGCGGGTCAGGCCGACACACCTCAAGCCCTCGATGCGCTGGAATCATTGTGCAGAACTTATTGGCGCCCAGTTTATGTCTATGCGCGGCGGCACGGCCACGACATCGAATCGGCGCGGGACTTGACGCAAGAATTCTTTGCCCGGCTGCTCGAAGGCAACTGGCTGCGGCCGGCCGACCCGCAACGCGGCCGTTTCCGTTCTTTCTTGCTCAAATGTCTCTCGCGTTTCCTGGTGGATGAATGGAGGCGGGCCACCGCCCAAAAACGAGGAGGGCGCCATCAATTCTTTTCCATTGAGGAAGCGCGCGAACAGGATGACGCGTCGATCGAACCGGTGGATTCATGCACGCCGGAACAAGCCTACGACCGCAACTGGGCGGAAGCCCTGATCGCATGCGCCAATCAACGGCTGCGGCGCGCCTACGAAGCCGAAGGTCAGGGCGACCGTTTCGACGTGCTCAAGGTTTACCTGGCCGGCGGCAATGAATCCATAGCCTACACGGAAAGCGCCGCGCGCTTGCACCTCACCCTGCCCGCGGTCAAATCCGCCATCTACAAACTGCGCCAGCGTTACGGCGAAGCCGTCCGCGCCCAGATCGCCGAGACCGTTTCCCGTCCCGAAGACATCGAAGTGGAACTGAATCATCTGCTCGATGCGCTCGGAGGATGATTCGAGTGCGGAGCGCCGAGCGCGGAGTGCGGAGTGCGGAACGAACGCTCAACGTTCAACGTTCAGATGTAAATTGCTGCTCCGTTGAAAGTTGAAAGTTGAGTATTGGACGTTGAAAGTTGCCCCTCGGACGCCAAGAAACTTTCCCCGCCGGCTGTCGAAGATTAAGAATAGTCCATGCCTTCTGACACCACCGTCTGCCCCTCGTGTGGCGCGCCGATCAAACGGTCGGCATCCGAAGGCTTATGTCCGCGTTGTCTGTTGCGCGGAGCCGCTCGGACCGAAGTCCTGCTGCCGGGCTCGCTGGCGGAGGATTCCAGCGTGCCCCCGGTCGGAGGCCATGACCGGCCGCCCCTTGGCCAGATTGGGGAATACGAGTTGATCGAAAAGATCGCCGAAGGCGGCATGGGCGTGGTTTACAAGGCGCGCCAACGTTCTTTGAATCGGCTGGTGGCGTTGAAACTGATCCTGGGCGGACGCTTGGCCACCGAACAGGAAGTGCGCCGTTTCCAGACCGAAGCGGAAGCCGCCGCGCAACTCGATCATCCCCATATTGTCCCGATCCATGAGGTGGGGGCGGTAGAAGGCCGCCATTTCTACGTGATGAAACTGATCGAGGGCGGGTCGCTCTCGGACTGCGTGGCGGCAGGCAAATCAAAGATCTCGAACCAGCAAGCGGCGCGTCTGCTGATCTGGTTGGCGTTGGCGGTGCATCATGCGCATCAACGCGGAATTTTGCATCGCGACCTCAAACCGGCCAATGTGCTCCTTAGTCCGGATGGAGAACCTCACGTGACTGACTTTGGGCTGGCTCGGCTGACCGGCCGGGATAGCAGCCTGACTCTGCCCGGCGCGGTCGTGGGCACGCCGTCGTTCATGGCTCCGGAACAAGCGGCAGGCAAAAGGGAACTCACGACGGCGGCCGATGTCTACAGTTTGGGGGCCATATTTTACTTTCTGCTCACCGGCCGGCCGCCCTTCGAGGGAGCCACCACGGTCGAGACGATCCGTCGCGTGTTGCATGACGAACCCGTGCGCCCGACGCAGATCACGCCGCGGGGCAACCGTGATCTCGAGACCATCTGTCTGAAATGCCTCGAGAAAGATCCCGCGCGCCGTTATCTGTCCGCTCTCGCCCTGGCGGAGGATCTGCAACGCTGGGAACGTCACGAACCCATCAGCGCCCGTCCGACCACGGCCTGGCAACGCACGGCCAAGTGGATGCGCCGCCGCCCAGCGTTGGCGGCGTTGTTGATCGTTTCCACCGTCTTTGCCCTCACCTTTGCCACCTTCCTGATCCAGAGCAAGGCGCGCCTGGAACGGGAACGCAACCACGCTTTGGCTCAAGAGGAACAAACCCGCCAGAATCTGTACGCGGCGGATATCTTCCTCGCTCAACAAGCGTTGAGCGGCGGAAACCTGGGCCGAGCCCGGAGCGCCTTGGTGGCGCATTTCCCCGAACCTGGAGGAAAGGATCTGCGCGGCTTCGAATGGTATTACCTCTGGGAACGGTGCCAAGGCGATCAAATCGCCTTGCTCGAAGGCCACCGCGCGGTGGGAGTCCGTTGCGTGGCTTTCTCGCCGGACGGACGGCACTTGGCCTCAGGCGGCGACGATCGGACCGTGCGCCTGTGGAATGTCGAGACCCGGGCCTCGGAAGGAGTGCTCGAGGGATTTAAGGAAGCGGTGACAGCCGTGGCGTTCGCGCCGAATGGACGGCACCTGCACGTGGGGACCGCGGGCGCGGGGACAGCTGATGCCACTCTTGAAATCTGGGATGTCGCCCGCCGCCAACGCGTCTGGTCATGCCAGGAAAAAACAGGCCGGGGCGGTCTGTTCAGCCTATCACCCACTCAGACGCGGGCGAGTTTTTCCTGGACGCTTTATCCGGAGACAGGCCGGGACGAAGTCGTGACGGTATTCAACGCCGCGACCAATGGCGGGCCGTTGGGCCTCTTGCACGGCGCGGGCGGGTTGCCAGCCTTTTCGCATGACGGCGCCAAGCTGGCGACGAGCGGAACGCGTGGGTTCAAGCTGTGGAACCTGGCCAACCTGAGCGAACAACGGCACGTGCCGCATGCGGATTCGTTTTTCGTATTTCGCTTTTCTTCGGATGACCGTCGGCTGGCGGCGCTGACCTATCGAGGCGAACGAGCGCTGGTGTGGGATGTGGTCCGCGAAACCGTTTTGTACGACTTCAGCCTGCCCGACACGCGGTTTCATGGGGCCGACTTCTCGCCGGATGGCCGTTGGCTGGTCACCTGTGGCACCGATCAAGCCATTCACTTCTGGGATCTGGCGACCGGCCGCAAGCGGTCGGAGCTGAAAGGGCACCTCAACGAGGTGCGGGCGGTCACCTTCTCACCCGATGGCCGGCTTCTGGCCAGCGCGGGCAAAGACGGCACGGTTCGTCTTTGGTCCGGCAGGCCGCCCGATCCGGTGATCCCGCCGACCAATGCATTCCCGCCCTGCGCCTTATCACGCAACGGCCAGGTGTTCATCGCTCAACTCAACTCCGGCCGAAACACGAACATCTTGCTGGCGGGTTGGGATCTGGAGACTGGGATCGGCACTCGGTTGAAGAACGTGAAGGGGGCCCAACCGATTGCGTTTATCGAGCATGACACGGCGCTGTTAACCATGCTGCGGCCGCACCCCGCGAAAGAGTTGTGGCTGGGCGTTTACGATCTTTCCAACCGCACCATCCGTAGCATGTATAGTCTGGAGGGCAGCCAAAAGCCACGGACCGCTACCGATTATAACGCAGCCAGCAACGTCTTCGCGTCGGGCAGCTATGAAGGCGACGTCCAAATCTGGCATGCGGCCGACGGCCGGTTGCTGGTCACGTTGCAAGGACCCCCTTACGAAGTGCAAGCCATTCGCTTTTCGCCGGATGGCCGTTGGCTGGCCACGTTTGCCAAGAGCGTTGGGATCAAACTATGGGATGTGGGTCAGCGCGCCTTGATCAAAGAGCTCAAGTTCGAAGCAACCCGCGCCTATGACCTGGCTTTCTCGCCCGACGGCCATTTGCTGGCCGCGGCGGACAGCAACAACGCCATCGAGCTCTGGAATATCCTCACTGGCCAACCGCTCGTTACCTTCGTCGGTCATGGCGAAAACGTTCAGCGCCTGGCCTTCACGCCGGACGGCCGCACCCTGGCCTCGGCCAGCGAAGACGGCACCGTCCGTCTTTGGAGCATGACCGCTCGCCGGGAGTTGGTCACCCTTTCCCGAGGGCCGCCTCTGGCTTATCTGGACTTCAGCGGTGATGGTCGCGTGCTGATCGGCACCAGCACCAACGGGTTTCTGCAGGTTTGGCGAATCGCCGCCAATCCCATAGGCAGCCCGCGCTGAGGTGTCCCCGTTCGTCGTGGTTTGCGCATCCGGCTTCCCTCCCGGCCTTCGAGCAGGTAGTAGAAGCGCGCGTCATGCAGCTTTGGACAACGTTCACTGAACTCATCGTCACGCCATTCCAACACATGGACTTGGTGTGGGGGATTGGGCCGCTCTACTTCGGATGGCTGTTCAACGAACTGACCTCCTCCAAACGATCCTATCGCACGGCCATTCAAACCGGATTCAGCTTTCTATGGGCCGGGGCGCACTGGACGTATCAACATTTCTCGGCGCATCCGGGGACCCGGGAACATCTCACCCCGCAAGCCCTCCTCGCTGTGAATGTCATCGTCACCGGGCTGGTGCTCTTGTTGGGAGCAGCCGCATTGGTGAGCGGATTGCGCCGCAAATATCCGCGCTACGGTTCCTTCTTAGGCCACACCCGTTTCAGCAACTATTTCATGATCTCGATTTTCCCGATCCAATCGCGCTACCTCGATTGGTCGTGGGAACGGTTGCTGGCGATTCTGGTCTTTGCCGTTCCGATCTGGCTGCTGGTCCACGTCGGCTTTAAGCCGCTGCGCAAGTAGCTCTCCGGCGGCCGAGTCTAGACACACAACAGGGAACTAACATTTGCTCGCGGCTCACGACTTGGGGCAGAAAAAAACGCGACCCACACGGTGCCTTCGACACTATCAGATGCCGGTTGTCTACCCAGCAAGTGAAAGACGAGCAGGGCTGTCCGCCTGTTTTGGCCCGTGGCGAAAGTCACGACCTCCATCAATCATGGCTATGCGGATTACGAGGTCGTGACCATCAGCCAGGTCAGTAATGCCACCTTCAATGGGACGTTTGCCATCATGGGCGCCAGCGGTTCTGGCGGCCAACGGGGCGGAAGTAGCTCCTTCCATTATCGGCTGAAGGCGTTGCCAGCGTCCTCCCCGTCTTAGGTGCAAGGGAAGGCCCAACTGAGATTTCCTCCGTTATCTCTGTGACCTCCTGTTCAAGAAATGGGGCGGGGGAGAACCGGGATGATAAGGATGGGGGCAACAGGAGCAAACGGAGGGAACAGAGGCGTTGCAACTGAGATTTCCTCCGTTATCTCTGTTGCCTCCTGTTCAAAAATGAGCGCGCGAGAACCCGAGGTGAGGATGCTACAACCCGCTAAGCTCAGATCTAGACAAACGTGACAGCGAGGTGGAGGCCTCTCATCGAGGCCACAGCGATGCTTCCATGTAAGGTAGTGGCAGGAGTTCATGATATGAAAAAACTGATGGTGTTTTTGATGTGTTGCTGTTCAATGCTGACCAGGGAATCAGCAGCGAGCAACGTCGTCGCCCCAGAAGCAGCATCTGGAGACGAAGGGAATAGCGCGCTCTCGCCGTTCAGTAGAGGAGTGTTCCGGATGCAGCAAGTATACTCTGCGTCCTTGTTCTCGGCTTTCCCAGACGGGATCAACATTGGCAGTGTGGCCTTTCGTGGAGACCGCGA
Source organism: Verrucomicrobiia bacterium (assembly GCA_035577805.1). Taxonomy (GTDB): domain Bacteria; phylum Verrucomicrobiota; class Verrucomicrobiia; order Limisphaerales; family JADJPG01; genus DATLUX01. The sequence goes on from DATLUX010000114.1 coordinate 5,793, forward strand.
TGCGTTTAGGCCGGGTGGTGTGACCATTAGTGACGTGGAAATTCACCTTTCAACGACCTCCATGCCTATAGACGGTTTAAGTTCAACCTTTAGCCTAAACGTCGGGCCTGATGATCGCATCGTGAGGACTCGAGACCCGTTTCGGATGGTCTTTACAGGAGGTGGTGGTGTTGTCCCGAGTGGATGGATACTCTCGCGTCCGGCCGTGGACATCCAAGACCGCCCCTTCTACTACAATCCAGCGGCCGGGAACTTGCTGCTTGATATTCGAGTTGATGGTTCCATTTTGGGGGCCACCGCATTGGATGCGGTCTCCACCTTGGGTGATTCTGTGTCCAGCGTTTACTCGGTTTCTGGATCCCCGGCCGGCACCGGAACACTCGACACATTAGGCCTCGCCACCTGGTTCTACTTTGAACCCGTGCCTGAGCCGAGCACGGTTACGTTGTTACTTCTCGGACTGGGCGTCGTTGTGTTTGCCGGATCATTTCGCTCGGCTCGTGCGAGAGGTTCCTTATCCGGACGATATCTTATTCGTTGAACGAGACATCTATGAATTCCTGCTTCCGCTCGAGTATGCGATGGCGGCTCAGGAATTAGGGCGCCTGAGCGAGGCAGCCGAGTTTTACGAGAGAGCGCTGTCGCTGGCGGCTCTGCCAGAACCATGGAGAAAGTTAGCGGCAGATCGTCTTCGATCATGCGCGATAGATCTCACCCATTGGAGTCCTGATGCGGGCAAAGGGACGATGGGATGACAACGAGCCACATTCGTGCGGGTAGGGCAGTAAAAGTTTAGCCCGTCTTCGCCCTTCGTGGTGAGGACCTGTTTCAACGCAGGGGCGTTTCAGTTAGATCTAGGCGGGAAAACCTTCTCGTAGACTTCGCGAATGCGGTTTCGCCATTTCGCCACGGCCAATCGAAATGCTTCAGGGGTTTCGAATCCGCATCGGACCGAAACGCGGTAAAAAGCCGCCGGGTCGGTGGGGAGGACCGCTTCACCTTCAAAGCTCCAGCGGCGCAGGATGCCTTCGAGGCGGCGTAATTCCCGGTAATTTTCGATCAACTCGTCGGCGTCGGAGGCGGTCAACGCTTGCTGTTCCTGGGCCAACTGCAAGGCGCGAAGAGTGTTGGGCTCTCGCCAGCCCCGCTCCACCTGCGCAAGTAGCTCTCCGGCGGCCGAGTCTAGTCTGCGTCCTCCGGCGACGCCGCCTTGGCGAGGGCATCCAAGTCGGCTATGCAACGGCCTATCGAGAGGTCGAGTTGCGCGCATAGACGACTGTGGCGAAGGGTTTCCCGTTGCGTTGGCGATGCACGGCCTCCGCGATGAGGTCTTCGTCTTGCGAAAAGAGCATCCGGCCAAGCGCGGCGGCGCGATCGAGCAGTTCCGGGTCAAGCAGGCGCGTGGTGCCGTCCTGCTGAGCGGTCAGCACATCCACACCGCGGCGGCGTAGTCCACGGGTGATGGCCAACGGGACGTGAACATCCATGTAAAGGCCGAGGCTCATTGCCCGCGGCGAAGGGCGCGTTGGGCAAGAGCAGAGGGCGGGACGGCGGCACGGAGGGTTTTCAGACGGTCGCCCTGCCGGTCAATCTCCGCATCCATCTCGGCCTGGTTTGCCATAAGCCGCCGAGACATCAGCCGGCCAAAGCCGAGTGAGCTTTGCTGGCTCGACTTTTCTTACCGCTGCTTTGCCGGTCTGAGGGTGCGGCCTCGTCGGTTAACCGTGGTTGCGTGAGGCTATCCAATTCCGCGGTGATGTCCTGCAACGGCACGGAAAAACGGATTTGTCTGCCAAGACCAAGCGCCAACGAATAGGCATGAAGGTGGAGACCCATAGCTGGGCTCACGGCCGGTCTCTTAACCCGCCCCCGCCTCCTCCCTAATCCTGGGCGGCTGGGCAGCGGCTGCCCCACCTCCCGCAGATCGTTCATCATCCCGTCATATAATCCCATGATAAACACCCCCCGATCCGCGACGCTCACGCCGTTCACCGCGTTGTATTTGGCGACCAGCGCGCGGAAACTTTGGCTGATGTGCTCTGCAATGCGCGCCAACCGATTCGCCGTGCTTGGCGCCGCCTCGGCCAGCAAATCGCGATCGCGATGCAGGCACTGGATGCCAGTGGCCTTTTCGATCGCCCATTTGACAGCATTAGCCACCTCAGCCTCGGCGGGCGGAAAGGAGTAAATCCACCTGGCTTTGCTTGACCGCTTGAAAGTGCCCTGAAACAAATCCGGGGTCTCTGCTGCATCGGGCGCACCGAAATCAAACCTCGCTTTAAGCCGGTCGATCTTCCGCTGAGCCGCGAGCTTTTCCCCATCAACGCCCCGCTCGGCCAAGGCTTGAAGTTTTCTGAGCATGGCTCGTGCTTTGGTAGTGGCCGGTGTCAGATCGGGTTTCACGGCGCCAGTGTCTCACTCCGAGTTTTTGCGGCAAGCCTTTAAGGCCTCGGCAGGATTTCCAGAACGGGCGGTTGCCACATCGGTGACGGTGCGGGACTGCACCGTGCCGCGCCCATCGGTGATGGTCACGGTCTTGGTGCCCTGGGAGATGTTGGTACCACCGTTGTCCTTAGAAGAATTCTCTCCGTTGCCTCCTGTTCAAAAATGAGGCGTTTGAACAGGAGGCCACAGAGACAGCGGAGAGCGTCAGACAGGTGTTGTGATTCTGTCCCCGCAGGCGGCTATCTTTCGTGCGGAGGCTCCGATGATGCGGCGGGACCAGTTTTGCGTCGTGCGGAGGCTCCGATGCATGCGGCGGGAGCAGTTTTGTATCGTTTCAACTCCGGTGCGTTTCAGTTGGCGGGAAAACCTTCTCGTAGACTTCGCGAATGCGGTTTCGCCATTTCGCCACGGCCGATCGAAATGCTTCAGGGGTTTCGAATCCGCATCGGACCGAAACGCGGTAAAAAGGCGCCGGGTCGGTGGGTAGGACCGCTTCACCTTCAAAGCTCCAGCGGCGCAGGATGCCTTCGAGGCGGCGTAATTCCCGGTAGTTTTCGATCAAGTCGTCGGCGTCGGAGGCGGTCAAGGCTTGCTGTTCCCGGGCCAACTGCAAGGCGCGAAGAGTGTTGGGCTCTCGCCAGCCCCGCTCCAGGCACAAAGTTTGCGCCACGAATTCGACATCGATTAGGCCGCCGTGCCCGGTTTTGAAAGCCAAGGCATCCTGTCCGGTGGGCGTGCGCTCATTTTCAATGCGACGGCGCATCCTGGCGATCTGTTGCTTCCAGTCGGGAGCATAACAAGCCGGCCTGCTCGTGGCGCCACTCGCGAGCTGGGGAGCGCGTTTGGGCTTCGCTCGCCGCATCTTCGGCAAGGCCGAAGGCGATGGATCCAAAGCCGACGGTTCCCGAAAATCGGTGAGGGCCGCGGCGATCGCTTGGAACTGATCCCTCACGGCGTGGTCTCCCGCGACCGGCCGGCTGCGGGTCAGCGCCTGGATCTCCCACAATTGCGCGCGGTGGCGGTAGTAGTCCCGGTACGCCGCGAGGGTGTTGACCAGCAGCCCTTTTTCGCCATCCGGCCGGAGGCGTGCATCGATCACGAAAGCGATTCCCAGCTCCGTCTGTGCGCCCAACAAATCCATCATGTCCACGGCGAGTTTCTGCAGTTTCGGCAATTGTCTCTGGGCCTTGTCTTTGGCCACGAACACCACATCCAGATCCGAACCATACGTCAACTCGCGTCCGCCGAGTTTGCCCAAGCCGATCACGGCCACGGGACAACGCTTCAGCCGGGCGTTGCGGCAGGCCGCCTCCAACGCGTATTGCAGACAGGCTTCGGCCAGGGCGGTGAGCTCGACGAAATTCTGTTCGGGATTGGCCAGGCCAAGGATGCTGCGCAGGCCCAGGCGCATGAACTCAGCCTGATGATAACGCCGCAGCCACAGACGCTGATCCTCGTCATGCCAGCCATGGCGCAAATCGGCCAGAATCTCCGGCGCGCTCTTGCTGCGACCCAGCCGGCCGCTTAACACCAATTCGTCCACCAGATCCGGGGTGCGAATGGCCATCTCGGCCAGGAACTCCGACCGATCAAACAGCAAGAGCAACAGTTCGAACAGCTGCGGATGACTCGTCCAGGTCTCAAACAGGATCGCCCGGGCGCCATAGGCCGTGATGAACCGATCCAGCCGCGCCACCACCCGGTCCGGATCGGACAACACATTCCGGTCCCGCGCGGGCGTGCCCTCGCACAACGCCAGGAGCCGGGGCAACAGTTGCATCGCCAACTCGGTGGTGCGCTGGCTGACGTGCACATAACCGGGGCCGTTGGCAAATTCGTTCAGCAAACGAATGGACTGATCCACCTGCCGAAACCGATGGGTGGTCAGCACCTGTTTCCAATCGGATTCGGCTCCTTTGAATTGACGAGGCAACTCGGAGGCCGGCTCGGCATTGTTCGAACTCACCAGCTTTTCGTAAAGCTCGCGCACGCGCTCGGTCTGGCGCCGCAATGCCTCTTCGAACGCGGGGGTCCCGGCAAAACCCATCAAACGGGCCAGGCGGGCGCGCGCCAGCGGCTGCTCCGGGATGGTGTGCGTTTGCAGATTGCTCTCCATTTGCACGCGATGTTCCACATCGCGCAGAAAACAGTAGGCTTGCCGCAAATCCGCAGCCTCCCTGGCGCCGAGCAACTGGTATTGGGCCAGTTTGTCCAGCAGCGGCAGCGTTTGGGAGCCTTGCAAAAACGGGGTCCGGCCGGCGTGCAGGACCTGCGCGGTTTGCACGATGAATTCGATCTCGCGAATCCCGCCGCGGCCAAGTTTCACATTCCGGCCCAGCTCGCCGGCTCGCACCACTTCACTTTCGATGCGACGTTTCATCGCCGCGATTTCCCGAAGCGCGCCTTCACCCAATGAACGCGGGTAGCGGAACGGCTGAATCATCTCAAGAAACTCGCCCGCTAGGGAGGCGTCTCCCGCCACGCGGCGCGCTTTGATGAGCATCATGCGCTCCCAGGTCTGGCCCCATTGGGCGTAAAAGTTTTCGTAACTCGCCACGCTCCGCACTAACGGCCCCGTCTCACCTTCCGGACGCAGCCGCAAATCCATCCGAAAGAGCATTCCGTCCGAAGTGGTCCGGGTGATCTCGGCAAAGAACGCCTCCGCCAGACGTTTGAAGAACTGATGATTCGTCAGAGCGGGCGGCGTCACGACTTTGCGCCGGGGCGGTTCCTTAAACACATGCCCTTCCTCGCTGTAGACAAACAATACATCGACGTCCGAGCTGTAGTTCAGCTCCTGGCCTCCGAGTTTTCCCAAACCGAGCACGACCAACTGCGTCGCGTGCCAGGCTCCGGCCGCATCCTGATGAAATGGTTGCCCGAGCCGCGCCTCGAATTGTTGACGGCAAAGGGCAAGCGCCGTTTGCAAACAAATATCAGCCACGTTGGAGATCTCGCGCGTAATCACTGCCGCGTCGCTTAATCGCGCCAAATCCCGCGCCGCAATGCGCAACATCTCGCGCTGTTTGAATTGACGTAATTTGGCCAGTGCCCCTTCGTAATCGAGCGCCGCCAACGCCGGCTCCAACCACGTCTGCACTTCCCGCCGGAGACCCTGTTCCTGGCGCGGATGCGTGAGATGTTCCGGGGTCAGCAAGCTGTCCGCGAGCTCAGGATGCTTCAACAACAGTTGGCCCATCGTCTCCGAACCCGCCACCACCGCCGCCAGGATGCGGGCGTGTTCTTTCGTCAAGGTGGCCAACGCCATCCCTTCGGCCCCCAGCCGCGCGAATCCATGCTGGGCGCGCGCCGGGTCCGCGCTGGCGGAGATCGCCTTCGCCACGGCTGGAGGAATAACCGGTTTAGCAGTTCGCGCCATCACTCAACCGGCGCCCGTTCCAGCACCACGGTCGTCGCCGGTTGGACGCCCGGAGCTTTGAGCTCGGTGAACACGCCGCGCCAAAAACCCAACCCATAAAGCAAGTGGCTGGCGAGAATGAGCGGCGCGGCCAGCAGCCCGTTCCAACCTTTGCCCACCACGGAGACCAACGTCTGCCCCGCCAGCAAGGCACAGTACAACAGCAACGGAGCAAATATCGCGGGCCCAATCCACAACGCCGCTGGGATGGACAGAACCAGGTAAAGGCAAAAGAGCGGCGGAACCAAATTAAGCGCCGATCCCAAGGTGGGATGCAGCCGAAATTGTTCTGCCCGCCCGCGCCCGTAAGTCATCAGCATGCGCGCAAATGACCGCAGCGACGGACGCGGACGCCGGTGCACAATAAACTCCGGATCGTAGAGCAAGGTGGCCCCGCTTTTCTGCAACTGATCCATCAGCGCGTTCTCCTCATTGGGATAAAGGGATTCGTCGAACCCACCCGCCGCCAAGACCGCTTCGCGCCTCGCCATCATGTTGCAAAGGATCAACTCCTTCTCGCTGCTCGCCCGGACCACGCCGACTTCTTCGTAACGGGCCCGGCTCGGCCCAAAAGCCAGCCAACTCGATAGCACCACCGCAAATACCTGCTCCAAACGCGGCGCATCCGCCGGACACAGGTTCGGTCCACCCACGATCTTGATTTGCGGGTCGGCAAAATGGACCAGGGCGCGGCGAAGGTTCCCGGCCGACGCCAGGGCATCATCGTCGAGAAAATAAATCAGCTCGCCCTGAGCGACCCGCAGCGCTTCATTTCGTTGCACGGCCGGCTGGCGGCCCCGGGCAATGATGATCTCCAACCGATCCGTCGGATAATCCAAACCACGCGCCGCGGTCACGGCCCGGATTTCCCCCTGCCCTGGCCGGGTCGGGATGATCACAGTCACCATTGGTGCGGCATCGCCCACAGCCGCCAAACTAAGGGCGAAGGGCGAAGGGCGAAAGCGAAAAGCGAAAAGCGAAAAGCGGAAAGCGGAAAGCGGAAAGCGGTCTAGTTGCTGGTTCCTGGTTCCTTGAGTCGGTTCGGCAACATTGAGCAGCAACTAGCAACCCGCAACTGGACCGGACTTTGTGAAAAAATTCACAAATTAACCTTGCCTGCCATTTTCCCCGTGTCTAGCCTCCCTCGCTGGCGGGCTGCTTCAGCCGCTTTTTGCTGGGGCCCGTCCGCTTGGCTCTATGCAGACCGGGACCGAATTTAGCTACGACTCAAAAATCGAAGGCGACGTTGTGGTCACACGCGTTGACGCCGCTCTGAATTGGTTTCGGAAGAATTCGCTTTGGCCGATGCCGATGGGGCTGGCGTGTTGCGCGATCGAACTGATGGCGGCCGGCGCCAGCCGCTTTGACATTTCCAGGTTCGGCTCGGAAGTGATGCGCTTTTCCCCGCGCCAATCGGATGTGATGATCGTGGCCGGCACGGTCACCTACAAGATGGCCACGGCGCTTCGCCGCATCTACGATCAAATGGCCGAGCCGAAATGGGTGATCGCGATGGGAGCCTGCGCTTCCACCGGCGGCATGTATCGGAGTTACGCGGTCTTGCAGGGCGTTGACAACATCGTGCCGGTTGATGTGTATGTGGCCGGGTGCCCGCCCCGCCCGGAAGCATTGCTGGACGCGCTGATCAAACTGCAAAAGAAGGTCGAAACCGAACCCGTCGCCCGCAAGCTCATGGTGGCCTCGCTGGGCAAGCACAAGGCAGGCGCGTGACCTGACAATCTTTCCGCATGTCCACCTTGTCCCTGGCCAATCAATTAAAAGCGCGGTTTGGAGAACTGCTCTCCGCTCCGGTTGAGTTTCGCGGCGAGATCACCCTCCTGGTCCTTGACGCGGAAAAGATCGCGGAGATTTGCACTCATGCCAAACAAGCTTTGGGTTTTGATTATCTGCTGGATATCTCGAGCGTCGACAATTACGGCGAAGACCCGCGCTGGACGATTGTTTACGAACTTTCCGGCATCGCGCATCGCGCCCATCTGCGACTGAAGACGGTGGTCAGCGAAGAACGATCCGAATTGCCGACGGTGACCGGCGTGTGGCGCACCGCCGATTGGCATGAACGCGAGATCTACGACATGATGGGCATTCGTTTTCGCGGCCACCCGGACCTGCGCCGGATCCTGATGTGGGAAGGCTACCCGTACTTCCCGTTGCGCAAGGACTTTCCGCTTGCCGGCAAAACCACCGATCTACCCGAGGTGGCATTTTCCAAACCGGCGCCGCTCGAAGGCGGCCCCTTCGTGACCATCGCTGGGGGCAAGGATGCGCTGGCACGCGAGCCCCGCGTCCGCACGCCAGAGAATTAAGGTTCAAGCCCTATGTCCACCGTTCAGCAGATCGAAGTCCGGGAGCCGGGCGCCGGTCCTGCGCCGGGAGCGCCGCCGCGCCCGGCCAGCCAGGACGAGCTGGAAGATTTTCACGGGGAGAAGATGGTGCTGAACATGGGGCCGTCGCATCCCTCCACTCATGGAGTGCTGCGAATCGTTCTCGAACTGGACGGAGAGATCATCACCAAGGCCATGCCGGACATCGGTTATCTGCATCGAGGAGATGAGAAGATTGCCGAGAACATGACCTACACCCAGTTTATTCCTTATACGGATCGGCTGGATTATCTGGCGCCGCTGGCCAACAACGTGGCCTACGCTTTGGCCGTGGAGAAACTGCTCGGCCTGGACCAACAACTGACGCGGCGCTGTCAGTTCATCCGCGTGATCTGTTGCGAGCTGGCCCGGATCTCGGCCCACTTGCTGGGCGTGGGTTCTTTTGCCATGGATGTGGGGGCGATGACGGTTTTTCTGCACACCTTCACCGAGAGGGAAAAGATCTATAACCTGGCGGAAGCCCTGACCGGAGCGCGGTTCACGACCAGCTATACCCGGATCGGCGGGCTGGCTCGCGATCTGCCGACCGGCTGGGTCGCGCAATGCCGCAAGTTTCTCCAGGAAGTGGGAGCAAACCTGCAGGAGACGGAGAAACTTCTGACGCGCAACCGCATTTGGGTGGATCGCACCCGCGACGTGGGGGTTATTTCCAAGGAGATGGCGATCGATTACGGGCTCAGTGGACCCAATCTGCGCGCCAGCGGCGTGGACCATGATCTGCGCAAGACGAATCCCTATTTGATTTACAAGGAGCTTCAATTCGATGTCCCGTTGGGGTCGGTAGGCGATTGTTACGATCGTTACCTGGTGCGGATGGAGGAGATGCGGCAGAGCGTGCGGTTGCTGGAGCAATGCCTCGATCAATTACCGGGCGGGGCTGACAACGCCGCCGGCGAACCGATCAACGTGAACGATGGCAAAGTCGTGCTGCCCTCCAAGCAGAAGGTGCTCACCAGCATGGAGGAACTGATCCACCAATTCATCCTGGTCACGCAAGGAGTCAACGCGCCGCCCGGCGAAATCTATTGCGGCGCGGAAAATCCCAAGGGCGAACTGGGTTTTTACATCAACAGCCGCGGAGGTGGCACACCGCATCGTCTCAAGATCCGCAGCCCTTCGTTTGTGAATCTGAGCATTTTGCCGGCGCTGTTGCCCGGGCACATGATGAGTGATGTGGTCAGCATCCTGGGTTCCCTGGATTTCGTGATGGGCGAATGCGATCGCTAAGCGCCAAGCCATGACCTTCAACCTGCCCATCCTGGTCGAACAGCAAATCAACGAGGTGCTTTCCCATTATCCGCCGGACAAAAAGCGCAGCGCGGCCCTCATGGTTCTGCACGCCCTCCAGGACCATTTCGGATGGATTTCACCGGAGGCCATCGCCTGGGCGGCCGGCAAACTTGAGCTGCAGCCGATCAACCTCTACGAGCTCGTTACTTTCTATCCGATGTTCCGCCAGCAACCCGCCGGTCAGCATGTGATCAAAGTCTGTCGCACGCTCAGCTGCGCCCTGGGCGGCGCGGCGGAATTACACGGGCATTTCTGCCGAAAACTGGGGTTGCCGGCCCATGGGCACGGTCTGCAGACCTCGGCCGACGGGAAATTCTCCCTGGAGTACGTGGAGTGCCTGGCCAGCTGCGGAACCGCGCCGGTGATGATGTGCGATGAAAAGTTCTATGAAGCGGTGAGCCCCAAAAAAGCCGATGAGATCCTCTCCCAGTGCGGCCACAACCAGAAAGCATGAAACGCCCCTCTCAGGTAGCAGCCGACGTAAGGAGGCTCACTCAATTGCCAAATGCCGATTGTCGATTGTCGAACCGACCCTCACCCGGCCTTGCGGCCACCCTCTCCCATCCGACCCTGGCTACGCCGGAGGCTTCGCCGAGGCGAGTGGGAGAGGGGCTGGGGGTGAGGGCTCTTTTGCGTGTAGGTTCATGGCCCCAATTCGCGTGCAAAGAATTACCAAATCGAAAATCGGAGCGTTGGCTGCCCGACATGGATTTGAACCATGACAAACAGATCCAGAGTCTGCTGTGCTACCGTTACACCATCGGGCAATCCGGCGCAGCCGACACCGTAACCAATTCGATTGGAGAGTCAAGCAGCTGATCGCCGTTTGCTATGCCGCAGGAATATAAACTGGTCCTCAAGCACGCCGACGCCCCCGGCTACACCAGGGATCTCGACTGCTACCTGCGCCATGGCGGATACGAAATCCTCCGCAAAGTCCTCACCCTGCCCACCCGCGAACTGGCCGACGGCAAGAAGCTCACTGCGGCCGAACAGCTCCGTGAGGAAGTGAAATTGTCCGGGCTGCGCGGCCGCGGCGGGGCGGGATTTTCCTGCGGCCTGAAGTGGTCTTTTGTAGATCGGCGGAGCGGCAAGCCGATTTATCTGATCTGCAATGCGGATGAATCCGAACCGGGCACATTCAAGGATCGCCAGATCATCCACAAGGATCCGCATCAGTTGTTGGAAGGCATGATCATCTCCTGCTTCGCCAACGACGTGCACTTGGCCTACATCTATATCCGTGGCGAATTCACCGAAGGCGCCCGCATCCTCAACCAGGCCCTGCAGGAAGCACGAGCCAGGAATTTCCTGGGCCAAAACATTCTCGGCAGCGGCTACGATCTGGAGATCCATGTCCATCGCGGCGCCGGCGCCTACATCTGCGGCGAAGAAACCGGTTTGATCGAATCGCTCGAAGGCAAACGCCCGTACCCTCGCATTAAACCGCCCTACTTCCCCGCCGTGCTTGGGCTCTGGATGTGTCCGACCATCGTGAACAACGTCGAAACGCTCTGCCAGGTGAGACACATCGTGGCGATGGGCGCTTCGGAATACGCCCGGCTCGGCACGCCCAATAATACCGGCACCCGCATCGTCAGCCTGAGCGGCCACGTCCGCAAACCCGGCTACTACGAAATTGAAGTCGGCAAAGTCACGCTCGGCGAACTCATCCACGACCCCGCTTTCGGCGGTGGACTGCGGGAAGGCCGCCGGCTCAAAGCCATTATCCCCGGCGGATCCTCAGCCAAAGTCCTGAAGGCCGGCGAAAAGTTTAAACTCAAACGCCGCGGGCCCGACGGCAAGGAAACCGAGACCGAAGTCGACGTGCTGGATCTCCCTTATGACTTCGATTCGCTCATGGCCGCCGGCACCATGTCCGGCTCCAGCGCCATCATCGTGATGGACGATTCCACCGATCTCGTCGCGGCGCTCGCCAACATCAGCGAGTTCTATGCTCATGAGAGCTGCGGCCAATGCACCCCTTGCCGCGAAGGATCCCTCTGGATGAGCAAAGCCCTGCAGCGTTTGACTCACGGACAAGGCCGGGCCCAGGATGCCGATTATCTCCTCAAGATCGCCGATAACATCCCGGGCGGCCGCACCATCTGCGCTTTCGGGGAAGCCTGTTCCTGGCCCGTGCAGAGTTTTGTGGCCAAGTTCAAGGATGAGTTTGTGGCCCGCGGCGCCGCGGACGAAGCGCGCGCAGCCCAAGCAGCGACGGCGGCCGCGGCCGCGGCCGCGCCGGAGCCCGGACACGGCGGGCCTGCGGTGCAACCCCAAGCCGCCCCCCTGGCCGGCGCCGTCCACTAACCGCTCTCGAGATTCGATGAGTCAAACTGAAAAAAACGCTTCGGCTCCGGTGGAAACGTTTTCGGTGAGCGTGGACGGCCGGACCATCTCGGTGCCGAGAACCATGCCGGATCCGCAGACCGGCAAGCCGGTGGCGACCACGATGATTCAAGCCTGCGCACTGGCCAAGGTGGATGTACCGCATTATTGCTATCATCCCAAGCTGCCGGTGGCAGGCAACTGCCGGATGTGCCTGGTGGAGTTCGGCACGCCGGCGTTGGGCCCGGATCGCAAGCCCGTGATCAACGCCGATGGCACGCCCAAGATCGCCAAATCGCCGCGTCCAGCCATCGCTTGCGCGACGCCCGTCTCGCCCGGGATGGAGATTTACACCGACACACCCGGAGTGAAACAAATGCGGGAAGGAGTCCTGGAATTCCTGCTCATCAATCATCCTCTGGACTGCCCCATCTGCGATCAGGCGGGCGAATGCAAATTGCAGGAGTATTCAATCGACTACGGGCAGTCGCAAAGCCGCTTTGTGGAGGACAAAGTCCGCAAGCCCAAGGCCGTCGAGCTGGGGCCGCGCATCATGCTCGATGATGAACGGTGCATCCTCTGCACGCGCTGCATCCGTTTCACCCGCGATGTGGTGGGAGACGATAAGATCGGGATCATCCAACGGGGCAGTCACAGCACGATTGCCGCTTATCCAGGAACCCAGTTCGACAACAATTACACGCTGAACACCGTCGACATCTGTCCGGTCGGCGCGTTGACCTCCAAAGATTTCCGCTTCAAGATGCGGGTCTGGTTCCTGAAGGAAAGCAAATCCGTCTGCACCAGTTGCGCGACCGGCTGCAACGTTACCATCGGATCGCGGGAAGGAACCATTTATCGGTACGAACCCCGGCAAAATGATGCCGTCAATTCCTGCTGGATGTGCGATTACGGCCGTTTGAATTACAAGTGGATCGGGCGCCCGGATCGACTCACCCATGTGCGGAACCAGGGCCAGGGCGGCACCTGGGCCACCGCCCTGCATGAGATCGCCGAGCGCGTGCGCCGCGCTCCGGCCGGCTCCGTCGCCGTGGTCGCCTCCGCCCGCCAAACCAACGAAGAACTTTTCCTCCTCTCCAAGCTCGCCAAAAGAACGGGCGCGTTGACCGACTCGGTGCCGCGCCTGGGTGAGGCGGATCGATTGCTGGTGGCGGCCGACAAGAATCCCAACGGCCAGGGCGCCCGTCTGCTGGGGCTGGCGGCCGATCCAATGGGTTCAAACCTGCCGCGGATGGCGGACGGCATCCGCCGCGGCACGATCAAAACGCTGATCGTATTTGGCGAAGACGTGACGCGCCACGGCATCCCGGCGGAGTTATTGGGAAAGCTTGAGCTGCTGGTGGTGAGCGATATCCTTCCCAATGCCACTACCGCCGCTGCCCATTATCTGTTGCCCGGCTGCGCGCCAGCCGAGAAACGGGGCACCTTCACCAGCGGCAAAGGCCGCGTCCAACGCTTCTTCAAAGCGGTCGAACCCAAGGGCGAGGCCCGGCCGGAATGGGAATTCCTCCATGACCTGATTTACAACGTCACGGGCCAAAACGGGTTTGTGAATATGGAAGGGCTCTTCAACCAGATGGCGGCAGAGATCCCGGCCTTTCAGGGGCTAAGCTGGGCCGGCTTGGGCGACACCGGCGCCAGTGTTCCGATTTGATGCATGAACTCATCTCCAATTGAGAGCAGCAGCCGAGGTAACCCGACGCGGGTTGAACGCGGAAAGCCGAAAACGGAAAGCGGCAACGGGAATTCCGCACTCCGCACTCCGCATTCCGCACTGCGCACTCCGCACTGCGCACTCCGCGTTCCCCACTGCGCACTGCGCACTGCGCACTGCGCACTCCCCACTCCGCACTCCGCACTGGAATAGTCCATGGATTGGAATTTTCTTTTCTTCGCGCTGGTCAAGATCGTATGCGTGATCGTGCCGGTGCTGACGATGGTCGCCTACGCGGTGTTGGCGGAGCGAAAGATCTCCGCCTGGATTCAGGATCGGGTGGGACCCAACCGGACGGCTCCGCCGCTGGCTCTCAAGATCCCGGTCGTAGGACGGTTACTGCAGCGCTGGGGAATCTTCCAGCCGTTGGCCGACGGTTTGAAGTTTCTGCTCAAGGAAGATTTCACTCCGAGTCACGTTCGCAAAGCTTACTTCTGGCTGGCCCCGGCCATCACGATGATCCCGGCCTTTTTGGTCCTAGCGGTGATTCCATTCGGGTCGAACCTGGGGCGTCAGAAGATGGTGATTGCGGACTTGAACGTGGGGATATTGTACACGTTCGGGATCGTGTCACTGGGCGTTTATGGAATCGTGTTGGCGGGTTATGCCAGCAATTCGAAGTATCCGTTTCTGGGCGGGATCCGCTCGAGCGCCCAGCTCATCTCCTATGAAATCGCGATGGGTCTGAGCGTCATTCCGATCTTTTTGATCGTGGGCAACCTCAACTTGAGCGAAGTGATCCGGTGGCAAGCCGAGAACGGGTGGCTGGTGCTTTATTCGCCGGTGTCATTTTTCATCTTTATGATCGCAGGATTCGCCGAGACGAACCGGCTTCCCTTTGATTTGCCGGAGTCGGAAACCGAGCTGGTGGGTGGTTATCACACCGAATACAGCTCGATGTAGTTCGCGCTGTTTTTCCTGGGCGAATACGCAAACATGATCGCGAGCTCGGCCATGATGGTGACTTTATTTTGGGGCGGGTGGACGTTGCCGGGGCTGAGCACGCCGGCCGGAACCAGCAGCCTGGCGATAGGCCTTCTGCATATCGCGGTGTTCGTGGCCAAGATGCTGGCGTTTATGGTGGTGTTCATTTGGGTGCGCTGGATGTTGCCCCGATTTCGTTATGACCAGTTGATGGACCTGGGCTGGCGTCGTTTCATCCCCCTGGCTTTGCTCAACATTTTGGTCACAGCCATCGTGCTGTGGTGGCGGGCGGCCTAGCGGCTGAACGGCGGCCTGAACATTCGGCGGCGTCACGGGCGCGCGCGACCAGGCTGGCCGGCGGTGCTGGTGGTGCGTGCATTTGAGAAATGATTGTTAAACGAGAAAAATTGAGCTTCTGGGAGCGGTTGTATCTGCCGTCGATTGCCGGCGGATTCAAGATTACCGCGCGCCATCTTTGGCGCACCCTGGTCAAGGGACAGAACGCGGCCAAACGCGTGGCCGGCGGCTATTATCCGGAGGTGCCCTGGACGGTGGGTCCTGCTTATCGGGGCGCGCCCTATTTGGTGCGCGATCAGGAAGGGCAAACCAAATGTGTGAGTTGCCAGCTCTGCGAATTCGTGTGTCCCCCCAAAGCGATCAAGATCACACCGCCCGGACCGGAGGGCGTTCCGGCCGATCGGCCCAAGGCGGAAAAGATGCCGCAAGAATTCGAGATCGACATGCTTCGCTGCATTTTCTGCGGCTTCTGCCAGGAGGTCTGTCCTGAGGAAGCGATCTTCCTGCAAAAGGATTATTCCCTGACCGGTCTGTCGCGCGCGGAGATGGTTTACAACAAGGAGAAGCTGCTGGCTCTGGGCGGCACCCATGCGGGGATTCAGAAGTGGAAAAACGAGTGACGCATGGACGACTTTTTTTTCTATTTCTTCGCGGGGTTAACCTTGTTGTGCGGGTTTCTGGTGGTGGCCAACCCGTTCAGCCGCAACCCAGTGACCAGCGCGAT
Organism: Verrucomicrobiia bacterium; assembly: GCA_035577805.1. Classification (GTDB taxonomy): domain Bacteria; phylum Verrucomicrobiota; class Verrucomicrobiia; order Limisphaerales; family JADJPG01; genus DATLUX01. The sequence continues at coordinate 21,362 of DATLUX010000114.1, forward strand.
GTTTCTGTTGCTGTCGATCGTGTCGTTGGCCGGCTTGTTTGTCTTGCTTCACGCCTTCTTCCTGGCGGCGGTGCAGATCCTCGTTTATGCCGGCGCCGTCATGGTGTTGTTTCTGTTTGTGATCATGTTACTCGACCTGAAAGAGGAGGCCCGCCGGCGGCTGCAGACCTTCGCCGCGGCCGCGGGGGTGTTGGTCGTGACGGCGCTGGCGGCGATTGCCATTCTGGCCATCACGCAATCCGGGTTGGGGCACGGCCTGACTCCACAGGCGGAAGGCTCCACGCCGAGGCTGGGTCATCTACTCTTTGAGAATTACCTGCTCCCGTTTGAGATCCTGTCGGTGTTACTGCTCGTCGCGATGGTCGGAGTGATTTTGTTCAGCAAAAAGGAGCTGCCCTGATGCAGGTGACGCTGGAACATTATTTGGTGGTGAGCGCCGTCCTGTTTTGCCTGGGGGCGCTTGGGGTGATCGTGCGCCGGAGTCTGCTGGTGATTTACATGTCGCTGGAGTTGATGCTCAACGCCGCCAACCTGGCGCTGGTGGCGTTCAGCCGTTACCAGAACACATTGAACGGCCAGGTCATGGTGTTCTTTATCATCACGGTGGCGGCAGCCGAGGTCGCCGTCGGCCTGGCCCTCATCGTCGCTCTCTACCGCAAACGCCAGACCGCCCACGCCGAGGACCTGACCACGATGAAACTGTGAAGCGATGAACCCTGACTCTTTTCATCCGGAACACCTGGCTTGGCCCATCCTCTTTCTGCCGCTGCTGGCGGCGTTCGTCATCGGATTGGGCACCCGCCGCGACGGACGGTTGAGCGCGCGGCTCTCCATCACCGCGGTCGTGGTCTCCTTCGTGTTGAGCGTGGGCCTTTTCCTGCTCCTGGGAAACACCCTGGAGCATAACGCGTCCGTCTCCACGGTGGCTGGAGACTGGCTGGCCATCGGTGATTTCAAAGTGGAGCTGGGTTTGATCCTCGACCGACTCAGTCTGCTCATGTTGTTGATCGTGACGGGAGTGGGCAGCGCCATCCACATCTATTCGTACGGTTACATGAAAGAAGACCCCGCCTTGGGCCGCTACTTTGGGGGCCTGAGTCTTTTCATGTTTTCGATGCTGGGCATCGTGCTGGCCAACAATCTGGTGTTGATGTTCATCTGCTGGGAATTGGTGGGGGTGTCCAGTTATCTGTTGATCGGGTTTTGGTATGCCAAACCGGCGGCGGCCGATGCGTGCAAGAAAGCGTTTCTGACCAATCGCCTGGGAGACTTTGGATTCATTCTGGGGATCATTCTCGTCTGGGCGACGCTAGGCAGCGTCGGCTTCGAAGAATTACGCACGCGCCTGAACACGGCGCCGCCGGAAGCGTGGGCGGGGCTCGCGGCGCTGGCCGGCTTGCTTCTGTTCTGCGGAGCAATGGGCAAAAGTGCGCAGTTTCCGTTGCATGTTTGGTTGCCCGACGCGATGGAGGGGCCGACGCCGGTGAGCGCGTTGATCCATGCGGCGACGATGGTGGCGGCCGGCGTTTATATGTTGTGCCGGGCCTTTTTCCTGCTGGGCGACCAGCGCGTCTGGCCTGGGCCCTTGAGTTTCCTGGATGGGATTAGCGCGCTGGACATCATCGCGTGGATTGGAGGGATCACCGCGCTGTTGGCCGCGTTAATTGCGGTGCAACAGAATGACATCAAACGGATCCTGGCTTACTCCACCTTGTCGCAACTCGGCTACATGGTGATGGCGGTGGGACTGCAGGGGCCCACCGCAGCGATGTATCACCTGAGCACACATGCTTTCTTCAAGGCGCTCCTCTTCCTGGCGGCAGGCTCCGTGATCTACGCCTGTCATCATGAGCAAAACATCTGGAGGATGGGCGGTCTGCGGGCCGCCATGCCGATCACGTATCGCACCTTTCTGGTGGGAACGCTGGCTCTGTGCGGGGTGCCGCCGTTCAGCGGCTTTTTCAGCAAGGACGCGATTCTGGCTGCCGCCTCACAACACAGCGCGCCGTTGTTCATGCTGGGGATCGCGGTGGCGTTTTTGACGGCCTTTTATATGGCGCGCCTGTTATTGGTGGCTTTCTTCGATGAAGCGCGCTCCGACTCCGCCGGGCACGTGCACGAATCGCCCGGCGTGATGACCTGGCCGCTGGTGGTGCTGGCCGTGGCGAGCACGCTGGCCGGCTTTTGGGCGCTGGACGGTTATCTGGAACGGCAGTTTGAACCAGGCGAACCGGCGGGCACCGGCGGTTTCCTGGAAGCCATGTTCGCTCCCTTCGCGCACGCGCCTTTGGCGGCGTTGTGCGGGCTGGGCGCGACTCTGTTCGGGCTTTCGTTTGCTTACTCTTTATATCGGGGCGCCAAGCAGGATCCGCTGCCCGGGCGGCTGGGGATGTTATCGCGCTTGATGCGCGACCGGTTTCGGTTCGATGAACTGTATGACCGACTCATCGCGATCACGCACGAGGCGTTGGCGGCCCTGGCGGACTGTCTTGATCGCTGGTTGATTGCGGGCCTGTTCGTGCGCGGCCTGCACGGCACGGTGGAAATCCTGGGGCGCGCCCTGCGCCTGGCGCAAACAGGCAATCTGCAGACCTACGCGTTCCTGTTTGTGGCGGGGGTCGTGGTGCTGATTGTGTTGGCCCTGAAATGAAGCGCTGAACGGCATGTTGACCTGCATCATTTTGCTTCCGCTGCTGGCCGCGCTGGTCATTGTGCCGATTCCAGCCCGCTACCGTTTTCTGATCCGTTCGATCGCGCTGGGGACAACCCTGGGCACCTTGCTCCTGGCCACGAGCGTGTTTCTCGGATTCGAAGGCGCCGAGGCCGGCGCGGGTGGTTATAAGTATGTGACCCGCATCCGCTGGGTTCCGGGGTTGGACATTAATTATTTTGTGGGGGTGGACGGGGTTAATGTGGGACTGATCTTCATGGCGGCCCTGGTGGCGTTTGCGGCGGTGTGCGTTTCCTGGGAGATCAAGACGCAGGAGAAATCGTATTACTTTCTTTTGCTCGTGATGATCGGCGGGATCTTCGGCGCCTTTGCGTCGTTGGACTTGCTCTTTTTCTATTCATTTCACGAGTTCGCGCTCATTCCCACCTTCATTATGATCGGCGTGTGGGGCCGGGGCGAAAACCGAAACTACGCCACGTTTCAGATGGCGCTGTACTTAAGCGCCGGCGCGTTGCTGGCATTGGTTGGGTTGATCGCGCTCTACCTGCAGGTGCCAGTGGACAAACGCACGTTTGATCTGGTGGCCTTGACCGCCCACTTCAAGGATAATCCGATGCCCATGGCGGTGCAGCAGTGGATCTTTCCCGTGTTGCTATTCGGCTTTGGCATCCTCGTTTCGTTATGGCCATTCCATACCTGGGCGCCCCTCGGCTACGCCGCGGCGCCGACGGCCACGGCCATGCTCCATGCCGGCGTGCTCAAAAAATTTGGGTTGTATGGCCTGATTCGGATTGCCCTGCCCCTGCTGCCGGCGGGGACGCGCCCTTGGTTGACTGTCCTGGCCTGCCTTTGCCTGGGCAACATCTTGCATTGCGGCTGGGTGGCGATGCGCCAACGGGACCTCAACCAACTCATCGGCAATTCCTCCGTCGCGCACATGGGCTTCGTTTTCCTCGGCATTGCCAGCTTGAATCTGATCGGCGTCACCGGAGCAATCCTGCTGATGATCGCCCACGGCTTGCTGGCGGCGCTCACCTTCGGCTTGAGTGGCTATTTGCGCGCGCAAACCGGCACTCTGAATATGGACGAACTGGGCGGATTGCTGCGCCAGCTCCCATTTGTGGGAGCGGCTTTGCTCATGGCCATGCTGGCTGGATGCGGGTTGCCCGGGTTCGCCAATTTCGTGGGGGAAATCTCCGTGATGTTCGGAGCGTGGAAAGGTGCCTTCGGCCACGCCCGCTGGTTTGTGTTGGCGGCCGCCTGGGGCGGTCTAGTGATCGGGGCGGTCTACATGCTGCGAGCCGTGCGCCGGATTCTGCATGGCGAAACCCCGGAGGCATGGGCGCAGCTGGTGGACGCCACCCCTTGGCGCCGCACGCCGTTCGTGTTGTTGCTGGCCGGCCTGATTTTTTTTGGGTTCTGGCCGCGATCGCTGGCCGACAAGATCAAGCCCAGCGCAGAACGAATTGTCCGTCTGGCCACGGGTCAACCCGACAAGAAAACCCCGGGCCGCCGGTTCATGACGGAGGAGAAACCTGGTGGATCCGCGGCGGGCGGTGGAAAGATCTGAGCGCGCGATCATGAACAACGTATCGTTGCTGAAATTGGAGGTGTCGGTCCTGATCTTCGCGCTGGGCATGCTGCTGTTGGATCTGTGGATGCCGCGCGAGAACCGGCGCAAGCTCGGGTATTTGGCGGCTCTCGGCATGGGGTTGATCCTAATCTCGAGTTTTGTCCGGTCCCCGTTCTTTCTAACCTTCCAGAGTGGCCAGTTGAGTTATCATCTGCCCGAGTTCGCGTTTGGGCAGAGCTATGTGTTGGACGAGCTCGCCTTATTCTTCAAACGGATCTTTCTGGCGGCGGCGGTTCTGGTATTGCTCATGTCGGCGGAGTTCGCCGATCACATCGAAGCGGGTTTATCTGAATTCTACAGCCTGATCCTGTTTGCCCTGGCGGGCATGATGTTTGCCGCCTCCGCCAACGATTTTGCGATGTTGTTTGTGTCGATCGAATTGATCACGATCACTTTCTATATCCTCACCAGTTTCCAGCGCAACCGGCTCAGCTCGTTGGAGGCCGGTATCAAATATCTGATCCTCGGCGCGTTAGCCTCGGCGTTCATGGTCTTCGGCATCGCGCTGGTTTACGGAAGTTCAGGCACCATGAGTTTCTCCGAATTAGCCACGAAAGCGACGGCATTGGCGGGCCAGCCGGTTTTTCTGGTCGGGTTGCTGCTGCTGATCGCCGGACTGGCCTTCAAGATCGCGGCGTTTCCGCTGCAGATCTGGGCGCCAGATGTTTACCAGGGAGCGCCGCCGCCCGTCGCTGCGTTTTTGGCCGTGGGCTCGAAGGCGGCTGGGTTCGTCATGCTTCTGCGCGTGCTCTTTAGCGCGTTGCCGCTGGACTTGGTTAGTCATTGGCGCGGTCTGCTCATGGCGATGGCGGCCATCACCATCCTCTACGGCAGTCTCTGCGCCATCCCGCAACGAAACCTCAAACGGTTGCTGGGTTATTCGAGCATCGCCAACGCCGGCTTTATCCTGCTGGGTATCGCCGCCCTGAGCAACGCCGGCAAGGCCGCCGTGCTCTATTATCTTGGCGGGTACCTTTTCACCATCCTGGCGGCATTTACGGTCCTTTGCGTGGTGCTGCGCCAGGCTGATATTGAAGATCTCTCCGCCCTGGCTGGATTGCATCAGCGCGCGCCCACCCTGGCCGCCGCCATGACCCTGGCCATGGTTTCGCTGGCAGGTATCCCGCCTCTGGCCGGTTTCTTCGGGAAATTTCTGCTGCTGCGTGCCGCCATCGAGCAAGGCCCGACTTACTATTGGTTGATCGGAGTGGCGATCGTTGGGATCGTGATCTCGCTCTACTACTATTTCGGGGTCATCCGGGCGATCTATTGGGCACATCCGCCTGCGGATCTCACGCCGCTCCCCGTTTCCTGGCCGACCAAGATTTCCCTCGGCGTTTGCATCGCCGGAATGCTTTATCTCGGCATTTATCCGGCTACGGTGCTGCATATGACCGATCGGGTCCTGGCCGGCTGGAAGTAAGCGGAGTAAGCGGCTTCCTGTTTGACAGTCCGGCCGGGCTGTGGTTCTGTCTCGGCCGCAGCCTAATTCCGGCTTCCTTCCTGAGGCCGGATGCGGGGGACCCAAGTACCACGCGCTACGGCGTGTGGATGGGGCGAACGGTCGCGAGCATCGCGCCGAGGCCACTTTCAAGGCCGAGCCCGTCAGCTAACCTCGTCGGCAATTGGAAGGGCGAACTTCGAGGGCCGCTCATGGCGGGTCCCCCAATTCTCCCAGACTCAAAATCAAAACGTTGGCACGCATGTAAGCGTGGCCGCGGGTGTTATTGCCTTGCTCTGCTCCCGCGGCCGCGCGCAAAAGCGCCTGCCGCTGATTAGTGAAAACGCCACTGACCGACTCGAAATTAACGGACTGCAAAGTAACTGCGGGATTGCTGGTGGGGGCGCTGGGCGTGGTTTATGGGGACATCGGCACCAGCCCGCTTTACACCCTCCGTGAATGCTTTCACGGCGCGCGCGCCATGGACCCGAGCCCGACCAATGTGCTAGGGATTCTGTCCTTGGTGTTGTGGTCGTTGATTGGGATCGTATGCGTGAAGTATCTCACCTTTGTGCTGCGGGCTGATAACCGCGGCGAAGGCGGGGTGCTGTCTTTGCTGGCCCTGGCTTACGGGGAAGCGCCCAAGCAGCCCGGCGCCCGACCCATCCGGCCGCGCATTTGGTTGTTGGCCTTGGGAGTTTTTGGGGCGGCGCTGCTTTACGGAGACGGCATGATCACGCCCGCGATCTCCGTCCTGAGTGCGATGGAAGGAATCGAGGTGGCGTCACCTGCTCTCACTTCCTATGTGGTCCCCGTGACGGTGGCGGTGTTGATCGCATTATTCGCCGTGCAACGTCATGGCACGGGCGGAGTCGGCCGGGCCTTTGGTCCGGTGACATTCTGTTGGTTCGTGGCCTTGGCGGCGCTGGGGATCCGCGGCATCTGGGGCGCGCCGCAAATCTTGCAAGCCCTTAGCCCGCATCACGCCATTCGTTTCCTGCTGGAACAAGGTGGCGCGGCCTTTGTGGTGTTGGGTTCGGTGTTTCTGGCGGTGACAGGAGCGGAGGCGCTGTATGCGGACCTGGGTCATTTTGGGGCGCGGGCGATTCGGCGGGCGTGGTTTGCCGTGGTTTTTCCGGCTTTAATCCTCAATTATCTTGGGCAAGGGGCGCTGCTTTTGAGCGATCCGACGGCTGCGGAAAACCCGTTTTATCGGCTGGCGCCCGCCTGGAGCATTTATCCATTGGTGGGGCTGGCGACGGCCGCCGCGATCATCGCGTCACAGGCGCTGATCTCAGGCGCCTACTCCATCACCAAACAGGCTGTGCAACTCGGCTACCTGCCGCGGATGGAAATCCGGCACACGTCCGAACAAGAGCGCGGCCAGATTTATCTGCCGTTGGTCAACTGGCTGCTTTTGCTGGCCTGCTGCGGTTTGGTGCTGGGATTTCAAAGTTCGAGCCGGTTGGCGGCGGCCTATGGCATTGCGGTCACGCTGACCATGGCAATTACCACCGTCCTGTTTTACTTTGCCGCCCGCCGGCTGTGGGATTGGAGTGTCGCCAAGGCAGGGTTCTGGTGCGGCCTGTTTCTGTTGATCGAACTGGCCTTCTTCGGGGCCAATGCAGTCAAAATCGCGCATGGCGGCTGGTTCCCCTTGGTGATCGGGCTTGGTTTGTTTGCCGTGATGACCACCTGGAAGGCCGGCCGGAAATTGCTCGGGGAACGCCTTGCCGCCGCCGTCTTGCCTTTGGATCTTTTCGTCAAGAGCCTGGCCGGCGATCCGCCCGCGCGAGTCAAAGGGACCGCCGTGTTCATGAGCGGCAACCCCACAGGCACGCCGCTGGCGCTGCTGCATAATCTGAAACACAACCGCGTGCTGCATGAGCGGGCGTTGCTGCTGACCCTGAGTGTGACCGAGCTGGCCCACGTTTCGCAGGACGAACGGTTGCGCGTAGAAGCGCTTGGCGAAGGCCTGTATCGGGTCGTTGGACGTTACGGATTCCTGGACACACCCAGCGTGCCGGAGGTCTTGCGCCGGTGCGCCCTGGAAGGGCTGAACGTGCGCGAAGAGGACACCACCTTCTTCCTCTCACGCGAAACCATCCTCGCTTCGGCTCGCCCGGGGTTGGCGCGCTGGAGGAAGATGCTTTTTTCCTTTATGGCCCGCAACGCCCAACCCGCCACCACCTTCTTTCATCTGCCAGCCAATCGCGTGGTGGAACTGGGCATGCAGGTGGAATTGTAGGACTGAGACTATTTCCCGTAGAAGCCTTCGACGACGGCGCGGAACGTGTTTTCGCCGGCGCGGACGATGCCGATTTCGCGTTTGGCGTTCTCCTCGGAATCGCTGGCGTGGGCGGCGTTGACCATGATGTTCGATCCGAACTCCTTGCGGATGGAGCCTGGAGGCGCTTTGGAGGGATCCGTGGGGCCGAGGACATCGCGGATCTTGTTCACCGCATTGACCCCTTCATAAACGAGGGCGATGCACTTTTCTGTGCCGGGTTCGGAGCGACGGGCGGGCTCACAATCGCTGCAGGTGCGTCCGGACATAAACTTGACGATGCTTTCAAACTGGTTCTCCCCGAACAGCGGGCCCAGGATCTCGCCTAACTGCTGCGTTTCCGCAGGGGGGATGGGAAAATTGAGTTCTTTCTCCAAGACGGCTTTCGCCCGATGCGCCACCACATCCTTCAGCTTGGTCCGCAGCACTTCCTTGACCGGCTCGTAAAACTCTATGGCATCGGCCACGCTCATCCGATGAACTTTGATGCCCACAATGTAAAGGCCGGTGCGCGAAAAGAAATCGATCACATTGCCGGGGCGGCCGGTGGGAAATCGGAAATTGTCCGGCTTGATCAGGACCAACGTGCGCTGGGGTTTGTCGCCCGGACCATACGGGATCGTGTCATCCAGCACGCCGCCATCCTTGTCCGAATACTCCGTCCATAGGCGAAGTTTCTGCCGGGCCTCGTCCACGTTGGGAGCCGCGAGCACGGCGGGTTCGAAGTAGCGCACGTTCCCGCTTTCGTCGAGGATCAGGTCGCCATACGTATCACGGATGGTCTCGCCGCCACGGCGATCCAGGCTGATGTTGCCGATCACGGAGCGGACTTTGCGCACCGCGTCATCGCCCTGGAACAGGAGCATCATCATTCGGCGGCGCCGACCGGTTTTGGGATCCGGGGAAAGGTTGGCGAGGATATAATCGCGGAGCAGTTCCTGGATGCGGCGATCTTGCGGGTCAGCCGCCGAGACGATGGCCTGGGAATAAAGTTTTACCAACTCCTGGCTCGGGGCAAACATGCGCGCGCCAACCAGTTCCATACCCGTCCGAGTGATAAGCCGGGCCAGGATGCCACCTGTCCGTGACTTGGACAGGGTATAGGGCGTAATGATGACGTAAGCGAGTTGCTGAGACATAGAGTCAACAATCTTCTGAAACTAACCAGCCGGCGTGGAAGACGAAGCCGGTGCGCTGCCCGCCCCGGAAACCGAGCCGGCTTTGCCCCCCAAGATTTTGAACATGACGGTGCCGCAGGTCGGACATTTGCCTTTGATGGCTTTGCGGCCGTTCTTCATGGTTTCCTCGACCGCGTCCGAGATCTCCTTCTTGGCTTTGCACTTTACGCAATATCCTTCAGGCATAGGCTTTTCTGTCCGCAGGCCCAAGACGGACCGGGCCGGTAATGGCGGCTACCTTACGGGCCGGCTGTTAAGAGCGTCAACTGGGAAAGCAGCCACCGAACCATGATCACCAGCCACGCACGCGGGCTCCGTCTCCGCCCAAAAGCTGCTCAAACAGAAGACGTTCCCACAGTCGGCGGCCGGGCTTTTTGTGCGTGATACCGGCCCGCTCTGTGCGCTAACCTGCCGCACGCCTATGAAGATGTTCACCCGGTTCACCGCCGTGTCCCTCTCCATCTCCATATTATTATTGGTCTCAGCTCCTGAGACTCCAGGGGCAACTAGCGCCGATCCCACCGGACTGACGCATGTCTTTCTGGCCACCGGCACCGAAACACGCATCGTCGACGGCTCAGGCAAAACCATCTGGAAATATCCTGGCAGCACGCGGGATGGGTGGGTCTTGTCCAATGGCCACCTGCTGCTTGCGGTCTCCAAGGGAAACGAGTTCCCCGGCGGTGGGGTTGTCGAGCTGACTCGCGAAGGAAAAACACTTTTCGAATGGAAAGGAACTCAGGCCGAAGTGAATACCGTCCAGGCTTTGCCAGATGATAAATTCCTGGTCAGCGAAGCGGGCGCCAAGCCACGCCTGTTGGAGATCGATCGCAACGGCCAGGTGCACCTGGAGATTCCCCTGCGTTGTCAGAACACCAATCACCACATGGAAAGCCGCATGGCCCGCAAGTTGGCCAACGGAAATTATCTGGTGCCACAGTTGTTCGACAAAGTTGTGCGCGAATATGACGCCGCTGGCCGGGTGGTCTGGGAAGTCCAAACACCGCATTGGCCTTTCACGGCCATCCGGTTGCCGAACGGGCATACCCTGATCAACTGCACCTACGGCAACCAAACCATCGAAGTCGATGCCAAAGGCCAAACCATCTGGGAATTGTCCAACAAGGATCTGAGTGAACCTCTCATCAAGGACGCCTGTGGCGGGCAACGTTTGCCGAATGGAAACACAGTGATCTGCGCGTATGGGATCGGCGCCCGGCAGACCAAGCTCCTGGAGGTTACTCCCGAAAAGAACGTCGTCTGGACCTTCAGCGAGCCCGGCCCGCACGGCATCCATGAGGTTCAGATCCTGCAAACAAACGGAAAACCGCTCGCGGATCCGCCACTGCGATGATGAACGACCAGGCGGCAATCCATGTGGAGACACGGCAACGGTTCCTCCGCGGGCCTCGTCCGGCCGGCACGCTGGCCCATCCACGCCTGTTCCGTCTTCTGGCCCTGCTCACGTTCAGCACGCTCCATTTGCCCATCCAACCCGCGGAATTGTCGCCGGAGACCATTGAGCTTTTCGAGAAACGAATTCGACCCATCCTCGTGGAGTCCTGCCACCAATGCCATAGCGCGACCGCGGAGAAACTCAAAGGTGGCTTGCGTCTGGATTCCCGGGCCGGGCTGCTGGCCGGAGGCGAGACCGGGACGGTCATCGTTCCGGGCCACCCGGACAAAAGCCGGTTGGTGGAAGCCATTCGCTATGGCAATCCCGAGCTGCAAATGCCGCCAAAAAACAAACTCGCGGCCGACAAGATCGAAGACCTGGTTTCCTGGATCAAGCTGGGGGCTCCCTGGCCGGAGGAAGCGTCGGGGGCCACCACCATTTCCAAGCAGCCATCGTTCGATTTGGAAAAGCGGCGGCGGGCACATTGGAGTTGGCAACCGGTGCGGGCGCAGGTGCCACCGGAAGTAAAGAACCGAGCCTGGCCAGCTCAGCCAATCGACCATTTCATCCTGAACCGCCTGGAAGAAGCGGGGCTGGGGCCGGCGCCTCCCGCCGATCCGCGGAGCCTGCTGCGGCGTCTCTATTTTGATCTCATCGGCCTTCCACCAAGCGCCAGCGCCATCGATCAGCTCCTGGCCAATCCAGACGATTACAACCTCATCGTCGATCGATTGCTGGCGTCGCCCCGGTTCGGGGAACGCTGGGCGCGTCACTGGCTCGATTTGGTGCGGTACGCCGAGACCTTGGGACACGAGTATGATTACGCCAACCCCAACGCGTGGCGCTACCGCGATTACGTTATCCGCGCCTTCAATGCAGATGTGCCGTATCCCCAATTCGCGCTGGAACATATCGCCGGCGATTTATTGCCCGAACCACGACGACACCCCGTTGAGGGCTTCAACGAATCAATCATCGGCCCGGCTTTCTATTGGCTGGGGCAACGGGATCATTCGCCAGTGGACGTGCGGCTGCACGAGGCGGAGCTGATCGATAATCAAATCGATGTGCTCTCCAAAACGTTCCTGGGCCTGACCGTGGCGTGCGCGCGTTGTCACGATCACAAATTCGATGCGATCGCCACCAAGGATTACTACGCTCTCTTTGGCGTCTTGAGCAGCTCCCGTTATGCCCAGCGCTCGATCGACTCCGAAGCCGACCAGCAGACCCTCGTCAGGCAACTGCAAGAAGGCAAAATCCGCATCCGCGCCGCGGTGGCGGAGTCCTGGGTTCAGGCCGATGAAACGCTCGCCGCTTACCTGGCCGCCGCCGGCGCCGCTTTGGCGCCGCCAGCCCAACGGGACACCATTGCCCAGCAATTTAAAGTGGACCCCGGCCGGTTAGAACGTTGGATCGGCGCACTCCGCGATCCCGCGGCACCAGCGTCCACCAGCAACTCCAACGACCCTCCCGTCACGGCCTCCAGCCTCGGCCCCGACGAAAGTGTGTTCGTCGATTTCAACCTGGGCGATTACCGGGGCTGGTTTGTCGAAGGCGATGCGTTTGGGCAACACCCGGCCGCGCCTGGGGATTTCGTGGTTGGAAACTCCAACCAACCGGCCATCGCGCTGATCGAATCCGGCGCGGCTCATAGCGCTCTGCTTTCCCGCCGGTTGCAAGGCGCCTTGCGCTCCCCCACTTTCACCATCGAGAAACGCTATCTTCACGTGCTGGCGGCAGGCCGCGAGTCACGTCTCAATGTGCCGGTGGATAATCTCACCATGATCCGCGATCCCATTTACGGCACCCTCAAGCGAGTGTTCAACTTTGATCAACCCCGATGGATCACGATCGACCTGGACATGTGGAAAGGCCACCGCGCCTACCTGGAGTTCAGCAAGGTTTCCACCCCGGATCCATCCGATGACGCTCATAAAGACGGTTTTGCCCCGGACGGTTGGATGGCCGTTCAACGCGTGATTTTTTCCAATCGCTCAACGCCGCCCCGCATGCCGCCCGCAGCCACCACGGAGGTGGAGTCCGCGACAGCGGCCGGGTCCGCCACGGCAGGAACGCCGGGGTCCGAACGTTCGACTCCAGGAGGTTCGTCGTCGCCGGCCGTCAAGCCATTGCAGGAAGCCGTCGCTGCCTGGGCTGCCGACAAAGTCACTCGCCCGCAACTGGCGCTTGTCAGTTGGTTGGCCCGCCATCGTCTGCTCGAGCCGGATTCCGCGGAATCCGCACGCCCATTCAGTCAATTAGGTCCGTTGGCCAAAGCTATCGCGGAGTATCGCCTCCTGGAAAAATCCATCCCGGACCCGAGGCGGGCTCCGTCGATGGTCGACGGCACTGGAATCGACGAACGCGTTTTCATCCGGGGCAGTCATAAGTCGCTGGGAGATGAAGTGCCTCGCCGGTTTCTCGAAGCGCTTGGCGGCACGGTGGCCGGCCGGTTTCGGGAAGGCAGTGGCCGCTTGGAACTGGCTCGGCACATCGTGGACCCAGGAAACCCGCTTTTCGCACGCGTCTTCGTCAATCGCGTCTGGCTGCACCTGTTTGGACGCGGCATCGTGCCGACGCCGGATGATTTTGGGGTGTTGGGGCAGCCCCCGACGCATCCGGAAATGTTGGATTGGCTGGCGCACTGGTTCCAAACCGAAGGAGGCGGTCAGCCCAAAGCACTCATCAAATTGCTGGTGACCTCCCGCGCTTATCAGATGTCGAGCCGGCCGGATGACCTGGGCGCCGAGGAGAAAGATCCCACCAATCTGCTGTGGCATCGGGCGGAAGTGCGGCGTCTGGAAGGAGAAGCGATTCGCGATTCCATCCTGGCTGTGTCCGGCCAGCTGGACACCGCCATGTTCGGCCCGCCCATTCCCATTCACTTGACTGAATTCATGGACGGCCGCGGGCGTCCGGCGACGAGTGGGCCGCTGGACGGGGCGGGTCGGCGTTCGATCTATGTGGAAGTGCGGCGCAACTTCGTGTCGCCGATGATGCGGGCTTTCGACACGCCGGTGCCGCACTCCACTGTGGGCCGGCGAACGGTTAGCAATGTGCCGGCGCAATCCTTGATGTTGCTCAATGATCCTTTCGTGGTGGAGCAGGCAAAGTTATGGGCACGCCGACTGTTGGCTGCGGGCGACCGTTCCAGCGAGGAACGGATCGGGCGGGTTTACCTGGAGACCTTCGGCCGACCGCCGCTTCCGGCAGAACAAGCGGAAGCGCTCGCGTTCCTGGAACGTCACGGAGCCGGCTACGGCGCGAGTCCGGCCGCCGCGGCCACCGATGAACGCGTTTGGGCCGACTTTTGCCATGTGATGTGGAATGTGAAAGAATTCGTGTTTATTAACTGATCATGGCTCAACCCCAGTCCACGCCCCCTGCGCCCGCCCCCGTGCATCATTGCGGCCGGTTCCTCCAGCGGCCGCTCACGCGCCGGGCTTTGTTGCGCCAAGCCGCCAATGGTTTCGGCGGCATTGCGTTGCTCGGATTGCTCGCGGATCGGGCCTTCGGCAAGGTCGTCAGCCAGCCCCAGCAGAAGGTCCACAACTCCCTGGTTCCGCGTCCGGCCCACGCGGCCGCGCGAGCGCGGCAGATCATCTTCCTTTACATGGACGGCGGGCCATCGCAGGTGGACACCTTCGACCCCAAACCGCGCCTGAACCGGGAGCACGGCAAACCGTTCGCAATGAAGATGGAGCCCACGCAGTTCAACAACAATGGCAACACCCTCGGCTGCCCGTGGGCGTTCCGCAATTATGGACGCAGCGGGATACCGGTCAGCGACCTTTTTCCGTACGTGGGCCAATGTGTGGATGATTTGTGTGTGATCCGATCGATGGTGTCGGATTTTTCCGAGCATACGAACGCCAACTATTTTCTGCACACCGGCCTGGGCCTGGTGGGCCGTCCGAGCATGGGAGCCTGGGTCAGCTACGGGCTGGGCACGGAAAATCAGAATTTGCCAGGTTTCGTGGTGTTAAACGGCGGCCTGATCCCACCTGGGGGCTTGGAGAATTTCGGCAGCGGGTTCCTTCCTGCCACGTTCCAAGGCTCCATCTTTCGAGCCGCAGCCAAGCCCGTGGCCAATGTGCAACCGTTGGAAGCGCGTCCGGAACTTCAGCAGGACAAGCTCGCTCTGCTGCGCAAGCTGGATGCGGGCGTGCTGGAGCGCCTTGGGCATCTGGACCAGATCGAATCGGCCATTGCCAATTACGAACTGGCCTTTCGGATGCAATCCGCCGTGCCGGAACTCATGGATATTCACGGAGAATCGGAGGCCACCCGAAAATTATATGGCCTCGAGGCCGCCTACCCTCACACCCGCACGTTTGCGCTTCAATGCTTGATCGCCCGGCGCCTGGTGGAACGCGGCGTACGCTTCGTCGAACTGACTTGCCCCCCTACCGGCGGCGATCGTTGGGATCAACATGGCGGCCTTAAGTCCGGGCACACCAACAACGCCCTCGCCGTAGACCAACCCATCGCGGGGCTCCTCACTGACCTGAAAGCCCGCGGGTTGCTCGAGCGCACGCTGGTCCTGTGGGCCGGTGAATTCGGGCGCACTCCCTTTGCCCAGGGATTCGATGGACGTGACCATAATCCCTTCGGGTTTTCCGTGTGGCTGGCCGGCGGCGGCGTCAAAGGCGGAATGATCTACGGCGCCACGGACGATTACGGCTACAAAGTGGTTGAGCGCAAGGTGCACATGCATGACCTGCACGCAACCCTCCTGCACCTGTTAGGCTTGGACCACACGCGCCTCACCGTCCGCTTCTCCGGACGCGATATGCGGCTCACGGACGTCTTTGGCGAAGTGGCTTACGACATCCTGGCGTCATGACTGGACTGATCGGCATCATGAATTGCCCTTCGCGCCGGTCATTTCGGGCGGCGCCTGGAACGCCCTGGCTCGGAAGAGGAAATCTACGATGTTCCCCTCATGAGGTTGTAACCAATTCAACTGGATGGTGGGGATGGGGCCGATGTTGAGTCGATCGATATTGGTGGCGTCGATCAGTTGCTTTTCCCAGGCGACATCGTTGGTAATGGCGCTGCACACCAGGGTCTGGCCGATCTTGCCGATCATCTCCGCTTGCGGACATTCCACCACGGTCACATACGGGAACATATATTCGGTGTGCGCGATCTTGCGCTCGGGCGCATCGGCATGGATGACCCACGGGCGCAGGTACGCGCAACGTTCCTGTTCCACCAGGCGGGAGCCGAATGGGGTCGTCATATCCGTGACGCCATCTTCCTTCATCTTGTCGAGGATCGACGCGTGGATGGCCTTGGCCTGGCCGGGCACGGTGAAGGCCGCGAGGCTGGCGGCGGAGTCATCGGGTGGTTTCACTTCGATGGGGCCCAAGCGTTCGGCCAAGGCCCGGGCAATCTCTTTGGTATGGCGGGACGCCCAGACGCCCGAGCAGTTGATGCAGCCGCGCCCGCTGTTCAGGTAAACGCTGTCGACCATCAGATCGATGTACTTCTCCCACTGGTCCACCACATCATCGCCCAACAGGATTTTGCTGAAGCCCGGCCCGTGGACCTGGACGCAGGGATTCCCGTGATAACGCTGGACTGTTTCCGTGCTGCCGAAGATTTTGACGCGCGGACAGCGGCTGACCACTTCCGCGCCCATTTCGGCGCCGCCGGGATAAATGCTGATGGCTTCGCGGGGGACGCCGGCCTGGAAGAACGCCGCCGCCATCCGATAAGGCGTCCAGGGTTCTTGCGGACCTGGCTTGAGGACCAACCCCACCTGCATGGGGATCACCGGCAACCACAGCGTATGAACGCCGGGCGAATTGGAGGGCAACACCAACCCCAGCACCGGCGACTGAGCCTGATAACTCACCGTCACGTCCCGCGATTCCATCCCATAACCGCGCGACAGGATCTCCAGATCCAACCCGCGCGTCAGGCAATCGAGGATCCGGTCCATGTTCGAGAGCACGAAATGATTCTTGGACATGTTATGCCGGCACATGTGCTCCGGCAGCCCCGTGGAGGCCGACTGTTGCCGGGCGAAATCGGCGGGAGACTGTTCGCCATCCCCCATCGGCAAAGTGGCGTCGCGGTAGTAATCGGCCGCCTTTTTCATAATCTGGACCAGCTCACGACATGGAATCTCGCGCAACACATCGCGCGCCCGCTGCACTTTCTTCATGTCCTTGGTGAGCAAACCCGGATTGGCCTGGCTGACTTGCGCCAGAGTCTCGCCAGTGACGAAGTGGACGACCTTGTCGAGTTCAAGGCTCTCGTACGACTGCCCCCAACGGACGATGGGAATCTTGACCATAAATTTCTCGCGCTGAATGAATTAAACCAAACCGGGCAGTTTCGCTCCCGGGTTCACTGTGATTCACTCTCATTGGTGACGATCCCCAGGCGCGGACTCAAGCAGAATCTTTTGATGCTGAACGCGAAAGGTCAGCCGGCCGATCCCGAGAAGGGGGCTGCCGTCAAGCAGTTGATAGCTTCCCGCCCCCCCCTGGCCCTCCCGCGTCTGCGGAAATCGGCCGTCCCCCCGCCCGGCCAGGTCATACTCCGCAGTTGCCTGACTTCTCGCTTTGTATTATCGACAGAGCTATGACTTTGTTACCGCGAGCCCTCCCGGGCTATCTCTTGGGCCTGGGCTTGGGCCTCTCCATTGGTCTCAGGACGGCTTCCGCCCAAACTGACGCTCCTCCAGCCAAGACAACCAACACCACCACGCGCGCACGCCAGATTCCCCGCTCGGGCGCAGCGGCTTATTCCGCTGAACAAAAAGCCCGCCTGGATGAACAGGCGGCTCGCGAAAAAGCTGCGTGGGATGCTCAGCTCAAGCAGCAGGAGGAAAACGCCAGAACCGAAGCCAACCGCGAAAAGGAACTCAAACGCATCGAACTCGAGATCCTCAAGGCCGCCGAAGAGAGAAAACAAAAAGAGAATCTCTCCGCCGCCACAGCCGATAATCCCACTCCATCCACGCGGCCAGTCACGACGCCCACGCCGGTCGTTGACCCTCCCACGCCGGTCGTTGACCCTCCCACGCCGGCCAGCGCTCCCACGCCCACCGCCACTACCAGCGCGTCGCCTAAAGCAACCCCATCACCCAACTCTTCCGTCGATCCCAAGAAAACCACCGCCGAAACCAAAGCCGCCGAGAAGGCCCGGAAAAAAGCGGAGGCCGAAGCCAAAGAACGCGCCCGCGCCGAAACTGAAAAACGCGCGACCGAAGAAGCCCAAAAGGTCAAAGAAGAAAAACGCCTCGCCGCCGAACGCACCAAGGCCGAACAAGCCCGACTCGCGGAAGAAAAACGAGCTGCCGAAGAACAAATCAGAACCGAACAAAAGCGCGCGAAAACCGAAAAGAAGAACGCCGAGGACAACGCCCGCGTCGAAGCCATCGCCAAGGCCAAGCAAGAAAAAGAACAGAAAGCTATCGAAGCGGAACAGCATCGCCAAGCCCAAGCCGCGCGGCGAGCCCAACAAAAACATGCCGCCAAAGAGGCTGCGGAGGCAAAGAAAGCCGCGGATGCCCTGGCCGCCGCCGAAAAGCACAGTCCCAAAACAGCCGTCTCACCCGCGCCGGCACCGGCATCGGCGCCAGCGCCAGCCGCCAACGCCACCACCGCGCCCGACGACACCGAACGCTTGAAACAGGATCTGCTCCGCCGTGCCGCGGGCTCTACCCCGGTCGCCTCTGCCACCGCACCCACGCCCGCGGCGTCAACCGCCCTGAGCACGCCAACCGCCGTGCAACCCGCCGTCTCCGCCGTTCCTAGCCCCACCGCAACCCCTGTTTCTGCCAATAACCTGTCGGCGGAGGATCAGGAACGAGCCCGGCAACTTCTCCAACGCGCCGCGCTCCAAAATGGCCAGGTTGCTAATCCAACCGCCTCGGCTTCTACCGTGGATACAAAGGCCGCAACCATAACCACGGCTGTCGCGACCCCCAGCGCGGTCCGTGCATCCGTCAACCCGCGCGCCAGCCCAACCCCAGCCGCGGTCGCCCCTGTTTCGAATCCCGATCCCGTCCCCGCGCCCGCGGCCGTTCCAGCGCCCACCGCGCAACCCGCTTCCAGCGCGACCCCAAAAACCGCCGTGGCCAGTGCCCAACCGCTCCCCACGGTTCAGGAACTGGAAGACGAAGAAAAGGCCAGGCGCCAACGCGAAAAACAAGCCGTCGAAGACGCCAAACGCAAGGTCCGAGAAGAAGAGCAACAACAGAAGGAAGCCGCCGCCAAAGCGAAGCAAGAAAAGAAAAAGGCCGAGGAAGAGGCGCGCAAGGCCAAGGCGGACGAAGAGAAAAAAGCCAAGGCCCAAGCCGCCGAAGAAGAAAAACAGCGCAAAGCCCAGGCCGCCGAAGAGGAACGACAGCGCAAGGCCCAAGCCGCAGAGCAAAAGAAACAAGAAAAAGAACAAAAGGCCAAGGCGGCCGAGGAAGAAAAACAGCAGAAAGCTCAGGCCGCTGAGGAGGAACGCCAACGCAAAGCCCAGGCGGCCCAAGAAGAGAAACAACGCAAGGCCCAAGCCGCAGAGCAAGAAAAACAGCAGAAGGCCAAAACGGCCGAGGAACGGGCTCAAGAGAAATCAGCCGCGCGCGCCAAGTCCGAAGCAGATACTAAAGCTCGCGAACAGGCCGCCCAAGAGGCCAAACGCCGCGAACAGGAAGAAAAAGAAGCCAAGAAAGCCGCCAAACACTCCGCGTCGACCCAGCCCGCCTCCAGCAAGAACGTCGAGAAGGGCCCCGCCGCCAAGCCGGCTCCGCTGAATGTCGATCCATCCACCGGCAAATCCAAGGAACAACGCCTGGCCGAGTTGCTCGACGCCTACAAACGCGACGCCATCACGGCTGAAGAATATCATCGCCTGCGCGCCAAGCTCCTGGCCGAACCCTGATCGACGCCTTGGCATGCACGATTTCCATTATGTCGGGCGCAAGCTGTTCTGCGAACGCGTCGCGGTGGACAGGCTGGTTCGCAGATTCGGCACTCCGCTTTACATCTATTCGCAGCGCACGTTGACCGAGCATTTTCGCAAGTTGGATGATGCGCTGGCTCCGTTGGATCACCTGATCTGCTTTGCCATGAAAGCCAACTCGAACGCCGCCGTCATGCGGACGCTGGCCAACCTGGGCAGCGGCTTCGACGTGGTGAGCGAGGGGGAACTGCGCCGGGTCATCGCCGCGGGGGGCGCCCCGCGGCTGTGCGTGTTCGCCGGCGTGGGCAAAACCGAGGCGGAGATCGAATTCGCGCTGCGCCGGGGCATTTACTCGTTCAACGTGGAAAGCGAGCCGGAACTCGTCCGGATCAACCTGGTGGCGCGCCGCCTCAAAACCGTCGCGCCCATTGCCGTGCGGGTAAATCCGAACGTGGACGCGGGCACGCATGCCAAGATCACGACTGGCACTTACGAAAACAAATTCGGCATCGCCTTCGAACAGGTTGAAGGCGTCTACGCGCGCGCTCGCAAACTCAAGCACCTCCATTTGCGGGGACTGCAGATGCACATCGGTTCGCAGTTGACCCAGGTGAAACCGTTCGAGCTGGCCGTGCGGAAGGTCGTTCCGCTGGTCGCCAAACTGGCGCAACAATATCGCTTCGAGTTTTTCAGCATCGGCGGCGGGCTGGGCATTGTCTACGACCCGGCTTTGGCCAGCGGCGCGTCAACCTGGTGGCGCTCCGCCAAGGCCCGCAAGATCCTGACTCCGGAAGTGTACGCGCGCACCCTCGTGCCGTTGCTGCAACCGTTGGGCTTGCGCATCCTGATCGAACCGGGCCGCTTCATTGTCGGCAACGCCGGCATCCTGGTCACTCGCGTGGAATACGTCAAACGCACCGGCCACAAGAACTTTGTCATCGTGGACGCCGCCATGAACGATTTGATCCGGCCGGCTTTCTACGATTCTTACCATGAGATTATCCCCGTGGCCCGCAACGGGCGCCATGCCTTGATCCCCTCGGATGTGGTCGGGCCCATCTGCGAGTCGGGTGATTACTTCGCCAAGGATCGTCCGCTGGCGAAGGTCGGTGAAGGCGATCACCTGGCCTTGCTCAGCGCCGGCGCTTACGGCTTCGTGATGGCTTCCAATTACAACTCCCGCGGGCTGGCCGCCGAGGTGCTCGTGTCCGGCAACAAGGCCGCCCTGGTCCGCGAACGTCAGCCGGTCCAGGCCATCTGGGCCCAGGAAAAAATCCCGGCCTGGCTCCAGTAGCCGTTCCTCGCAGATCTGCTGGAGGGTGACGTGCAGTTGAAATTTCCGCGCATGACCCTCAAGGCGGCCGGCGGCGTATTACGCTACGACGATGATGATCCCCCCGCGCATAACCGGCGGGAGGTTTATTATTATTACGTGGAAGGGACGCAAAAGATCTACCGGGGCCTTTATGGCGCCGCGCGCTGGAGCCAGGTGTTCGCCGATCGCGGCTTTCGGATCGCCTCACAACTCGGCGCCCGACAAACCGTCAGCAAACCATTTTCCCGCCAGGAAATCCTGGACGCCGTGCGGGAGGCTTTGGCGGCGGAGTCGGACCCGGATAAATCCTGGTCGCGCTAGTGTCCTGAGTCGGGGATAGCTTCCCTGGTCAATTCGCGTCTGGTCCCGGGCCATTTTGCGCTTTCAGGATTTGCTCGAAGCGTTTCAAGGGCACGCAATCCGAGTCGAACGCGCGCGCCTTCTCCTGCCAGGCAGCGGCTGCCTCGCAGTTTCCCCTCTTGATTTCCGCCAGACCGATGTGGAAGCGGCAATCGCTCGGTCAAAGCCGAGCGGATCATTCTCCACCACTTCCATCAGGAGTTTGCAGCCGGGGTCCAATCGACCAAGCTCGATCAGCACGCTGCC
>DATLUX010000115.1:0-22705 GCA_035577805.1 Verrucomicrobiia bacterium
CTCCCTACCTGCTGTTCACGAAGTATAACAGCTACGCTTTTCCAGGCGGTTTGAATAAGATCGCTATCCTCGATCCAAATGTCTCTCAGACCGACCCACTGACCGGCGAGACCGACATGAAGGAAGTCATGACGTTGATCAGCCCTTTTGGGAATAACGACGAGTGGTGCATCAACACTGCAGTCGTCGATGTCCCTAATAAAGCCGTCTATGCCAACAACGAAGACGGTCACCTCTACCGCTGGGACTTAGTGACCGGCGATTATACAAGCATCCGCTTAGCCGGAGCAGCAGGTCAACCCTATACTCCGACAATTATCGGTCCTGACGGCGCCGTCTATGCCATCACGCAGGGAAATCTTTTTACAGTCGGGTCCAGACCCCCCGTCGCGTCGCCTCCTCCGAGCGTGGCAAAAAACCAGGCAAACCTCTCTCTCAGCTTCTTCCGCGCCCGCGCGGATGTGAGCTACATCATTGAATCCTCGCCGGACCTCGCCGATTGGACTCACCGCATCACAGACCCGGGCCTCGTCGGCGGTCAAGTAACAGTGAACTTCCCAGTGCCGCCCGACGCGAGCAAGCATTTCCTCCGCTTAGTAGTTTATTGAGCTTATCGACGTGACGATGCAATTGGTCGATGCGTTCCGCCGGACGTCCTCAATCGCTAGAAGAAATGTCGGCAGATGTTGCTCCTTCCAAGCATCTGTATCACAGATCCGCCGCCTCCACACACGCCAGGAATCTCGGCGGGCGCCGGTGTTTGGTGGCTTGCTCGAACGCGTAAGCGAGCTTGAGCAAGACGGGCTCGGTCCAGGCGCCGCCGAAGAAGGACAGGCCGACCGGCAGGCCGGAAACAAACCCGGCCGGCACGGTGATGCTGGGATAACCGGCGACGGCAGCCAGGGAAGTGCTGCTGCCCGAACCGCGGTTGCCGTGGACGTGATCGGTCACATGCGCAGGCCCGGTGGTGGGTGCGACGAGCGCATCGAGGCGATGCTGGCGAAGGAGGGCGTCGATCCCTTCGTCGCGCGCCAACCGGCGACAGGTTGCGACCGCCTCGAGGTATTCCTGTTCCGTCAATGGTCCTTTGGCCTGGGCCGCCAGGAAATATTCCTGGCCGAACCATGGCATCTCCCGGGCGCGGTTCTGTTCGTTGAACTCGATTAACTCGGCCAGGCTTTTTCGAGGCGCCCCCGGCCCCAAGGCGGCCAGATAATCATTCAGCCCGGCCTTCAATTCGTAAAGGAAGACGGTGTGTTCGGCTGCTCCAAACCGGCTGCGGGATGGCACCGCCACCGGGTCGACCAGGATCGCGCCTTGTTTTGCCAGCGTGGCGATGGCCGTCTCCATGACCCGGTTGGCCCCCGCGTGGGAACCAAACAATTCGCGCACAACGCCCAGACGGGCTCCGCGCAGTCCGTCCGGATCGAGAAATGATTCATAGTCGCGCGGCGCCTTGGCGGAAGCCTGCTCCGTGGCCGAATCGCGCGGGTCGGTTCCGGCGAGCGCGCCCAACAAAATGGCGGCGTCCCGGACCGTGCGCGCCATCGGACCGGAGGTGTCCTGGGTCCGTGAGATGGGAATGATACCCGATCGACTGATCAGACCCACGGTGGGTTTGATGCCGACGATGCCGTTGTAGGAGGACGGGGAAAGAATGGAACCATCCGTTTCGGTCCCGACCGCAGCCCCGCACAAACTGGCCGCCACCGCCACGCCGGAACCGGAACTGGAGCCGGAAGGGTTGCGATCGAGCGCATACGGGTTGCGGGTTTGGCCGCCGCGGGCGCTCCAGCCGCTGGTGGAATGGGCGCCGCGGAAGTTGGCCCACTCACTCAAGTTGGTTTTTCCGAGGATGACCGCGCCAGCCTGGCGAAGCTGTTGCGCCACGAAAGAATCGCGGGGAGGGATCGATCCGGCCAGCGCCAGCGAGCCGGCCGTCGTGGTCATGCGATCGTGAGTATCGATGTTATCCTTGATCAGGACAGGAATTCCATGCAGCGGCCCCAGCGTGGCTTTCCGCCGTCGCTCCGCATCGCACGCCGAAGCAATGGCCAGAGCATCGGGGTTTAGTTCAATTACACTCCGCAAACCGCTCGGGCCTCGATCGATCGCCTGGATGCGCGCCAGATACTTTTTAACCAATCCCCGCGAGGTGAACCGGCCAGTGGCCAACCCGGCCCGCAGGTCGGCCAACGAGATTTCCTCGAGCTCAAACGGCGGGACAGACGACGCGGAGCTGGAACCGACGCCCGACCCGAGCGCGTGAAGGGAGACGAACGCGGCGACGCTCCGGCGGAGGAAGCACCGGCGGCTCCAAATGGCGGCGGGCGCCTGACCAGGCCGGCTGGAAGCCGGAGGCCTCACCGGTGCCGGGTTTAATTGGCCGTGCCGAGCTGTTTCCACAGGTAGGTGTAGGCCAACGCGCTCATGTAGGCGGCTTGTTTGTTATCAGCAGCCCCGCCATGACCGCCCTCAATGTTTTCGAAATAGAGCACATCCTTCCCGTACTCTTTCATCCGCGCGACCATCTTGCGGGCGTGGCCGGGATGGACGCGGTCGTCCCGGGTTGACGTGGTGAAAAGCACCTTGGGATATTTCCGGTCGGCACGAACGTTTTGGTAGGGCGAATACTTACTGATATAAGCCCATTCCTCGGGTTGATCCGGGTTCCCATATTCATCGACCCAACTGGCGCCCGCCAGGAGTTTGTGGAAACGGCGCATATCGAGCAGGGGCACCTGACAGACGACAGCGCCGAACAAATCGGGTCGTTGTGTGAGCATCACGCCCATGAGCAAGCCACCGTTGGATCCCCCTTGAATGCCGAGGTGGGCCGGCGAGGTGACCTTGCGCCGAATCAGATCCTCGGCCACGGCAATAAAATCGTCATACGCACGCTGGCGGTGAGCTTTGCGGGCTGCCTCGTGCCAACGTGGTCCGAATTCGCCGCCCCCGCGGATGTTGGCCAGCACGTAGGTGCCCCCTCGTTCCAGCCAGGCGGAACCCATCCCTGGGCTGTAGCTGGAGGTCATGGGAATCTCGAATCCCCCGTAACCATAGAGCAAGGTGGGATTGCGCCCATCCAACTTGAGTGCTTGACGGCTGACCTGAAAGTAAGGGATGCGCGTTCCGTCCTTGGAAGTGGTCTCAAATTGTTGGATCTCCAGGCCGTCTACCTTGAAGAAGGCCGGCAAGCTCTTGAGCTTCTCGCGTCCGGGTTGGCCGGCTGTGCCCAGGTAAAGGGTTGAGGGCGTCAGAAAATCCGCTGTGGTCATGAAATAATCGTCAGACTCATCGGCATCGACGCCAGAGACCGCCACGGTGCCAAACGCCGGAGCTTCCAAAGGCGACCGTTGCCAGGCGCCATCCGCGTAGCGCAGGAGATAGGGCCGGCTGCGGACATTCTCCAATTCCGTCAGGATAAGATAACTCTTGGTATCGCCCATACTGGCCAGCGATTTCCGTTCGGTGGGAGTGAAGAGGAGGGCGAAGGTTCGGTCGCCTTTCACGTATTGCTCAAAGTTGGCGGCCAGCAGAGAACCGGACGGATAATTGGTCTGGCCGACTTTCCAGTCGCTTCGGAGCTTCAGCAGCACCTGTTCTCCAAAGGTGCTGAGCTCCGCGTCCGCCGGTTTATCGATCTTCACCCACTCATCGCCGCGCCGCCAGAAGACTTCGTCGGTGAAGAATGTCACCGCGCGCTCGACAAATTCATAGACGCGCCCGTGATCGCGGACGCGCTGAGCGCCGACGGCGACGTCCTGTTCTTTGCCTTCGTAGACGGTGCGAGCCTGCTCCAACGGAGTGCCGCGCTGCCATTCCTTGACCACGCGCGGATAACCGGACTTGGTGAGAGAGCCCGGACCGAAGTCAGTTCCCACATAAACAGCATCCCGATTGCGCCAGCTGACGCGGCTCTTGGCTTCCTTGAGGATGAATCCGTTCGCCACGAATTCCTTGCGTTCCAAATCGAACTCACGCACGACGCTGGCATCAGCACCCCCGCGGGAAAAGTGGAGGAGGCACCGGTCGTAGTCGGGGTCCAGGACACTGGCGCCTTTCCAGACCCAGTTCTCCTTTTCGACGGCGGCGATTTGATCGAGGTCCAGGACGATTTCCCAGTTGGGCTCGGTCTTGCGATATTCCTCCAGGGTAGTGCGCCGCCAGAGGCCGCGCACATTCTTCTGGTCGCGCCAGAAGTTGTAATAGTAGCGGCCATACTTGGTCACCATCGGGATGCGTTCCTTGGAGTCGAGGATGGCAAGCAACCGTTCCCGGGTGGGCTCGAAATCCGTGCGGGTGGTGAGTTCGTTGGTGCTTTGGGCGTTCTGTTGCCGGACCCAAGCGAGTGCCTTTTCCCCGGTCACGTCCTCCAGCCAAAGGTACGGATCGGGGGCGGGATCAGTGGTGGTCATGGTGGGAGCGGCGCCGGCGCCGGTGGGGCGCGAAGCGGGCGTTGGTTCGTTGCGTTCGGCGCGCGGGCTGCGCGACGCACAGGCGCTGAGGAACACGACCGGAACGACCGCGCACAGCAAGGAAACGTGGATGGGTTTCATTCACTTGGTCGGCGTGGAATGGTTTTTGGATTTCACATGTTGATTGGCCCAATCGATCATCTCCGCCAGCACGTGCAGGACAGACTCGCGCGCGACGTAAGCGTGAGACTCGTAAGGAAGCAACACCAGCCGGGCGGTGCCGCCGTTGCCGCGGATGGCTTGGAAGAGCCGCTCGGATTGCATGGGGAATGTGCCGGTGTTGTTATCGAGTTCCCCGTGGATCAAGAGCAGCGGCGCTTTGATCTGCGCAGCGTGCATGAAGGGGGAAACTTTCACATAAACATCGGGCGCTTCCCAAAGCGACCGGCGTTCCGATTGAAATCCGAACGGAGTCAGCGTGCGATTATAAGCGCCACTGCGGGCGATTCCGGCCGCGAACAGATCCGAGTGCGCCAGCAGATTGGCAGTCATAAATCCGCCGTAACTGTGGCCGGCCACCAGAATGCGTTGCCGATCGGCCACGCCTCGTTCGATCAGCGTGTCCACCGCGGCGCGGGCGGCGCTCACCACTTGGTCGAGATACGTGTTGTTCATGGTTTCGGGATCGCCCACCACTGGCATCGTCGCGTTCATCAGCACCGCGTAACCCTGGGTCAATAAAAACAACGGCGTCGTGCCCCGAAAGAAGCTGAAGCTGTTAGGCGATTCACGCACCTGACCGGCCGTGGACGGGTCCGAGT
This sequence comes from Verrucomicrobiia bacterium, assembly GCA_035577805.1. Lineage (GTDB taxonomy): Bacteria > Verrucomicrobiota > Verrucomicrobiia > Limisphaerales > JADJPG01 > DATLUX01. The sequence goes on from DATLUX010000115.1 coordinate 5,240, forward strand.
AATCCATCGGATAGGCCCAGATCAACGCCGGCAGACGCGTGCCCGGCCGGTAGTCCGCCGGCAAATAGAGCATCCCGGACAGTTCCACGCCGTCCGCGCGTTTGAATTTGAGCAATTCCTTTTTGGCTGCGGTCAACTGTGGCGCCGGGTCGGCAAAAGAGGTGCGAGCCGTCCGCTGCCCCGAACGCAGGTCATACAGATAATAATTGGGCGGTTCGGTTTTGCTTTCATGACGGATGATGAGGCGTTTGCGATCGGAGCCCAGGAAAGACACGACTACGTCGAGGTTGCCCGCCGGAGAGTGAAAGAGATTCTCTTTGGTCAAGGTCGCGAGATTGAACCGATCCAGGAACGGATGCGAGCCATCCGGCGAAGCGCCTTCCCCGGACAGATAAATGGAATCGCCGTCCTGGCAGATCACTGGGCGGCCATCCGCGTCCTGATCCATGAGCGGCGCGCCCGGGTCGCCGTAGGCATCGTTGGCGCTCAGATCAAACAACACCTTGCGGCTGTCTTGGGGATGCGAGAGATCCACCAACGCGGTCGTGCGCCAGCGGCGATCCCGATCGTATTCGTGGAGCAATGTCCGATCGCGAGCGGCGAGCCAGGTAAATCCGCTGAACCGATGTGCCACGCGCATCACCTCGGCGGCCATGCCGGCAAACGGCGCTGCCCAAGCCAGAATGGCATCGCGATGCGGAACTTTCTTGAGCGGGTCACCGTCGTCGAGGGCTTCCACCCAAAGCAGGCGCGCCGGATAACCCGGCTGCCAATCCACTGACCGCGGTCCGGTCGGCACCCCCTGGGTGGGGATATCATCGGCGATGGGCAGATCAGCGACCACCCGCAGGACGGTTCCCTGCCGATCCCTGATTTCGATGGTGCGGGCAAACAAGGGATAAGGCACGCGATAAGAGAACGGGCGTTTGATCCGCGTGGTCACCAGATACTGTTGGTCCGGTGAAAGCTCTGCTTCGATGTACAACCCGGATGGGCCAAGGCGAGTGAGTTGGTGGTCGCGCAGATCGATCAGGGCCAGTTGCGCGGCGGCAAAATGCGCAAACAGGCTCTCATCGTGCTGATTATGCAAAAGATCCTGGTAGGTGGGCGGTTTGCTGACTCGCCCGGAGGTTTCCTCGACGATGGGTCCCGTTGGCACAGGCGGGGCGGGCGGCTCAGGGCCGCGGCCCTCCGGAACCAAACGCACCAGCAGCCTCCGGCTATCCTTGAGCCAGGTGAACGGACTGCCCCCGACCTCATTCAGGCGCAGTCCTGGGATCGCTTGCGCCTCGCCGCGCGTGAGTTCGGCGACCCACAGTTCCACCCCGTTGGCCACGTCCCGAGTGAAGGCACAGCGCTGACCGTCAGGCGACCAGGAGGGAAAGCCGATGCGCGCGCCGTCCGGCAGTGGGATGGGCGTGGCGGTGCCATCGGCGAGGCGAACCAGGGTCAGGCCGGTGTTGCGCGAGGTTCGTTGTCGTGCCCCGAGGGCGGCGTCGATGCGTAGGCCAGCCAGGCGATGCAAGGGCCGCGCCAATAATTCGATGGGCGGCTGGGCTTCGTAATCCACCAACAGCATCGATTCGCGTTGAGGACTGAGGCTGGCCCGCGGTGGAGGCGGAGCATCGATGATCCGGACGATCTCCGGCGAGGGCAATCGATAAGTCGCGTCAGCCATACCTGAGATGCGGAAGGCAAGGAGCAAGGCCAGCGGTCCAGCGGTCCAGCCTGGCAACTGAAATAACCCGCGAAGATGCACCAGCGCCTTCATGAGCAGGGACCTCCGTTCTCATGTCCGCTGCCACGCTGCAAGCTAAATCAAACGCTTACGCGCCTAACGTCGGCTCACAGTGATTACGGGCTTGGCCGCATTCGACATTCGGCATTCCGCATTCCGCACTCCGCACTCCGCACTTAAGTCAGGGTTGTCGAGGAGTCACCAGCCGATAGAAGCGGTTTGTGTTCCAGGTGGGATCCGGGATGAACTGCCGGCCGGTGTCCGGGCGGGCGGGGACATCCGCGAGTTTGCGCCAGGTAGCAGGCAGCGCGTCCGAGTATTGAACGGTGTAGGTGATGTTGGAGACGGCATTAAACTCGACGAGGGCGCTGCCGTCTCCGGCGGTGAGATCGAGGCGCAGATAACTGGACGGATCGAGCGGGTCGGTGCCGGCGACAAATTCGCGCCAATTGCTCATGCCATCGCCATCTGGGTCGGCGTTGCGGTCGGTCACCGCGTAGAGCGTCTCCCAGGCGTCGGACAGACCATCGCCGTCGCTATCGGCCAGGGTGATGATGGTAACGGTGGCGCTGCCCACGCCCAAGGGGTTGGCTTGGTTTCGAACGACTAGGCGGTAGATGTTGGTTTGCGGAACAAGCGCCGCATTAAACGTGAAGAAATCTTGTGTCGCCTGCACGATATGCACGTTGGTAAAGAGCGGCAGCGGCGAAATCTTGCGCCATTCATTGGTGAACGGCAGTGGGTTGCCCGAAAAAGTAGCGCTCAGGGTGATCGGGCTCCCGATCACGACCGACTGCGAGAGCGGGTTCTGCAGCATGGTGGGGTTGATCAACACTTGCAGGGTGGCAGCAGCCGACGCCTGCCCCACGCCGTTAACCAACGTGACCTCGTAAGTCCCTTCGTCGGCCAGCTGAATATTGGTGCGGACGAGCGAAGGATTGGTTTCTCCGGGCAAATCCACCCCGTTCTTTTGCCAGCGATAGGTGAGCGGCGCATCGCCGCGAGCCACCACCGTGAAGGAGGCGGTTGTGCCTAAGCGGGTCTGAACATTGACCGGGGCACCGAGGATGAGCGGCGGCACCACGACCCGCAGCTCGGCGCTTGCGCTCAGCGTGGAACCGCCCGGATTGCTCACGATGACATCGTAGGTCCCGGTGTCCTCACTCACCGCAAAAGTTAGCGCGTATGACGCGTTGGTCGCATGCGGGACCGGAATCTGATTGCGTCGCCATTGATAAGCCAGCGGCCCGACTCCCGTGACCGACACGGTTAGGGCGGGCGACGTGCCTTCGTGGACCGTTTGGCTGACAGGTTGGGTGTTGACGACCGGGGGCACAGCCACGCCCGGACCATTGGTGATTCCGGCCGACGGCAGGCCCGCGACCCAGTTCAAAGGTTCGTTTCCGTAAAGGGTGGGGGCCTTGCGTTGCAGTGATAACCCGCCGCCATCGACGGCGCCCGACGGCCACGGAGCTTTATCCCCGTAATTCACTTGATCGACCAACACGTAAGGCACGTACCCAGCATCGGGCGCGCCCGCCGGCTGCGGCGCATCGGGGCGACGCAACTCGACGTCGTCCCCACCGTTATCCAGGCTGCCGGTAAATGGCCCGAAGATCGGGACGCTCACCGGGACGCTCTGCCGGCTTCGAAAGGCGCCCAACGTCACGGCGTCAGCTGGGTCAAAGCGAACGACCAACCCAAAGCCGCCTGCGGGCAGAATCACGCCCTGCGGGAAGGTGAAATTGATCCCGCCAGCGATCTTCCAGGTATTCGCCGGCACCGTGGCATGGAACAAACTCACCGGAGCCGCCGTGACATTCAGCAACTCCACGTATTCGTCCTCGGCGCCTGCTCCCGGGGGAGGATTGTAATGAATCTCGTTGATGACAATGGGGCCCACCTCGGGGGCACCGTTAGGCTGGCCAAAACTGCGGGCCGTCAGAGCTGGATAATCCACGCCCACGCTGGTTGGGAAGCGTCCCACGGATACCCCATTGAGAGTCGGCCCGATGGCGGCCCCCACGCGTCCGCCGGTGAGGTTGCCGTTGGCGTCGGTCGCGACCACCCAAACTTCGTCGCCGTGGACTGCGTCGAGTCCGAACGCTTCCGGGCCCGTATTGAACTGCGACTGGTTGATGACCAGGTAACCGCCGGCGGGGATGCTGGTGCCGTTGGGGATTCGATATTTCCTGGGATGATCCTGGCTGTTGCTGACGTACCATCCTCCCAAGTTGAGCGGGCTGGTGCCGGTGTTGCGAAGTTCGATCGTATCTTCCAGCGGCGGCGCGGCGTGCGTCAGCACTTCGTTGATGACCAAGCCTGGAATGAGCGCGTAATTCGGAGCGCCGGGGCTGGCCGATCCACTAAAGCGCGTGATGGCGGCTGCCCCATCGGGGAGACGGCCCTGCGATTCTCCCAGGCCTTGAGCCGAAAACACCACCGTGTCGAGAATCGTCACCCCGTTGGTGGCATAGAGACGGAGGCCCTCGCCTTGAACATCCAAGCTGAAGGTCAGATGATTTCGTCCCTGCGAACCATCGCCATCGGCGATCCAGCGGACGAACCCTTCGCCGGCGATGAAGCTGAGGGGCGCGATCCGGAATTGGTTGGTACCCATCGTGGAGAGATCGTCGGTGATGAGCAAGCGCGCCAAGTCGACCGGCTGACTGTTGGTATTGTAGAGTTCAAGCCAATCCGAACCGCTCACCGGGTTGGCCATCCACTCGTTGAGGCGCAGAGAGGATGGAGCGCCCAGAGCGGCCTCGGCGGAGTTCGCCTGGCCGGGCGTGGGTGCGGACAACAAACGCCATTGTCCGCCGCTCAACCCGATCGACAGATCCTGCACTTGCGGGCCGTATTCGATGAAGGTCGCCAACTGGCCGGCGGTGTTGAACAGGTAAACCCCGCCGCTCTCGCCCTCGAGGGCGCGCCCGAGATTGTAATCCCCGACGGCACTGGAGGGCGCGCGGCCACCGTCGCACCACAACACCAGATACCCATTCCCGGCAATGCTGGCTCCGGCTGGAAACACCCACTGACCGGCGTTCGGTTCGCCCACGCTCACGCTCATGCCGGCCAGACTGGCAGCGGTGGCATTCGGGTTGTAGAGCTCGACAAAATCGGCCACGCGCCCCGCGTTGGTCACCGCGTGCACGTTCCGCGCCAGGATTTCGTTCAGGATCGGGCCGGTGTAGGTGCTGGCGTAATTGGCCGCTCCTGGGCTGGCGGTGCCGGGAAAGCTGACCACGTTGGCGCTGCCATCAGGCAGGCGGCCTTGTGAGATCCCTTCGGCCTGGATTCCATAACTCACCCGCTGAAGCTCGAGCGCCGACGGATCGAGCAGCACCAAGGTGGTCCCGGCCGCCGGCAAGTGGAAGCTCAGGTGGTTGGGACCGGATCCTTCATCGGCCAACAACTGCAGATAGCCGCCAGGCGGAAGGAAAGAATAAGAAGTCAGTCGCGACACCGTTGAGGTGGTGCCAACGTAGACCCCGTAGAGGGGCACGGGCAGGTTAGGCGAGGTGTTGTACAGTTCGATCCAATCGTTCTGGCCTGCGATCGCGTTGGCCATCCATTCGTTCAGGACCAGGCTGGACACGGAGCCGGAGGTCGCGGCCACGTTGACCGCTCCTGGAGTCGGCGTGTTCAACTTCCAATCGCCGTCCATGCGTCCCAAACTGTAGTCGGGCGCCTGACGCCCGAACGTCAGCGCATCCACGCGATTGGAGGAACCATCATAGAGGAATACCCCGTCGCCATCGGGGTCGAGTTCGAACCCGGCGTGCAAGCCGGGCGTGGTATTGGTGAGGGCATCGCACCAGACCACCAGATACGCTCCAGCGCCGATGCTGGTTCCGGGCGGGAAAATGAATTCTCCGGCAGTTCCATCGTCGCTCAGGCTCCAGCCCGCGAGGTTCACGGCGACCCCGCCGCTGTTGTAAAGCTCGACGAAATCCGGTCGGGTGTTGCCATTGGCGACGGAGGAAATGTTGAGAGCCAAGGCTTCGTTCAAGCGCACCGCGAAAGGAGGCGGAACGGTGCCGGCAGCGCCGGGCGAACCGTTGATGGCCGCACTGGCATGCCAATTCGCCGGATCATTCACGTCGCGCAGAGGATCGGAAAGTTCCAGCGAACGTCCGGCGCCATCCGTGCCGGTGGGCCAGCCTTTGCCGTCGTTGTAGCTGACCGAGGTCACGATGCGTCCCGCCGGATCGCGCAGAGTGACGCGTTCGCCGGCGTTGTTCAGGTTGCCTTGGAAATAACCGGCCACGCTTAGACCAGGATAACGACTGCCAAAAGCGGCCGGGTCAGCGTTATTGGCCAAGACCAAGCGCGCGCCGGGCCCAAGCCGAGTGCCCGCGTTAAAGATAAAATCAATCCCTTCGCTGAAATACATCCCGCTCAAATCCAGCGCGGACCCGCCAATGTTCTGCAGTTCGATAAACTCGTAGAGGTTGCCGCCGGCCGGGTTGAACATGATCTCGGTGATGCGCAAGGGCACGCCCAGAGTCCCCACGGAAAAAGTGGCCTCGACCAACGCGCTCCAATTGGTCGTATTGTAAAGTGTGCGGGCCTTGAACGTGCCGCTTTGCGTGAGCGTGATCGGGCCCGTGTACGGGGCCGCGGAATTGCTGACCGCGCCGGTGAAGCGCACCCTGGGATCCGCACCGTCCGTCGTATAATAAATGGTCCCGCCCAGCGCAGCGGACATCGTGAGGGCGAACCCGGGCGGCACCGGGCCGCCGTGCTGGTTGAAGGCCGGGGCGTTGGACGAGGCATAGACGCCGTAAAGATTGTTGGAGTGGCCGTACAGTCCGTACCGTTCGAAGTCATCAAAGATGTTGGTGCGGCGGTTGGCCAGGAAGGGCCCCATCTCGGACATGTTCATGCTGAACACGCCGCTCATATCATTGCGCAATTCAATCAATCGATTGGTCACGGCCAACTGCGTCATGGCACCCCCGTTGAAGAAATGCTTTTGGATCCGGTCGGCCCACAAGAGACGGAACTCCCGATTCCGGCGCAGCGATTGGTAGATGCGCGCAATTTCGGAGTTGCCGGTGCTGGCCAAGCCGGAATCCGACGGGCCGCCCCCGGTTTCTGCAAACGTATCCCGGGTAAAGCCGCGCCCGCTGAACCCCAGACCCCATTCCGCATCCCACGCATAGAATCGCCAGATGCCGCCCGCGCGATCCCGCCCGGCGCGCCAGTTGTTGGCGGGCCAATCGCCCATCGCAGCGTAAACGTTGAGCAGGCAGTAATCCACGAAGTTCTGCAGGTCGAGCCGCCGCCCGATCTCGTTGTAGACGGCCGGGGTCTGGATGCTGGTGGCGTTCTGGGTGTTGATGTAGGTGTGCAGGTTGTTGAAATCGTTGCGATCACCGTCCACCACGCCCAACCCTTCACTGCTGAGGGCGAAGTCCGGGCCCACCACATCCCATTCCCGTGAGCCGCCATGATGCGCCTGCGCGAAGGTTTCGTTAACCCGCTCGCAGGGATTATAGAATCCGGCATACACTCCATTGGTAAACAACTGCACGATATTGCCTACGGAGCCGACATTGCCCATGTCGACGAACAACCGCCGGCACAGTTCATCCCGGATAAACGGGTTGCCGTTCTCGTTGTAACCGGCCCGCAGCACGATCACATCGAAGGACCGGAGCGAGGTGTAGGGGAATAACGGATAGTTCAGGACGCCCGAGCCGTAATCGCCACGAAAATAAAGGCGATAGGAAAACTTGCTGTTGGGCAGGGTCCGCGGTCGCTGCCAATCGCTGCCATGCACCCGCATGCCGCAATCGATTTGGAATCCGGAGTTATCGAGCGGCCGGATGTACTCGGCGGAGACCGGCCGCTCCCAGGCAATGCCATGGCCGGAGGGATTGTGGTAATCGGTAGCCGGATTGTTGGTGATGAACAGGCCGTCGCTCGCGCGGCTGCCCCCGCCCATGCCGATGATGCCGCTGCGTCCGTAGAGGTTACTCACGGCCGTGACGACCGACATGATGGGCAGCGAACGGATGGCCGGGCTTTGGTTGAACAGGTAAGTGTGAGTGCTGACTTTGGAGGGGAGCAGGCCGGCGCGGAAAGCGGCGGCGCGCAGCACCAATGTGTTCGTCACGGTAAGAGGGTTCGCGTAGAGCAAGCCATTGAGCAGCGTGGGTTCGGATCCATTCACCGTGTAACGAATCTGGGAACCGGGCGTGGCGCAGGCCAGGTTTAAAACAAAGGGTTGGGTAAACAGACCCCGCTCGGTGCTGAAATGAACCGGCTCAGCCACTCCCGTGATCGAACTGGTGCCGTTGGCCGCCCCAGGGGTGGGCGGGGAGAAATAGCGCAGTTGCCCGCCCGAATCGTAGCCGTAGGAATAATCGTTTCGTTGCTCGGGGTATTCGGCGCCCAGGCTGCTCACCAAAACGTGGGGCGAATCGGAATTATACAAGCCGACAAACTCTACGCGGCCCAGCTTGAAGTTCGTATGCATCCGGTTGCTGGCCGTTGGTGTCTTGCGATCCTTGCCGGAGGCGAATACCACCAGGTACTGACCTGGCCCCAACGTTGTCGACGGGAACACCCATCGACCAGGGATGTCGTTATCGTCGCTCAACGCCCAGCCGCTCAAGTCCACAGTGGAGGTGCCACGGTTATACAATTCGATCCAGCCTTCGGGATCGCCGTCTTCGTCGCGTAGACCATCAATATTCTCGGCCAGGATCTCATTGATGACTAGCTGACCTAAGGTCGCATTCGGATTGACAGTGTAAGACCAGGAACCGCCCGCAAACGCATTCCCGGGCACCGCTTGGTCCGTGATGCCATGGCCGGTGGCCCAGCGCAGATTCGCCACCCCGGAGGCCGCCGGGGCGAACACAAACACATACGGGCCGCCCGGAATGCGCTGCACACTGTTCGCCGGCTGGTTGTTGATCAGCAGATCGGAAGCCTGCAGTCCGGTCACTTCCTCGCTGAAGGTAACCTCAACCTGACTCAGGCTTCGCACCGTCGCTCCCGGGGTCGGAAAGAGCGTGGTGACGATCGGCGGGACCGAATCGATGAGTTGATAGGTCCAACTGGCACCTGGGAGCGTGTCGTCAAATGCGTTAGGGGGGAGTGCCAAGTCAAAAATGCCGTGGTCCGGATACCAGCTAATATAAACCTCACCGTAGGGCGGCTGGTCGAAGGTAAATGTGTAGGTGGTATCGCCCCCAGTTACCGACCGGGCCGGCTGTGTGTCGATCAAAAGATCATCGGCGGTGACGCCAATCACAGGCTCGGAAAAGGTGACCGTAATCTGGGTGAGGTCGGAGCGAGTTCCGGGGGGCGGATTAACGCTGCTGATCACCGGAGGGATAACCTCCGCTTCGAAGGCTTCCAATCCCAAATCAAAGCCCAGGTCCGGATCGTCCAAGGCGTGGTTGAACACTTGCACGGCCAGCACGTTGGACCCGTTGAGTAACACGCCGGAGGGGATATTGATGGTCACGTTGGTGAAGGCGGCCGGGTCGATCGGTTGGTCCGCCGCGAGCGTGTTGGTGGTCAGCGGCTGCGTGGTGAGCAGATTCTCACGCCAAATCTCAAGGCCGTTGACCCACACGACCAGGCCGTCGTCCACCAGATAGTTGAGCCGCAATGCCCGAATGTTGGGTGCATTGGTCAACGCAAAAGACTTGCGCAGAAAGATGCAGGAATAACGGCCCTGCATGTCGGTCAATTGCGTGCCGCCAGCCCGGATGTCGCCGTACCAAAACGGAGCCGGGGCCGACTGGAACTGGGAGTCATCAAAACGGTTGGTCGCCCCCGTCCACTCGAGGGTATCCGGAAAGGACGCCTCGTTAGTGCCTCGGAAGAAACCCCATGTGGATTCGGTGGGAAAAATCAGGGCCGCTTGGGAGCAAAGGACAGATCCCAAGAGCACGGAGAGAACAGCACGGGAAATCATGGATCTTTGTATACCATAGGACGGCCCGGAAGGCAGCAATTTTTTAGAAAGCAATCCGCGCCCGGCACCTCGGACTCACGGTGATTCTTCCACCCGCCGAAGCAGGTCCAAGACGCGTGGATTGGCGGGCTCCAGCCCCTTGGCTTGCTCCAAAAACCGGCTAGCCGCCGCCCGGTCGCCCTGGCGAAGACTCAATTCTGCCAAGGCCAAATAGGTCGGGACATGGTTCGGGTCCAAGGCCAGCGCTTGGCCGAAGGCGCCCAGGGCCTCCTTTTCCTGGCCCAGCTGGACCCAGGCGTAGCCCAGGTTGAAATGCAGCTCACGCCAAGTCGGCTTGACCTGGAGCGCGGATTGAAGAACCACAACCGCTTCTGCAGGCCGATTGAGCCTCAATAATGCCACCGCCAACTGCGAACCACCCCTGGGAGACTGAGGAGACCGTCGCAGATGTTCCCGCAACGCGGGTTCGGCCTCGGCGCTCCGACCTTGCTGGTTCAAACCCCATCCTAGCAAATACCAAGCCTCCTCATCCTCGGGGTATTCTGTGGTTACTTTCGACAAAATGGCCGCCGCCTCCGCCCAACGACCCTGATCCAGCAGCGCCGATCCCTGCTCCAACATCGCCTTGCGCCCGACCCGAAAGGCGCTGGCTTCCTCCCAATATGGATCCGGCCAGGGCCGATCGGCGGGCAACTCCCCGCTCCGCACGGCGGCCCAGGCCGCCTCAGGACTCTTGCCCACTCTTTGCAGCACACCCGCCCACAAAGCATACGCCGCCTTGGCCGTGTGCGGATCCTCCAGACAACCCGCGAGCAGATTCGTTGCTTCCACGGTCTTGCCTTGCTGCAGGCGTAACCGGGCCAAGCCCAGCAACGCCGGGGCGTGTCCCGGGTGACGCGCGCGTAACCGCCCATAGCCTCGCTCGGCTTCCGCGTCGCGTCCGCGCTCGGCCAGAAACTGGGACCACCGCAGCAAAGGCGCATCCGGTTCCCCACGCGAAAGGGCCACCGCCGCCTCGAGTTTTGTGGCCGCCGCCACTGGTTCGGTGGACATCAAAGTCAGACCCTCCAAGTAAGGCCAGCGCGGGTCCCCGGGGGATCGGCGTGCCGCCTCTTCGAACGCATTCCGGCATTCTTCCGGGAATTCGTAATGCATCAAGACCGAACCCAGTTTGCCCCAGCTCGCCCCCGATCGGGGGGCGCTTCGGACCTCATCCAGCGCGCCGTTGATGATCGCCTTGATGGCAGGATCCAATCCCTCGGTTGCCACCTCTGGCAGCGTGGGAACCTTGGCCGCCGACAGCCAAACCAAGCAGGCGGCGCCCCCTCCGAGCAGCGTCACCAACAACAATCCCCATCCCCAGAGAGGACGTCTACTTGCCGTGTCCTGCGGTGTGCTCATTTCAAGGCGGTGGATCAGGTTGGCACAGACAACAAACTTAGGGTCCGGGCTGGGTGCCGGCAGGCGGTTGGCCGACGCCGGATCCGCGACGGACCACCATGTAACGATCGGCTGCCCCGCCAGGAAAAGACTCTTCCAATCCATCGGGCCAGATGACGCGCAGCTGCTCGAATTCGGCGGATGGGCCCAACCCGAAATGGGCCCGCGGATCGTTGCTCGACGCGTAGCTGTAAGCCGGCTGCACCGCTCGCCACCACGTGCGCGGGCCGACGCGCACCTGAATCTCCGCGCCATACGCGTCCCTGCCTCCCAGGGCCGGGTCCACGGCGCGCACGCCCAGCCAATGGCCGCGGCGCGCGGCGGTGTTCCGGAAGAATTTTGCGGCACTGCCGATCGCTGTCACCACCAGATCAAGCGCGCCATCGTTGTCCAGATCGCCGCAGATCAGGCCCCGGCCCACTCGTGCTTCACCACAAACCGCGGCATTGGCCGGAGACACCTCGCGAAACTTGCCCGAACCTTCGTTGACGAACAGCTGGGCCGGCTCCGCATAGGGCGCCCAAAACGAGGGCACTCCTGACGCCACGCGCTGCGGCGGCCGCGGCGCCCGCCGAATTCGTCCATTCACCACCGCCAGGTCCAAGTTGCCATCCAGGTCGAAATCCGCCAGGACGGCGCCGAAACCCGTCCCGTGCCACGGCATGGCCAGCAAGCGAGCTCCGGCCGTCGCGTCCAGGAAGACCCCTTGGGGACCCTGTCGCCAGAGAGTGTGATTCTCTTCCGTCAGGTGCGGCACAAACAAATCGAACAACCCATCACCGTCTGCATCTCCCAGCGCGATCCCCATGTTGGCGGCCGTCCCGCCCGTGCCGGTGTAGGCGATTCCGCGCACGACGCCTTCTTCGCGAAACCGCCCATCGTGCAGATTGATGAACAGCCGGTTGGGCAATTCATCGTCCGCGATCATCACGTCCGGCCAATGATCTCCGTCGAAATCGGCGCAGACGATGCCCATCGCCTTGCCGGGCACCCGGCCGATCCCCGAGGCAACCGTCACATCCTCAAACTTCAAGCCGCCCGCCGCGCCCGCACGCCCCGTGACGTTCCGGAACAAACGCGTCATCGTCGAGGGAAACCCATGGGGACCACAAAAATCAGGATGCCCCCGTGCATCCAGACATTTTTGGCCAGGATCAAAGTCCAGGTAATTGCCCAGCACCAGATCGAGCCACCCATCGCGATCGTAGTCAAAGAAGGCCGCGGCGATACTCCATTGGTTGTTGGTGATTCCCGCCAAAGCCGTCACCTCGCGAAAGGACCCGCGTCCTTCGTTCAAGAAAAGGCGCACTCGATCGGATTCGGTGATCAAGATCTCCGGCAGCCCGTCATTGTTCAGGTCGCCGACCGCCAAGCCCTGGCCGGGACCGGCCCGTTCCAAACCCGACCCGACGCTGACGTCTTTGAAGTGTCCGTCCGGCTCTTGATGAAACAAGCGGTTGGTGGCGGCTGTGAGCGCCGGGTTCACGTTGTGGATCAGCAAAACGTCGAGTCGCCCATCATTGTCGAAATCCACGAACGCTCCGCCGGAAGCCATGGACTCCGAGAAAAGATAATTGCCGCTCAGATCCACTTGGTGAACGAACGCCAATCCGCTGGCCGCGTTGAACTCCTCGAACCAAGCCGGCTCGGCCGTGCCCTGGCCGCTATCGTCGGTCGGGGCGGCCGGGGCTGGTCGATCTTCCGGCCGCCCGCATCCGCTCAGCAGCCCCCAGCCCACGCAGGTGACCCAGAGGATCAGCACTTGAACGTGGAACGTTTTCTCGCGGCAGTTCGTTCCTGGTTCCTGGTTCCTGGTTCCTGGTTCCTGGTTCCTGGTTCCTGGTTCTTCGTTATCGGTTCCGAGGGGACGAAGATACATCGGCGCATTGTCAGAGTTCCGTTCCCGGCGTCCATTGGAAAGTGAGTTGTTTTCGACTCGGCCTCCTGTCATAGTTCCGCCTTTCCGAATCCATGAGCAGGCGCGTATTCCTCGTCGTATCCATATCGTTAGGTTGCCTCTTTAACTTGCCCGGCGGAGCGACGAGCCCGGTGATACTCTCGGAGTTCATGGCGGCCAATACGCGCGGGTTGGCGGATGAAGATGGTGATTTTCCGGATTGGATCGAACTGCGGAACACTACGAATGCCAGCGTCGATCTCGGCGGATGGAGTTTGAGCGATGACCCGGCGAATCTGCGCAAGTGGCAGTTACCTTCGACGTTGGTGGAGCCGGGCGGTTACCTGATTGTCTTTGCCTCAGGCAAGGATCGGCGGTCGAGCAACGGGGCCTTGCACACCAATTTCAAGCTCGACGCCTCTGGCGAATTCCTGGCGTTGACCGAGCCGGACGGCGTGACCGTGGCCACCGCGTATACGCCGTTCTACCCGCCGCAGGTACCAGATGTATCCTTCGGGTTGGACCCCGGGCTGCGTCTGCAGACGATCCTGTCCGCGCGGGCGTCAGGGCGATTTCTAATTCCTACCTCCGATGCGTTGGGCACCAACTGGATTCTCAATGGGTTCGATGACTCCGGTTGGACGGCAGGCACCGCGCCGTTCGGCTACAGCGCGACCGACATCGGCTCGCTGCCACTGGCTGGATTAACCAACGGCCTGGTGGGCTATTGGCGCTTTAATGAAACCAACGGCAATCTCGCATTCGATAGCAGCGGCCGTGGCAACACGGGCGTCCTCTTGAACTTTCCCACCAACGGCTCGCAGTGGGGACCCGGCATTCAGGGGGGCGCACTCCGGTTCCGTGGCTCCCCGAATACCGATTTCGTGCGCGTCCCCAATTACCCGAAAGCCAGCAACGCTTTGAGCGCGGCGGCGTGGGTCTGGGCGGATGGCCGGCCGGTCTGGGCCTCCATCGCCAAGAACTGGGCCAACGTCCAAGGCCAGTTCCATTTCGGACTGCGCGATACCGGCGGGGATCTCGACATTTTTATCCACACCAGCGCCGGGGATTTCAGTGTGCGCGAAGGCAATCCCTTGCCGTTGGGTGCGTGGCAACACGTGGCATTCACGGCCACCAACGGCTTGTTGCTCCTCTATCGGAACGGGCAACTGGTCGGCAGCGGCCCTTACACGGGCAACTTCGTCAACCCGCCCCTGCCGGCCCTGGGCATCGGTGTAAAACTCAACGCCACGGGCACCGGGGCGGACTCAGGTGCGCCCGGCTACTGGCAGGGTCAGATCGATGATCTCGGGATCTGGAATCGAGCGCTCGACCCGACGGAGATTCAGGCTCTCGCTTCGAGTGCCACGGCCCTGGGGTCCAGCATCCTCACCGACCTCCGGCCGGCCATGTTGGGACAAAATGCTTCGTGCTACCTGCGCTTTGTCTTTACCGTGGACAAGCCCGAGCAACTCACACGGTGGCTCCTGAAGATCCGTTACGATGACGGCTTGGTCGCCTGGCTGAATGGAACGGAGATCCTGCGTCGCCTCGCGCCCGACGATCTGCACTGGGATTCCAAGGCGGTCGCCAGCCGGCCCGACCCGGAGGCGGCGGAGTTCGAGGTGCTGAACCTGGCCGCGTTCACCGAAGTGATCCAGCCCGGATCGAATGTGTTAGCGATCCAGGCCCTCAATGTTCAACCCGATGACTTGGATCTATTCCTCCAGCCGACTCTGGAAGCCTCCTCGATCATCGACACCACCAACGCCTTGGTTTACTTCACGACTCCCACGCCCGGCGCCGAGAACATCGTGGGGGTGAGCGTGCTCGGGCCGATTATCCAGAACTTAAATCATCAGCCCGCGGTGCCTTCCGATGATCAGGACTTGCTGGTGACCGCGCGGGTCGCGCCTGCCTTCGCCCCGATCACCAACGTGACCCTGCGTTATCGCATCATGTTCTCCAACGAGGTCGCCGTGCCCATGTTCGACGACGGCGCCCATGGCGACGGCGCCGCCGGTGATGGAATCTATGGCGCGTCCATCCCCGCCACCGCCAGCAATCCAGGCCAGATGCTGCGTTACGCGGTTTTGGCCGCTGATGCCCTGGGCCGAACCAACCGCGAGCCGCTTTTTTCCGATCCGCTGGGTTCGCCTCAATACCGCGGCACACTGATCCGCAACGCCGGCATTACCAGTGCCCTGCCGGTCCTGCATTGGTTTGTGGGCACGCCAGCCGCGGCCGAGACTGATCTGGGGACGCGTTGTTCGATTTTTAGCCCCTTGGGCGAGTTTTATGACAACGTCTTCGTGCGCATCCGCGGCGGCACGGCGCGGGGCTGGCCCAAGAAGAGTTACAAGATCGAGTTAAACGAAGGGGACCATTACTTGATTCACCCGGGAGCGCTGCGCGTCAGCGAATTTGATCTGAACGCGACCTACACCGACAAGGCTTATGTGCGGGCAGTGCTCACCGCCGAGCATCAGGAGGCGGCGGGTGTGCCTGCGCCGGAAACGTTTCACCTTCAACTTCGCCAGAATGGCGCCTTTTACAGCGTCGCTCTGTTCGTCGAGCAGCCCGACCGCGATTTTCTGCGCGGGCGCGGGATGGATCCGGAAGGATCGCTCTATAAATGCGGGCCAGGCTCCACCTTTGACAGCGTGGCGGCATTTGAGAAGAAAACCCGCAGGACCGAAGACAAGTCCGACGCCCAAGCCCTGCTCAACGGCCTGGCCTTGAATGGCCCGGCCCTCGAAACGTTCGTGTTCGATAACTTCGACGTCCCGGCCGTGATCAATTTCCTGGCCACGGTGGCAGTGACCCAGAACATCGATGCCAGTGACAAGAATCTTTTCCTGTACCGCGACACCAATGGCACGAAGGAATGGCGGTTGCTCCCCTGGGATCTGGATCTCACCTTCGGGCCGGATGCGCTCAACACCGACACGATCGTGACCTCCGCGCAGAATACCAACAGCCCCGCGTGCGCGAGCCATCCCTTCATTGGTGCCCGCCCTTACCTGCTCAGCGGCGGCAAATATAACCGCATGATTGAGGCGATCGTGAACACGCCGCGCACCCGGGCGATGCTGCTGCGGCGCGTGCGCACACTGACCGACCAATTCCTGGCCACCACCTATTTTCAGGATCGGATTGAACAATTCTACGCGTACCTGACGCCGGACGTGCAGGCGGACCGCACCCGCTGGGGCGTCAATGCGCACTTCCCCGGCACCACTTATACCTTCCGGGCCGCCCTCGACCGCATTCGCAACGAATACCTGACCCCGCGACTGCCGTACCTGACCGGGTTGAACATTGCGGGCGTGGGCCCCGCCAACCCGGCCTCTCAACCCTTCAACTGCGCCGTGCGACTGGGCCCTCTCGACGTCAACCCGGCCTCCGGCAATCAAGCCGAGGAATTTCTCTCCCTGACCAATGAAAGCCCGTTTCCAGTGGACGTGTCCGAGTGGAAGATCCGTGGCGGCGTGGAGTTCACTCTCAAACCGGGCACGGTCATTCCTTCGAATGAAGTGCTTTACCTGAGCCCCAACGTCACCTCATTCCGCGCGCGCTCGGGCGGCCCACGCGGCGGGCAGCGGCTCTTTGTGCAAGGCAACTATCAAGGCCAGCTCTCTGCCCGTGGCGAGCCGTTGCGATTGTTCGATGCCACCGGCCTGGAACGAGCTGCGATCACCAACGCGCCCAGCGCCAGCGCCGCGCAACAATTCCTTCGCATCACCGAGTTGATGTACCATCCGGCACCGCTCGTGCCGGCGACCGGCTCCGATCCCGAGGCCTCCGAGTATATCGAACTGCGCAACATCTCGACGACGACCATGCTTGACCTGACCGGCGTTCGGTTCACGGCCGGCGTGCAATTCTCTTTCTCCGGCAGCGCCGTCACCACCCTGGGTCCAGGCGCCCGTGTGGTCGTGGTGAAAAACGCGGCGGCGTTTGCCAGCCGCTACGGCACGCTGGCGGAGCTGGCGGGACAATATCTGGGCGCCCTCGAAAATGGCGGCGAACGCCTGCAATTGGTCGACGCCGCCAACGAAGAGATTCTCGATTTCCGTTATGACAACCGCTGGTATCCCGTCACGGATGGCCTGGGCTTTTCCTTGGTCGCCGTCGATGAAAATGCCGCGCCCGATCAGTGGGCCAGCGCCCAGCAATGGCGACCGTCGGGCCAGAGACAGGGTTCGCCCGCCGCGGCCGATCCGCCCACGCCTGTTTTCCCACGCGTCTTAATCAACGAAGTGCTCACTCATACCGAACAACCGCCTCCCACTGACTCCATCGAGCTGTTCAATGCTGGCGGCGCGCCGGCCGAGATCGGCGGATGGTTTCTTACCGACGACTTCAATACGCCCAAGAAGTTCCGCGTCCCGCTCGGTTCGGTGTTGGCGCCCGGAGGTTACCGCGTTTTTTCAGAAGCCGATT
>DATLUX010000116.1:0-11933 GCA_035577805.1 Verrucomicrobiia bacterium
CTCTCTAGTACGCCAGGCGTCGAGTGAGCGCCAAAACTCGCATCACGCAACCGCTTTTTTCCCCAATCCGGAGAATCAAAACGGAAACGCAGCAACCAGTTTCCGCAGGTCCTTGATGACATTCTGGGTTTCCGCATATGGAACACGATTGTTGTAGAGGCACGCGGAGAAGTCCTTGTTGGTCGTTTTCCCAGAGCCGTAGTCGATCATATAGTACCATAGTCAATAGTAGAGCGGGCCCGCCGGAGCCGGCCATGCCGCCAGGCGGGTGGCGGACTGGACCCGGACCAACTTGCGCTGCTGGAAGGACGGCCCCGCGCCGCTCTTCAATTCAAGGCGGGCTTGCCCCGGTTGCCTCGCCGCTCAGCGTCAGGTTTACCTGCAGGATCGGCTGGCCGGCCAGCGTGGCGGTGGCTTCCGCCTGAATCAACGGGCCCAAGCGGCCAGTGACCTGCGCCGCGAACTCGATCCGCTCGCCTGGCCTGGCGGTGCCCAGAATTTTGGCCCGCACGGCGGTGAGCTTGAGGCCGGGCAGCGGGGGGAGGGTTTGGTCGCTCTGGGCAATGACACCCGCCAACTGGGCGGCCGCTTCGATCAAAAGGACGCCGGGCAGCAAGGGTTGGCCTGGGAAATGGCCTTTGAGGAAGGGCTCATCGCCGCGCACGGTGTATTCGCTTCGTCCGGCGCGGCCGGGCTCGAGAGCAGTGAGCCGATCAAGGAACCGGAACTCAGGTCCGTGCGGCAGCGCACTCAGGCCTTGGCGGAGAGGATCGTTCATTTCTTCAACGGATCAACGATCTGGTAATCACGGTCGAGCTTGGGCGCGAAGAGACTCTCGTCCAGGGCAGGATTAAGTTGTCCATTGGCGAATTCGTTGCGCAAGGTTGAGCCGTCGGCGAATTGCAGTTCCGTTCCGCGCAGCATCAAATCGTTGGTAGTGAAGCTGAGCTTGATCTGGGGCATGAGCCGGCGGGCGGAAGCGGATCTGGGTTGCAAGGTGATTTCGCATACCGGGCCATGGATCGATTCGGCTAGCAGCCGGAACTGAGTTTCCAATTCCGTTTGGCTGCGCGGGAACCCGGCCTCCAAGAGGGCAAGGGTGTCTTTCCAAGGACCGGCGGCCTGATCGTGCAACGGGTAGCGTTCGGCTCGCTTGAGTTTGGGGTAAATGACCAGCATCTGATCGGGTTCCCGAACCGCGATGGTCGGTGATGGCGACGTCAGTTCCCAGCGGAATCGGTTGGGGGCGGAGAACCACACTTGGCCGCGGGCGGTGAGCGGTTGTGAGAGCGCCTTCAGTGACCGCGTCTGCACCAGGTCGGCCGACCAGGTGTGCAAATTCGTTTGCGCAGAAAACCAGGATTGAAGCAGCGCCGAAGCGCCGGTGGCGCGCGTGGGTAGCCAAGGCAAAACCATCAGCGCCATCCAAAGGCCGGCCGACCGCCCTTGTGCTACTATTCTCAAAATTGTTCGCAAGCTGCGGTCAATATTTGGTGCTGATTCAAGCGGCCACCCTGTGGTGCCCCCCACTGCGGACCCCAGATTGGTCTGCGGCCTTGTCCTCTGCGCGGTCTGTTGGTTTCCTTTGTTTCCTTTCATAATTATTCTATTCTGACGGCCAGATCGGGACGAAGTGATACCACTGATTCAGATAGAGGCGGATGGCCGGTTCAAAGGCCGCCAGGATCCGTTGAGTCAAGTCGAGCCGGGCCTGGCGATCTCGAAGCGCCGGCCGCTCATAAGGAATCTCAGGAAGGATCTGCGCCGTGTATCCGCGGATGGCGCGCGGCAAGTAAACGGGCAGCAGAGCGCACCCGGAGGCTCGCGCGAGTTCGGCCGCGGAGATCGAGGCATCTATGGGCTGGCCGAAAAGTTTGACCCGGACCGCCGTGGGCGCCGGCGGACGATCCATGAGCAGGGCCACCGCGTTGTTGGCTTCGAGGCGTCGAATCACCTGCACGGCCGCAAATGGGTCGCCTCCAAGAGCCAAAGTCTCGATCCCCCAGCGTGCCCGGGCCGACTGGCGGACGGCGGTGAGTTCCGCCTGGGGTTCCGGACCGGTAATGACCTGCAATTTAACCCCGCGTTCCGTGAGCAGCGGCGCTCCGAACTCCCAGTTGCCGAGGTGAATCGTAAGGATAAGAACTCCCCGCCCGTGGGCTTGGGCCTGCTGGAAATGTTCCCAACCGGTGAGGTTGTGGAACAAGTCATAGATGGCCAGTCCGCTTTCGTATCGCCAAAGATCAGTCAGCTTGAGGGCAAATTGCTGAAATAACTCGCGCGTGGTGATGGCCGCGGCTTGTTGGTCTCCGTGCAGAGCGGGCAACACATTTTGGAAAACCACTCGCCTCCGGCTGGCACAGGCGAGCCAATACGCTTTCGCGGCCTGCCTGGTCAAATGGCTGAGCAATCCGTGCGGCATCCGTCTGGCCAGCTGAACCCCGAGACGCCAAAACTCCGCGCGATAAAGCGTGGAGGGGCCAGGCGGTTTCTCCGCACGAAGAACGCCATCCGCCCGGCTCCCGATAATTCTGGGCGCGGTGGAAGAGGCGGGATTAAGGTCAACGGCGTCCGCACCCGCCTCAACACTCGGACTTGGTTTCATGATCGAGCCAGAGGAGGAAGGTTGTTGGGCAGTTTCCACCTGCTTATGCACGTGAATTGGGGCCATGAACCTGCTCCCTCTCCCCTCAACGGGGAGAGGGCCGGGGTGGGTGAGAAGGCCCAAGAGTTCGAGTTCCCGAAGGTCAGGTTCATGGAGAGCTTGGACCTCCGAATTTCGGACGTGAATTGGACCCTTGAACCCAACCCAATCTCACGTAGCAGGAGGTAACGAGGTACACCCTGAGCCTGTCGAATGGGCTCTGATCTTTTTCCCGGAGAACGCGTTGGGTTAGAGTGAGCCCCTTCGACAAGCTCAGGGCAGGCCTCCTGACGTCGGCTGCTACCTGAGGGTCTGTTCATGCAGAGACTCTAATCGGCTGAAGGTTCGGAAGCAACGACAGGCCGCGTGGGACGCTACGGGGCGGTGAAAGTGGCCTTAAGCGAGGGCAGACGAATACGGTTACCGGCTTTGAACCATGCCGAGGGCGGGCCGGCATTGGCTGCTTCGATCGAGTCCGGCGGGATGCCGTACCATAGCGCCAACTGTGGAAGCGTTTCACTGGGGCGAACGAGATGAGTGGCGGGCAGTTGAGTCGTGGTGAGAAAGCCGGACAACGTTTCTCCGCGGGCGAGATTCTCGAGGACCCAGCGGCCGGCATCCCGTTGCCCGAACCGCAGTCCCTTGGCTGGGTGCCCGGCGAGGGCGTCGGGGAGTTGCAGCCAAAGGATGCGGCTCGGCGGGCGGCCGGGTCCGGAGTAAGACCGATTCTGGGCGAAGAATTGGATTTGCCAGGAATTGCTGGTGCGCTGGGCGATGGCGAATGGAAGCGGGGGCTTGCTGAATTGGATAAGGGCGCTGCCGTTGGGATGAGTTGCGACCAGGAGTTCACCAGCCACGCCGGCGGCGGCTCGTTGCAGCTGCCAGACGGCCTGGCCTTCACGCCGGGTCCAATCCGGTCCGGACAAGTCGATGGGCGCGCGGATCGATGGAGAAGCGCAGCCGGTGACGAGAAGGAGGAGGAGGACCAACCGGCCGGGGCGAACGAGGCGGGGCCATGCCATGGTTTCAAGGGCTGGCGGAGGCGAGTTCCTCTTCGAAATCCACCAACTCCTTGATCTGATTAAGAAACCAAGGATCGATGCGGGTGAGTTGAAAGATCTCGTCGATGCTGAACCTCGCCCGCAAGGCGTGGCGAATAAAGAAAACACGTTCCGCGTTGGGGACGGTTAATTTCTGGCTGATCACATCCCGCGGCAGGATGTCACGATCGCCGTAAGTTTCGGTGCCGATTCGCCACGGCTTGCCGTCGCCGCCCAGACCGCTGCGGCCGATTTCAAGCGAGCGCAGGCATTTCTGGAGGCTTTCCTTGAAGGTGCGTCCGATGGCCATGGCTTCGCCCACACTTTTCATCTGAGTGGTGAGGGTGGGATCGGCCTGGGGAAACTTTTCGAAGGCAAATCGGGGAATCTTAGTGACGACATAATCGATGGTGGGCTCGAAGCTCGCGGGTGTTTCCCGGGTGATGTCGTTTTTGATCTCGTCGAGCAGATAGCCCACCGCGAGTTTGGCCGCGATCTTGGCGATAGGGAAACCGGTGGCTTTGGACGCCAGGGCGGAACTGCGGGACACCCGTGGGTTCATCTCGATGATGACCATGCGGCCATTGTCGGGATTGACTCCGAACTGAATGTTCGATCCGCCGGTCTCCACGCCCACCGCGCGGATGACCGCGAAGCTGGCATCGCGCATGATTTGGAATTCCTTGTCGGTCAAGGTCTGGATCGGAGCCACGGTGATGGAATCGCCGGTATGCACGCCCATCGGGTCGAAGTTTTCGATCGAACAGATGATGACGCAGTTGTCGGCCTTGTCGCGCATGACCTCCATCTCGTATTCCTTCCAGCCCAACAACGATTCTTCGACCAGGATTTCCGACACGGGCGAGAGGTCCAGACCGCGTTTGGCGATCTCCTCGAATTCCTCGCGATTATAGCTGATGCCGCCGCCGGTGCCGCCCAGAGTGAAGGCCGGTCTGATAATGAGAGGAAATCGGCCGATTTTTTCGGCCACGGCGCGGGCTGCCTCCATGTGGTGGGCGGTGCCGCTGATCGGCACATCCAAGCCGATGGAAAGCATCAGTTGCTTGAAGGCCTCGCGATCTTCGCCCCGATGGATGGCCTCGGGTTTGGCGCCGATCATCTCCACGCCATGCCGTTGCAGCGCCCCGTTGCGATGGAGGGCCATCGCCGTATTCAGCGCCGTCTGTCCCCCCAGCGTAGGCAATAAGACCAGCTGGCCGCGCGCGCCGATCCGGATCATTTCTTCCTGCTCGCGCGCGATGATTTTTTCAACGGCCTCCGGGGTGATCGGCTCGATGTAGGTGCGATCGGCGAACTCGGGATCGGTCATGATCGTGGCCGGATTCGAATTGACCAGGATCACCCGATAACCTTCTTCCCGCAGCGCCTTGCACGCCTGCGTTCCCGAGTAATCGAACTCGCAGGCTTGCCCAATGATAATCGGGCCCGCGCCGATGATCAGCACGGAATGAATGTCGGTACGTTTCGGCATAGCAGAACGAAATCCGGGAGAGTGAAAGGGATTTCTGACCGCTTGTCATCCTGAATTGCAAGGCACTCCAAGCCGTTCGATCTTGCCAAGAACCGTCCTTTGCCTTGCAGGTCTGAGGCCCTGCCTCGTTAGGGCTGGTTTCTGGCTTCGGTCACGATCTGTTGCACGGAACGCATTTGTTCCATGTTGATCGAATTGAGTGCCTCGCTTTTCTGTTGGGGGGTCAGCGCCAGGTCGTTGAGAATCTTCTGCCGCCGGCTTTCGTTGGTTTTGCTCAGCTGATAGATGGGCATGATCGCCTTGGCCGGGGCGCCGTACTGGCTGGCCATGGTTTGGGCCTGGCGATAGAGAGGATCCTTGACCAGCAGATAATCCTGGTAACGTTTGGGGCCGAGCGTTTCGCGGATGGCGGAGTCGCGTTGGCTCAGGAACCGTTCACGTTGTTGCTGGCTGAGCGCCTCGGGACTTCCATACTCGAGTTGCAATTGGTGTTCCAGGCTGTCGATCGAACGGAAGATCTTGCGAAACTCATCTGGCGTCGGCTCAAACCCGCGCAGTTCGTTGCGGAGCTGATGGGCATTGTGCGAATAGCGCAGCAGAAATTCCTCCATGGCTTCGGCATTCAGAATCTTGCGCAGATCGGCGCGAGTCTGCTCGCGCAACCTGGCCATCTCCACTTGGTTCAAAGGCTGACCTTCATTAAAACGGGCCCACATCGCACCCTGATGGCGATCGATGGAACGGCCGCAGATCTCCTGAACCGAGTTGTGGATTTCGGGCGGCAGATTTCCCAGCACGGGACCCGTGAGCTGCACATTGCTCCAGAGCAACGCCTCGCCTTTCTCGGTTTCGGCGGCTTCCGGCCCGAGATATTTGTAGATGAGCGCTTGCCGTTCCTCCTCCAAGGATCGCCCTTTTTGTTGCAACGCCCCAGCAATGGACAACTCCGGCTCGCTTCGCCACCATTGCAAATCGTAGGTGACCGCTTCCTTGAGGCGTTTCTTGCCAAACAATTCGTTAATATCGGCCAGCGCGATATAGCGAACCTTGTCCTCCGGGCAACCCACCGCACGTAGACTGTTCAGATAACCCTTGTAGTGATCGGTATTGTTGCGTGTGTCTGCTTCGATCTCTTCCCAGCCCACACGCTTGACCGAGCCTGCCGAGGTGAGCGCAGCGGTCGGATCATTGGTGGTGCCCGCTGCATTGGTCGAGGTGCCGATGACGCTCGCGGTGGTGGCGGCATTGCTGGCACCTGCCGCCGCTGCCGACGTGTTGTTGCTCCCCGCGACCAATCCGTTGGTGGCCGGTGTGGCCCGGTCGGCGGTCAGGACCGGGACAGATGTCCGATTGGATTTCGCGGAGTAATTGACAAAGCTGGTCGTGGTGATGGCCGGGGCGCGGTTTGAGGATAAGAACAGGTAAACAACCAGGCACGCTGCCAGGGCCACATTCAGGCCCAGGAACAACTGCAGCAGATTCTTGTCTCGCATAGATGGCGCGGCGGCATCACCCATCCAAGCCCGGCCTGGCTAGGGACGCGACGCGGCAGGTTACGGCATTTGGGCCCGAGGCTCAACCTCGGTCTGAAAATCGTGAAAATCGTTGAAAATCGTACTGTCCTAACCTAATTGGGCTGTAGCGGCGTTCTGCGACCGCCGCTGCTGCGCAAAAAGGAGCCAGAAAGGCGCCGGTCATAGACCGCTGCTCTGGAGTTTGGACATTGTGTCGCTTTGAACGTGTCCCGCTGCATCGCATGCCCGATTGCTCATTGCTCATTGCTCACTGCTCATTGCTCACTGCTCACTGCTCATTGCTCACTGCTCACTGCTCACTGCTCACTGCTCACTGCGGAATTGGGCTTGCCTGGCTCGGCACCGATGCCCAGACTTAGGCCCAGTGAACGCCAAGGAGTTCTCTGAACGATTGTGGGATTTTGCTGCAGGTGTGGCCTGCATTGTCGAATTTAGGCATCGCCGCCAAGGAGATGCGCGAAACCAGCGGATGGCTGCGATTTCTAATCAAGGTGAGGCTTGTTCCAACAACTCCCAATGAGCAACTCCCAATGAGCAATGAGCAATGAGCAATGAGCAATGAGCAATGAGCAATATCGGGAAATGGTTATCGGATTGGCACAGCGTTTGAGCCTTTTTCGTGTTACGCCGACCAGCCCCAGACCTGCCGATCCAACGACCGAAACTGGATCGCTTCGGAGACGTGCTCGGCGCTGATATCCTCGGCGTCGGCCAGATCGGCAATGGTACGCGAGACTTTCAGGATGCGATCGTAAGCGCGGGCGCTCAGGTTCATGTCGGCCATGGCGATGCGTAACAGATCCAACGTGGATTCAGACAGCGCGCAGTAGGCTTTAAGTTCCTTGGGGCCCATGCGGGCGTTGCTGGTCAGACGCGAGCGGCCGGCGAAACGGCGTTGCTGAATGCGCCGCGCCGCCACCACCCGTTCCCGGATCTGGGCGGAGGTTTCGCCGGTGCGTTCGGCCGTGATTTCTCGAAACGGCACTGCGGGCACTTCGATGTGCAGATCAATCCGGTCCAGCAAGGGCCCGGAGATGCGCCCGAGATAATTCTGGATCTCGCGCGGTGAGCAACGGCTTTCGTGCGGCATTTTGCCGTCAGGAGTGGGGTTCATCGCGGCCACCAGCATGAATTGCGCGGGAAAAGTCATCGTGCCGGCCGCACGCGAGATGGTCACGCGTCCTTCTTCCAAGGGCTGGCGCATGGTCTCGAGCACGCTGCGTTTGAATTCCGGCAATTCATCCAGGAACAAGACGCCGTGATGGGCCAGCGAGATCTCGCCTGGAGTCGGATTGACGTTGCCGCCCAGCAACCCGGCATCGCTGGCGGTGTGATGCGGGGATCGGAACGGGCGGCGCGTCACCAGCGCTTGTCCGGGCGTCAGCAATCCCACGATGCTGTGGATCTTGGTGGTCTCGAGCGCTTCCTCCAGAATCAGGGGCGGCAGGATGGTGGGAAGCCGTTTGGCCAGCATGGATTTGCCGGTCCCGGGCGGGCCGACTAACAGGATGTTATGGGCGCCGGCGGCGGCGATCTCGAGGGCGCGTTTGACGGACTCCTGGCCTTTGACTTCCACGAAGTCCAGTTCATCGTCGGGCGCATGCGCGAATAGATCCGCCAGATCGACTTGGGCAGGCGAAATCAGCGTCGTGCCTTCGAGGAACCCGGCTGCTTGGCGCAAATTGCGGACCGGGATCACTTCAATCCCTTCGACCACGGCGGCTTCCGGTGCATTCTCGAGGGGCACCAGCACACCGCGTTTGCCGTGCGCGCGCGCCGCCAGAGCCACGGTGAGAGCACCCTTCACCGGACGCACCTCGCCGGTTAAAGCCAATTCCCCGGTCGAGAAGTATTCCTCCATACGATCGGATTCGAGCTGTTCGCTGGCGGCCAGAATCCCGATGGCGATGGGCAGATCAAAACTGGGACCTTCCTTCCGGACGTCCGCGGGCGCCAGGTTGATGGTGGTGCGGCCCATCGGAAAGGTGTAACCGGAGGTTGTCAGGGCCGTGCTCACCCGATCGCGCGACTCGCGCACCGCCGCATCAGGCAACCCGACAATGATCACATTGGTATCTCCCCATCCGGAAAATACCTCCACGTCTACAGCAAACGCTTCAATACCGTTGACCGCAGCGGAACAAACCTTGGCGAACACAAAAGTAAGTTTAGGCAAAAAACGATGGCGAAGTCCAATGGCTTTTCGGCGCGTCGCCGCGTCAGGTGCACGAGCATTGGGGCCATGAACTTCCACTGAAAAAGAGCCCTCACCCCCTCGGGGCAGGCTCCCAGCCCCTCCCACTCGCCTCAGCGAAGCCTCCGGCATAGCCAGGGTCGGATGGGAGAGGGTGGCCCCGCGACCGCGGGGCCGGGTGAGGGTCTGTTCATGGGTAGCCCGGACCTCCGAATTTCGGACGCACATTGGGGCCATGAACCCAACCCAATCTCACGTAGCAGCCGAGGTAACGAGGTACACCCTGAGCCTGTCGAAGGGCTCTGATCTTTTTCCCGGAGAACGCGTTGGGGTAGAGTGAGCCTCCTGACGTCGGCTGCTACGGAGGGGAAGGTTCATGGGTAGTTTCCATCTGCGCGCGTACATGCACTACATGTAGGACCATGAGCCTCGTTACCTCGGTTGCTACGGGCTGCACGTGGAGATCAGAATTTAATCGCTTCGTTGAGCGTGCCGCATTGCTGACAGCGGGACCGGTCGACATCGGGATCATCGGTGTAGACGTAGCCGCATTTGATGCAGCGGAAGACATGATCATCGCTGGGACGCGGTCCGAACCAACGCTGGCGGCGCTCCGAGTAAATCGCCAGCAACACGAGCGCTCCCAACAGAACGACCACGTATAAGAAGAGAATGTTATCGAGAGTCATGCCCGGGATGTGGGTGCCTCAATCCGGTTCATCAAGGCGGCAGCACCACCGCCGGATTGGTCACCGGCATGGGAATGGTATGCCATTGGAACACAAATGAACCCCAGGCCAGGTTCTCAGGCGGCGGCACACCGGGCGCCCGGGACCGCCGCAAGGGTTGGAACCGTGCGCGGCCGGCGACGTCCAGCGCATAGTTGTCCACGTCTTTCGAGCCGCTTTGCCCCAGCACGGCCGTGAATACCGGCACGCCATCGGCATCCGCCGCTACCTGCACCACCGTATTGGAAAGGACCTCAGAATTCCCCCAGGGGGGAAGTTCCACGGGCTTCAATAGAGGTCGCCCCGCCAGATCGCCTTCGATGCGCAGCCGGGATTCGGTGGTGATTGAGGAAACGAGCGGGTTGGGTTCATAGCTGCGCAGGCGCGGGATCGGTTTATCGGCCACCAATGGCGGGGCGATGGAACTGGTGGCGAGCAGCGAAGCGAAGTCGGCTCCAAAGGCGCTGGGCTGGAGCTGCAGCCAATAGGGTGACTCCTCCGGCTCGGCGGGTTGATAGTCAGGCGGCGCAAACTCCAACCAGGCCGGGCCGGAGAAGCCGCGCAAACTCGGCAACGCCAGCAGCATGGGATCCTCGTGCGAAACCAACTCGCTGATGTTGCTGACGCTCCGTTCGTCAACGGCCAACCGCAGGTTCGTCCGGAAAATCGGCCGTTCCTGCAAGGGGATGCCCTGGTGATCGACCCAGAGAATGAGAATGGTTTGAGCCAGGAAAAGACCCAGGATTCTCCCAATCCAGCGGCGTTTCGACCAGCCTGGCGGTTCCAAGGCCTTGGCGGTTGCGGATCCCGCCGGTCGCTCGGGGGCTAACGGCGCGGGCGCCGGCGTTGTTTCGGAGGGTTGATGGGAATGGATCGACACGCTGCCAGCTCACTTCACCTTGGAGGTCGAGTCTCGTTCGGAGTCAGCCGCGGTTCCACGGGCGGCCGCACGGCCTGCAACATCTCACGGATGCCCACCGCACGCGCCAGCGAGGCCAGGCGAACGAATACTTCCGAAGACGCTTTTTTGTCGAACTGCACGATCAGGGTCACCGGTTGGGCACTGCGTTCAACGGCACTCTGCAAGCGCCACTGAAGTTGCGCGGCGTCGCACAACTGGTTTTCGAAATAAAACTGGCCTTCCGGATCGACTGCCACCACCGCCGTGGCGCGGTCGGACCCCGGCATATTGATTGCCTCAGGAAGCTGAATGGGCACGCCCGGAGTGAACACCAAGGCCGAATTGAGCAGCAGAAAGATGATGATCAGAAAGAACACCCCGAGAAACGGAGCCGCATCCAGCTGGCCGCGGAAGATCTTGGTGCGAACAGGAAATCTCATGAAAGGTTGCGTGGTGACAAATTACGCGTCCGCCAGGATGTTGGCGATTTCAGTGGCGGCCTTCTCCATATCGAGCACAATGGCATTCACGCGGCTGACTAGATAATTATGCGCCGCGTAAGAGGGGATCGAGACCGCCAACCCGGCGGCCGTGCAAATCAGCGCCTGCCAGACACCGCCGGAGAGATCTTGCATCGTTGGAATGGTCGCCTTGGTCTGCAGCGCGGTAAAGATCGTGATGAATCCCAGGACGGTTCCCAATAATCCCATCAACGGCGCGATCTGCGCGATGGTGGCCAGTAAACTCAGCTTGTCTTCCAACGGCGGGACCTCGACCAACCCGGCTTCTTCGAGCGCCTCCCGCACGCCATCCCGGCCTTTGTCCCGGTTGAGGATCGCCACTTTCACCAGCCGGGCAACCGGCCCGGGCGTCGCATCGCAAATCGAGATCGCTTCCACCACATTGTCGCGCTTGAGCACGTTGCGCACGCCATTCAGGAATTCCATCGAATTGATCTGCGCCCGGTGATAATGCAGGACACGCTCGACGAACACCACGATCGCCACCGCGCTCGCCAGCAGGATCACCCAAATCATCAGGCCGCCCTGCGATAAAAAAGTCGACCACATGCATCCCTTATAGAAACCACGTCGCCAGGTGCAAAGTGCAAAGTGCGCCGGGACGGGTGTATTTAAACTAAAGGCCGCGATCCCGGTGGCAGTATCTAAAGCTTGTCCCGAAAAGGGCGATTTCGGCCTTTGTCGGAAACTTCGTCGGAAACTTTGTCGAGGACTTTGCGACAATGTTGGGATTTCGGCAAAGTTTGCGACATTATGTGGACATCATAATTATGTGGAGTTCCGGAGAGAAAGGCGCGTAAACACAGAAGATTGAGGGCATCGAACTCCACATAATTATAGGGCCTCCAGGAAAGCCAAAAGGCCGTCCTTGGGCTGGT
>DATLUX010000117.1:0-12896 GCA_035577805.1 Verrucomicrobiia bacterium
ATTTAGCTCCTCGCGCCCCCGAATGACTGCGGACGAACCGAAAACGCTTGCGACGCACTCATCGAGACTGCGAATGACGCAAGAATTCTTCCCGCGGACCCAGCGGAGTTGTTTTCCAACGCAAATGCGTTGCGATCGGTCCCAAAACGATTGCAAGGGACCGATCCCAGCTGCGATCAACACAAAAACTTTTCCCAACGACTCAAACGCAGTTGCCCGCGACCGAAAAACGCTGCGAGCGATGGAAAATTCCTCCCGCGGACCCAGCCGAGTTGTTTTCCAACGCAAATGCGTTGCGATCGGTCCCAAAACGATTGCAACGGACCGATCCCAGCTGCGATCAACACAAAAACTTTTCCCAACGACTCAAACACTCAAACGGAGTTGCCCGCCACCGAAAAACGCTGCGAACGACGCGAAAATTCCCCCCGCGGACCCAGCGGAGTTGTTTTCAACGCAAATGCGTTGCGATCAGTCCCAAAACGGTTGCAGCGGACCGATCGCAGCTGCCTTCGACACAAAAACTCTTCCCGCCGACCCAAAGGGAGTTGCCCGCAACGCAAACGGGCTTTAATCAATGGGCATTAAGCGGCGGGCGTGAAGTTAGCCACGGCTCACTTCCGTTCCACGTAATAGACTGTTCGGTCGGGGCCTTTGATGCCGGCAGCCGCCATGGCGCCGGGCGCTTTGGCTACGAAATCATTGGTCACCGCTCCACAATCGGAGGTCTTGCACCAGGCCCGCAGTTCGATCAACGTGCCGAGGTCGATCAATTTTACGTTGCCGACAGCCGGGGGCGGCGACTTCAGCACCCGGGCATCCGCCTGGGCCAAGGCCAGCAAAGCCGCATGCGCTTTCTCCAGGTCCTGGCCGGTACCCACGGCCATCTGCAATTCGACGCGACGCGTCGGGTTCGCCGTGTAATTCGTGATGTTGCCGCCCATTAACGCCGAGTTGGGCACGATGATCTTCTTGTTGTCCGCCGTATTCAGCGTGGTGGAAAAAATCTGCACTTCCTCCACCGTCCCTTCAATGCCGGCGCCGCTGATGGTGTCTCCGGCCCGGAAGGGGCGGAACACGATGATCAGGAACCCCGCCGCAAAATTGGATAGCCCACCTTGCAGGGCCAGGCCGACGGCGAGTCCGGCGGCCGCGATGATGGCGGCGAAACTTTTCGTATCAACACCCAGCTGACCCAGCACCGTCACCACCACGAACGCCATGAGGGCCGCGTGCGCGATGTTGCCCACAAAACCGCCGACCGTGGAATCGAGATTGCGCTTGGTGAATAGCTTGCGAACGATGCTGCGCGCCAACCCGGCCGCGATATAGCCCAGCACCAACAGCAGCAGCGCCGCCAGAATGTTGATGCTCCACAAAGCCACTTCACGAGGCAATCCAGTGGCTTCTTCGAAGCGCTGGACGAATCCCTGGCTGGCACTGATCAACGGGCCCCCCCGGTTCGTGTTTGATGCGGTTTCGGCCGCGGCTGCGGCTACCTGAGCAAGTATTGGATTCATAATATGACGCCGGCTCCGGATTTTGGACCGGCTCGCGCCGCGGATATTAATGTTCTGCGCTCTGAATATCCATAGTCGGATGGCAGTTTACGCGAGCTTTTTTTGTCCCGGAGAAACTGTGGTCGGGAACAGTCACCCTTGTCGAATTCAGCGCCACGCAGCCCCTGACGAGTCCTCAGATCCCGACAAAAGTTTGACATGCACTCCGGATCATCCCTCACCATCCGTCCACAGTTATGGACACAAAGATCAAAGATCGGGTGGTGTTGGTGACGGGCGCATCGGGTGGCATCGGCGCGGCTATCGCCCGCCAATTGGCCGAGGAAGGCGCCCGAGTGATCTTGCATTATCGTTCGAATGCCGAGGCGGCCAGGCAACTGCAAGGCGAAATTGGTGCCAAACGCTCGCTGCTGGTTAAGGCGGATTTGGCGCAGGAAGATCAGGTGATCGATGCGATCGTTCGGGCCAGGACATGGGGCGGCCGGATCGATACGCTCATCGCCAACGCCGGCTCCTGGGAAAGCCGTGAGGTGCCGCTGCACCGCATGTCGCTCCAGCAATGGCAACGCACCCACGCCGCCGTGTTAACTTCAGCGTTTCTTTGCCTGCGTGAGTTCCTGAAAATTGTCGCGCGCCAGAAACGCGGCAACGCCGTGTTGATCGCTTCCACCGCCGCGATCTTCGGCGAAGCGGGCCACGCTGATTACGCCGCCGCGAAAGCTGCCATGGCCTTCGGGCTCACCCGCTCCCTGAAAAATGAGATCGCACGCATTGCGCCGGGGACCTCGACTTACTGCGGCGGCCGCATCAACTGCGTGTGTCCGGGCTGGACGGTCGTGCCGCGGACGGCCGGTCAATTGCGGCCTCTCGCCACGCTCCGCCGCGTTCTGGCCACGCGCTCCCTTCGGCGGGTGGCCCGTCCCGAGGACATCGCCAATGCCGTCGTATTTTTGGCCTCGGACCATCTGGCGGGGCACTTGACCGGCCAGATCCTGGCGGTGGCAGGGGGCATGGAGGGGCGCCTGCTGTGGGAGCCATCCGAAATCGACCCGACGCTGGCGTTGGGGTAGATCTGCGGGTAATCCCGTCAATTTGAGCAGAAAACGGGTTTTTTTGGTGGAAAACGGCGGTTTGCGGGACTGCCCGCACACCCATTCGCAACCCCGTTTCGCGCGGCGGGTTGCGGGGCGGTTTGTCGGGTCAAAAAGGGGCTGATTGATCCGCAATTTTATCCGCAAGATTCTGGAAATCAGGGCTTGCATATTCCTTCTGAGAGTCATAAGAAGGATGCCTAACACCAGACACCTAGACCAAAACGCCAAAGAGCCTTATGGCCATTCCGCAGACAACTGGTCGTGCTCCACAACTGCAGGGAAGGCGTGTTTCCGGATTTACCTTGATCGAACTTCTGATCGTGATCGTCGTGATTGCGATCATGGCTGCGTTGTTGTTGCCGGCATTGTCCAAAACCCGTGAGCAAGCCAAAGGCTTGGCCTGCCGCAGCAACATGAAACAGCTCGCGCTGGCTTTCCTGATGTACTCGGAGGATAACAGCGACACGTTCCCCTGGCCTGGCGGCACGCCTGGCCGTTCCGTGTTGAGTCCCACGCAATACAGCGCCGACTGGTGTGGCGGCGAAAATTATACGGCGCGCATGGGGCTGCAATCGGAATGGTTCAAACCCGGCTTTGGTCTGAACGCCGAATGCGGCTCTGTTTATCCGTACGTGACGAGCCAGCCGCGCCAGGATTACGATCCCAACTTCAAGGAACCCATGCCGGTTTATCGGTGTCCCAGCGCTGGTCGTTTGGGCGAAGCCATTCGAGTTAACTACAGCGCCAATGGCTGGATGGATCCGAGCCGGCCCTTTGGCAATGGCGCCGTCCCGCCTCGCGGTCTCATGACCACCACCATCACGGACCCGTCCCACAAAGTTCTTTTGGTCAATGAAGACGCCAAGACCATGACCAGCCCGGCGTTCCCGCCAGGACCGGCTTCTGCCCAACGCGAAGTCATCTATCACCTTGACCGTTCCAATATCGCTTTCATGGACGGCCATATCGAGTCGGTCACGCCGCGTCTGTTCAGCCTTATGCAAGGCAAGGACGCCCAGCTCTATTTCAACGCTGGGAAGTAAGCGGCTTCTGCCCGCTACCTGTGTTCGCCGCTCGCTGCCGACTCTATCACGCTGTTCAAAAAGCAACGGGCGAGAGCCCGAGATGATAAGGCCTGGGGAACAGGAGCAAACGGAGAAAACGGAGGTCGCGCTTCTATTTCGATCCCAATCGCCGGCTGAAAATCTTCGGAAACGAAAGATCTCTTCCTTTAGTGGTACGCTTGCGCGCGCTTGCCTCCGTCAGGTTCCTTTTTCACCCGCCTTCGCGTCCTAAAAGCTTTTTCAACCAGCTCTGCAGCCAGGGTCGGGCCGTCGCTGCGCTGGATTTCGAGGGCACAGTTCTGGGCGCGCTGGCGAAACTTCGGCGAGGCCAGCATCTCACAGACGGCCTCCCGCAACCTGGAGGCCGTCAGTTTCTTGATTGGAATAAACGTGCCGACGCCAAGATGGGCGATGCGCGCTGCGACCCCGGGCTGGTCGTTGGTGATGGGCAGCGCAATTAGGGGCAGCCCCTGGCTCAGGCATTCCAGCGTGGTGTTCAAACCGCCGTGTGTGATCACCAGGCTGGCGCGGCGCAGCAAGGCCGCTTGCGGCGCATAATCGACGACCATCGGATTGCCCGGCAAGCTCTCCGGCACAGTCGCGCCCTTGCGTCCCAGCGTGAGGACCAGCTGCGCATCCAGTCCTGCGCACGCCTCAGCAACAATCCGGAAGGCGTGTTCCAGGCCATTCTGCAAAGTGCCAAATGAAGCATAGACGAGCGAACGGCCGTCAACGCGGTGCCAGGGGAAATCGGCTTCCCGACTCTCGTCTCGCTCGATCCAAGGGTTCGTATAATGAAAATGGTCCGGCAAGTGTCGGCGCGGAAAATCGAAAAAAGCGGGCGTTTGCGCGACCTGCACGAGACTGGGAGGCATCTCGTTCCCGTAGCTGTAGGTTAGCCGGGGAAGATGATGCCGGCTGCGATAGCGCATGAGTTCCAGCACGACCGGCCAACCGGTGGCATTGAGCATTAATTGGCCGATCACATTGCGCAGCCGAAAAGGAAGCGACGTGCGGCAACGCCACGAAAATACAATCGGTGGGACTCTTGATTCCGCGTGGACAGTCAGCGAGTTGCAGGCCACCGCCACGGGCAATCCGATCACGCTGCATACGCTCTCGGCTCCGATGCTGAGTTGATCCATCACCAGCCCGTCAAAGCACTCCCGCTCGGCAATGGCCGGCAGATCGCGGACAATTCCCCGGACAAAACGCCCGAGCCAATGTCCGGCCAACCGGCTTGCCTCCCATCCGGTCAGCCGGGCCATTTGCGCGGTTGTGCGCGCCCATTCGCCCTGGGGAAATTCGTGGGTGGCGATCGGAACAAACTCCAAACCAGCTTGGCGCGCCTTTTCCTGCGCTTCCACGGCCGAAAGGATGGCCACGCGATGTCCGCGCCGTTGCAACGCGCGCCCCAGGACCGTCATCGGGTTCAAATGACCCGTAAATGCTGGGACCAGCATGGCGTAGGAGCTCATGGCAGATCGGAGAATAAAGGTTACTAGTCGCCGCCCAAGTAAGCGCTGCGCACTTGGGGGTTGGCGCGTAATTTGGCGGAGGCATCTTCGATCAGGATGCGGCCGGTCTCGAGCACATAACCGTAGCTGGAGATCTCGAGGGCCAGGTTGGCGTTCTGTTCCACCAACAGGATGGTGATGCCTTGCACGCGGTTGATTTCGATAATCTTCTCGAAAATCTTCTCGACCAACAACGGGGCGATCCCGAGCGAAGGTTCATCGAGCATCAGGAATCGTGGCTTGCTCATCAAGGCGCGTCCGATGGCCAGCATCTGTTGTTCGCCGCCCGAGAGGGTGCCGGCTAACTGCTTCTCCCGCTCTTTGAGTCGGGGGAAAACCGCGAACACATAATCCAATTCACGGCTGATGACGGCCCGGTCGCGCAGGAGATAGGCGCCCATCTGCAGGTTTTCCTGCACGGTCAGGTTGGCGAAAACCATGCGGCCCTCCGGGACGTGGGCCATGCCTTGCTTGACGAGCCGATGAGCCGGACAATTGGTGACGGAGCGTCCTTCAAACAGGACTTCTCCGGCGCTGGCCCGCAGCAGGCCGGAGATGGTTCGGAGGGTGGTGGTTTTGCCGGCGCCATTGGCGCCGATGAGTGTGACGATGCTGCCTTTTGGCACGCGCAAGGAAACTCCCTGCAGCGCGGCGATCACGCCGTAATTGACCACCAGATTCTTTATTTCCAGCACGATGAGAACGACGGCTTACGCGCGCCTCTGTTTGTCCTGATGTTTGTCGCCCAGATACGCTTCGATGACCTTCGGGTCGCGCCGCACTTCCTCCGGGGTGCCTTGGGCAATCTTAATGCCATGATCCAGCACCGCCACGCGCTGGCAGATCCCCATGACGACTTGCATGTCGTGTTCCACCAGTAACACGGAGATGTCGAACTTTTCCTTGATGAACTGGATCAACCCCATCAGTTGCACTTTCTCGGTGGGATTCATGCCTGCGGCCGGCTCGTCCAGCAGGAGCAGCTTCGGTTTGGTGGCCAGCGCGCGCACAATTTCCAATCGCCGCTGGTCGCCGTAGGGCAGGTTGCGCGCCAGCGTATGGCGAAAGCGGCCCAACCGAAAAATCTCCAGCACTTCCATGACTTCCTGTTCCACTTGCCGTTCGGTGCGGTGAAAGGCCGGCCCCCGTAAGAGCGATTGCAGGAACCCGCTGCGCTGATGCAATTGGAACGCGACCCGGACATTGTCGAACACGCTCAGGGAGGAGAACAGGCGGATGTTTTGAAAAGTTCGGGCGATGCCGCGCGCCGTGATCTGGTGGGGCTTCTGCTTTCGCAACGGTTGACCGCAGAAGAACACTTCGCCCTCCGTGGGCGGATAAACACCCGTGATCAGGTTGAACGCTGTAGTTTTACCTGCCCCGTTGGGCCCGATTAATCCCACCAACTCGTTGGTGTCCAGGTTCAGGTCAAGCTCCGAAACCGCCATCAGTCCCCCAAAACGCATCGTGCACTTCTCCAGCCGAAGCAGGGAACTGGCAGACGGCCCGGGCGCGTCCCTCATTAAGGTCCCTCCTTCTTTCGGTGGCGTCCAAGCGATAGCGTGAATAAGCCTTGTGGACGCACCAGCATGAGCACCACGATCAACAGGGAATAAATGATCATCCGCGTCTCGGCGATCCAGCGCAGCGAAACCGAATGTGAGCCGAACGGGTTGGGTAGACTCCAGCCCGCCATCGTGCGCAAAAACTCCGGCAGCAGCGTCAGCAGAATCGCCGCCAGCACCACCCCCACATTGTTGCCCATCCCTCCCAGGATCACCATCACCACGATCTCGATCGATTTGACAAAATCAAAGCCCTTCGGATCGATGGACAGTTTGAAGTGGCCATAGATCCCGCCAGCCACGCCGGCAAAAAACGCGCCGACAATGAAGGCGATGATTTTGTATTTGGTGGGGTTGATGCCCATGGCCGACGCGGCCACTTCATCGTCGTGCACCGCGATAAAACCGCGCCCGTAAGTCGAGTTCACCAGGCTGGACACCACATAAATCGTGAGCGCAGCAAAGGAAAAAGTCCAAAACGGCGTCGTATAATCCGGGATTCCTTGCAGCCCCAACGAACCGCCCACCGATTCCATGTTGCGGAAGATCACACGGATAATTTCCCCGAACCCAAGGGTCACGATGGCCAGATAATCCCCCGTCA
The DNA here is from genome assembly GCA_035577805.1 of Verrucomicrobiia bacterium. Classification (GTDB taxonomy): domain Bacteria; phylum Verrucomicrobiota; class Verrucomicrobiia; order Limisphaerales; family JADJPG01; genus DATLUX01. The sequence goes on from DATLUX010000117.1 coordinate 7,365, forward strand.
AACGCAGCGACGGCACCCCCACCATCAACCCGGCCAATGCCGCCATCGCGCCTCCGGCCAGCAGGGCCGGCAGAAAGAGCAGCGGGCCACCCATGCCCAGGGGCAGATGCGGCCCCAAAAACATCGTCACGGACGCCGAAGTATACGCGCCCACCGCCATGAAACCCGCGTGGCCCAACGAGAATTGCCCCGTAAACCCGTTGATCAGGTTTAAGCTCACCGCCAGGATAATATTGATCCCGACATTGGTGCAGATATCCAGGTAATACGGGTTGAGCTGCGAAGCGAAGCGGTCCAAAACAAAGCTCACCAGCAGCGCGGCCAACAATAGGAAATGAGAGCGAGCGGGCATCTTGCTTCAGACCTTTTCCACCTGCAGACGGCCCAGCAATCCCGCCGGCCGAAAGAGAAGGATGAGAATCAAGATGGCAAAGGCAATGGCGTCCGTGTAGGTGGAATACGGGCTCCCGTTCACAAACGTTTCCACCACCCCCAGGACCAGACCGCCCAGGGCCGCCCCAGGGATGTTCCCGATGCCTCCCAACACCGCCGCCACGAACGCTTTCAGTCCCGGCAGCACCCCCATCAGTGGATCGATCGTCGGGTAATTCAACGAATATAGAATCCCGCCGGCGGCCGCCAGGGCTGATCCCAATCCGAACGTAAACGAGATCACCACATCGTTGTTGATCCCGACCAGCGCCGCCGCTTGCGGATTAAATGACACCGCCCGCATGGCCGTGCCAATTCGCGTGTGCAAAACGATAAAGCGAAGGGCGGCCACCAGCACCAGCGTCAACACCAACACGATGATCTGGCTGCTCGACAAAACCAGCCCTCCGCTCAGTTGCAGGGTGGTCTGAGGAAATAACGGCGGAAATGGCTTCGGATTGGCGCTAAACACAAATTGCCCGGTGTTCTCCAGCAATAACGAAACGCCAATCGCGGTGATCAACACCGCCAGCTTGGAACGTCCGCGCAAGGGGCGATACGCCAGGCGCTCGATAATAATGCCCAACGCCGCACAAATGAGCATCGACCCAATCATGACCACCATCCCGCCCCACAGTGAGTGCAGCGGCACCAGCCGGGACAAATAAAAGCCCGCAAATGCGCCCACCATGAAAACATCGCTATGCGCAAAATTGATGAAGCGCAACACCCCGTAGACCATCGTGTAACCCAACGCGATCAGGGCATACACCGCCCCCAACGACAGTCCGTTGATAAGCTGTTGCAGGAACTCAGCCATGCTAAACGCAGGGGCTTATACAGACGAAACATCAAAGCGGAAAGCGGAAAGCGGCCGGGCAGCCCACGGCGACAGGGCCCACAGGGCAAAGGCGGCGGAAGGATGGCGGGCAGAAAGATGGCGGATAGAAAGATGGTGGGCAGAAAGATGGGGGGCAGAAAGATGGGGGCTCGTAGCGGCCGACGTTAGGAGAAGCTGATTTTCTTCAGGCCCAGGCGCCGCACCTTGGAGGAGAGCGTGGTGGGTTTCAGGCCCAACAAGGCGGCAGCGCCGTTGCTGCCGTAGATGCGGCCGTTGGCTTTGTGGAGGGCATCCACAATGATCGCGCGCTCCTGATCTTTCAGGTCGTTGAACGACGCAGGCGCGTCCGAAACTGCCCCGGATTCGGCCGCACGCGCCCCGCGCGGGTTGAGGCGACCGCTGGGACGCAGCCCCAAGTCCAGGTGGCCGTTGCGCGAGCGGATGGCGGCGCGTTCGATGACATTCTGCAGTTCGCGGACATTGCCGGGCCAATCGTAGGCCTGGAGCTCTTTTAATTGCGCAGCCGAGAACGGAGGGGCTTTGGTGCCGAGTTTGCGCGCGGATTCCTTGAGGAAATGTTGGGCAAGCATCGGGATGTCCTCCGTTCGTTCGCGGAGCGCCGGCAGTTCAATCGGAAAGACGCTTAACCGATAATAAAGGTCCTGACGAAAGCGTCCTGCCTTGACCTCTTCGGCCAGGTCCCGATTGGTTGCGGCGATGATCCGCACATCCACCGTGCGCGTGCGGTCTTCGCCCACCTTTTCAAACTGGCCTTCCTGCAGAACCCGCAACAGTTTGCTTTGGAGTTCGAGAGGCACTTCGCCAATCTCATCCAGGAAGAGAGTTCCGCCATCCGCGAGTTCGAACCGGCCGACTCGATCCTTGATCGCACCGGTGAAGGCCCCACGCACATGGCCGAAGAATTCACTCTCAAAGAGTTCGCGCGGGACGGAGGCGCAATTGACCCGAACGAGGGCTCCGGCCTGGCGTGGGCTGCGTTCGTGAATGGCCCGGGCCACCAGTTCCTTGCCGGTGCCCGACTCGCCCAGAATGAGCACGCCCGCGTTGGTGGGCGCCACCATCTCGATCTGCGCCAGCACCTTTTGGAGGGCCGGGCTGCTGCCAAGGATCGCGCGATAGTTGCCCCGCAGTTCCTCCTGAAGATATTCGTTCTCCAATTCCAGGTTCTTTCGTTCCTTGATACAGGAAAGCAGGCCGATGGTGCCGACGATCTCGTCCCGCGCGTTCCGGTACGGCAAGGCGCGGACCGACACCCAATGACGTTTGCCGTCCTTCTGCACGTGTTCCTGCTCGTAAGTGTCCTCTTTGCCGCTCAACCGTTCCTTCAACCGCCGGCGCATGGCCGGCCACTCCTCCTTGGGTGTAAGCAGTTCATAGCTGACGGCTCCGATCAAGTCCGCCCGCGAATAACCCGTCAGACATTCGATGCAGGAATTCACATAAAGGATGCGGCTGTCGCGATCGGTGATGACGACACCTTCGCCGAGGCTTTCGAGGATGGACCGATAAAATTCTTCGCGCTCCTGCAGTCGCCGGCTGAGATCTTGGGTTCGGGCCAGCAACGCCGCCGGATCGCCGCTGTCCGGCAGCGCGGGCGACTCGCGGCGCGAGGTGCTGGAAACGCTCATGCACAGGTTCCTAGCATTGCCGCCATAGTCGTTCAACTCATTTGCGTTTTTCGGACAACGCGAAAGGGTTGTACAACGCAATTGCGTTGTCGGCTAAGCTGCGCGGTGGGCAGGCGTTTCCTCCACGCAACTCACTGGCCCGGCGCCGGATCGGCGGAGGCTGGCAAGCCCAACCGGAGTTGGCATGCCGCCAGCATATCCTACCAACAGCTATGCTGAAAATTCGACCAGCTCAAGAACGAGGCCACGCCAACCACGGTTGGCTGGATGCTCACCACACTTTTTCGTTCGCCAATTATCATGATCCGCGCTGGATGGGATTTCGCAGCCTGCGCGTGATCAATGACGACACGATCGCCGGCGGAGGCGGCTTCGGCACGCACCCGCATCGGGACATGGAGATCATCACGTATATCCTGAGAGGCGCGCTGCAACATCGCGACAGCATGGGACATGAAGCGGTGCTGAAGGCCGGCGACGTGCAACGCATCAGCGCCGGCACGGGCATCAGCCATAGCGAGGTGAATTACTCGCCCATCGAGCCGGTACATCTGTTGCAGATTTGGATCCAGCCCGAACGGTCCGGAGTCAAGCCGGCCTATGCCGAACGTTCCTTTGGCCAGGGCACCGCGCATCCGGGGCTGACGTTGGTGGCCTCGCATGGCGGACGGGATGGGTCAATTTCGATTCATCAGGACGCCGATGTTTGGTTGGGTCGCCTGGCCAAAGGCGCCACGGTTACCCAGAGTCTGGGTCCCGAGCGTCATGCCTGGCTGCAGGTCGCCGAAGGCGAACTGCAACTGAACGGCCAGACGTTGAGCACCGGGGACGGCGCTGCGGTTTCCCGGGAATCGGCCTTGACCTTGACGGCGACGAAACCGAGCCAAGTGCTGTTGTTTGACCTCAACTGAACTGGCGGCCTGAACTTGACCTGAACTGCCTTGCGTTATGTTTACCTCGCTTCATCCAGATGTCCGGATCGGGCACGTTCACCTGACGGTCTCGAATCTTGACCGGGCGTTGAAGTTTTACCGGGACGCCCTGGGTTTCGAGGTGACGCAACGTTACGGCAGCGGGGCCGTCTTTTTGTCGGCCGGTGGTTATCATCATCACATCGGCTTGAACGTCTGGGCGGGAGAAGGCGCTTCGCCGCCGCCGCCCGGCCGGACTGGGCTTTATCATTTGGCCATTCTTTACCCGAACCGACTGGAACTCGCCCGGGCCTTCAAGCGTCTATTCGATCATGGCGTGTCTATCGAAGGCGCCTCGGATCACGGTGTGAGTGAAGCGATTTACCTGCGCGACCCCGATGGGAACGGGATCGAACTTTATCGGGACCGGCCGCCAGACGAATGGCCGCGAGTGGACGGCCAGTTGCGCATGACGACTCGACCGCTCGACCTGGATGGGTTGCTCACCGAACTGTCCGACCTGGAGCCGGCCGGCGGCCCTGCCTGATCTTTCCAAATCTTATGAAACCGACCATTGAATTGAACGAAACGAACTTCGATCGCGAAGTCTTGCAAGCGCCTCACCCTGTGGTGGTGGATTTCTGGGCGCCCTGGTGCGGCCCATGCAAGATGCTGGCGCCGGTGCTCGATGAGTTGGCGCGGGAGCACGAGGGACGCGCGACGGTGGGCAAAGTGAACATTGAAGATCATCCCGAACTGGGGGCCCGCTTCCGGGTCGAGGGGATTCCGACCTTGCTCTATTTCCGCGGAGGAACCTTGCGGGACCGCACGGTGGGCGTGGTGAGCAAGAAGACCATCGCCAGCAAGCTGGCCGCATTGCAGGCCCAAACCCCTGAATCATCGGCGGCCTGAGTCCCGTTGACTCTGACACCGATCGCTACGCGGCCCTTCCATGAACCTGACCTTCGGGAACTCGAAACTCTTGGCCTTCTCACCCCTCACCCGCCTTCGCCCTGCCGGCTACGGGCGTGGCAGGCCCCGGCCCTCTCCCCCTTGAGGGGAGAGGGAGTAGTTTCAAGGGTCCAAGGCGCGTCCGAAATCTCGGAGGTGGAAGCTGCCCAAGGTCCGTTTTGACGAAAGCCAAGTTGTCACCCATGTTGCCTGAATTAGTTAGGTGCCTCATGAAAAAGTATCCTGTCCCAATCGCCGCAGATGGTGCTCCGGACAATTCTCCGGGGGCCCAACCTTCGCCCGAGCCGCGTCCTCCAGAGAATCATGAGGACCACCTTTTTGACGCCTATTCCCGGGCGGTGGTTAATGCGGTGGAAACCGTCGCTCCTTCTGTGGTCCGGATTGAGATCAGTAAAACGGGTCCGGATTCCAGTGGCTCGTCTCCTGGCGGGAGCGGGTCGGGTTTCATCGTCAGCCCGGACGGATTGGTGGTGACGAACAGTCACGTGGTGCATGGGGCGGCGCGTCTTGAGGTGGTCTTGTCGGATGGCCGGCGTCCGGATGCCGTGCTGGTCGGCGAAGATCCGGAATCGGATCTGGCCGTCTTACGTTTGTATGCCCCGGGTTTGGCGGCCGTGAAGTTTGCCGATTCAACGCGGTTGCGGGTGGGGCAGTTGGCCATCGCCATCGGGAGCCCGTTCGGTTTTGAAGCCAGCGTGACGGCGGGCGTGGTGAGCGCGTTGGGCCG
>DATLUX010000118.1:0-52596 GCA_035577805.1 Verrucomicrobiia bacterium
ACGCAGATCCATGCCGTCCACTTCAATCGCGCCGGCCTGCGGGTCATAGAGGCGGCAGAGCAACTTCGCCAAGGTCGTCTTGCCCGCGCCATTCTGCCCGACGATGGCGAGCGAGGAGCCGGCAGGGATCGTGAGGTCGAAATGCTCAAGGACGTTCGGACCGCCCGGATAAGCGAAGGTCAGATCGCGAAAACGCACCTCACATGCGCCCGGCCCGGCCAGCGGGCGCGGGCGCGTGCCGCAAGACAGCGCCCCGGCCGGTGCCATCGCCTGCTCGAGGCGCAGGACCGCGGCGACCGGCGCCGCGGACCCATCCAGCGCCCAGTTGAGTCCGCCAAAGGCAATCATGGACGCCCCGATCGCACCCTGGGCGAACATCACCATTTGTCCGAGACTCACGTTGCCGTGGGCTGCGGCGGCCGCCAGTGACCAGAACACAATCACATTAGCGCCAATCAGAAGGAGCGTGCTCGAAATCAGCGGTTTCTCACGGAGTCGCGTGGCTTCATACTGCAAGGCGTGCAAACGCGTGCGTCGATCGACAAACCGATCGATCACCCATCCGGCCAGGCCGAAGAGGCGCAATTCCTTGGCCGGCGCGGGATCGACCGCCAGCCGAAAGGCGTAGTCGGCGTCACGCTGAGCTCCGCGGACTTCCTCCGTGTTGCGATCGCGCCAGACCGCGCTTTCCCGCAAGAGCCAATGCGTGCTGAGCCACGCTCCGCCCAGCAACAGCGGCGCCCACCACGCGAACCCGAACAGCACCGTCACACTCGCCAAACCACCGATCATTTCCACTAACCCGCCGGCAATAAAATCCAACGAGATGAAGAGCGGCGGACCCGTCATCCCCAAATCGAAATCACGAGCCACCGTCAGGTCGGTGGTCAGCTTGAGATCCTCCAAATGCGCCAACCCGGGCGGGCGGACGCACGCATCGGTCAGCCGATCATAAAGCCACGCCGCGGTCCGGTCGCCAAGGTTCGCACCGATGGCCCGATGCAGCGGACCCAACACCTGGAGCAACACAAAAACACCGCTGACCACGCCGAGAGCAACCCCCAGTTCAGCTCCGCGCTGAACAGCCCCCACGAGGTTGCCCATCGCCAATGCGAACAGCGCAGGCAACAGACCCCGCAGCACAATGACCAGCCACCACGCCACCGTCAGACGCCGATCGGCTTGCGGCAGCACCCCGAAGAACTTCCATTCGTTTCGTTCGTGTAACCGCTGAAGAATCGAGGATGGGTTCAGGCCTCGCATGGCAAGCTGGTTTGAGGATCGTTATCGCCGTCATGTGTCTCAGAAAACGTCCCTGCAGCACAATTTTTTTCTCCAATCTCACGTAGCAGCCGGGGCTTGCCCGCCGTAGCCCGCAGGGCGAAGGCGGGACGATCCGCGCGTTTTCGCTTTCCGCTTTCCGCTTTCCGCTTTCCCCCCCAGGGTTTACCTGAGCGTTTTGGCGGAGGCGGTGGCCGAGTAGACGGAATTGCCAAGCACGTTATAAGCGCGCACGCGGTAATAGTAAATCTTGTTGGCGCTCAACCCGGTGCTGGAATAGCTGGTGACATTGCGTGTCACCGTCCCAATCTGGGTCCACGTGCTGCCGTTGGTGGAGCGTTCGATCTTAAAGCCGTCTTCGTTATTCGCGTTGTCGGTCCAGGCGAGGATAATCTCCGACTTGGAGACAGCCGTAGCCGTCAAGCCGCTGGGCGCGGACGGAACTGCGGTGGCGGCTTGCACCGTGATAGTGACAGTGGCCGCGGCACTGTCCAAACCACCGTCATTCACCTTGAAGGTAAAACTGGTCGTTCCGCTGGAGCCGGTGTTTGGCGTGAAGGTGAGAATGGGGGCCGTGCCGCTGAGCGTTCCGTTGGCCGGGCTGGTCAGGACCGTGTAGGTCAGCGCGCTGCCTTCGGCATCGGTGCCGGTCAGGGTCACCGCAATCGGTGCGTTGTACGGCGTCGTGAGCGCCTGCCCGTTGGCTACGGGCACATCATTGACCGGCGTGACGTTGATACTGATGGTGGCAGGGACACTGGAGACGGTGCCATCATCGACTCGGAAAGTGAAGCTGTCCGGCCCGGTGTAATCCGGTGCGGGAGTATAAACCACATTGGGCGCCGTGCCGGTGAGGCTGCCGTGAGCGGGACCGGTGGCGATCACATAAGTTAAGGCATCCCCCTCGACGTCCGTTCCGCTCAAGACCAGATTGAGCGGCGTATCTTCAGGCGTGCTGAGGGTTTGGGGCGTCGCGCTGGGGGTATCGTTGACCGGGACGACGGTAATGCTCACGGTCGCCGGGGCGCTGTCGAGGGCGCCATCATTGACCCTAAACGTGAAGCTATCGGGTCCGTTGTAATTGGCTGCCGACAGGTAGGTCAGGTAGGGCGGTGTTCCACTCAGGGTACCGTGGCTGGGCGGATTCACAATCGTCATAACCAGCGAACTCCCCTCCGGATCGGATCCGGTCAAGGTGATCGTCGGAGAATAGACATCCTCGTTCACTGTGATGGATTGGGCGTTGGCGATGGGCGCGTCATTAACCGGGGTCACCGTCACTGAGATGAGTCCCGTATTAGAGCCGCCATTCGGGTCATGCGCCTGGTACTCGAAGGAGTCCGGCCCATTATAGTTTGCCGCCGGCGTGTAGGTGAGTTGAGCACCGTTGATGCTCACGGAGCCGTGGGCTGGCGGCGTGAATAACGTGAAGGCCAGCGAGTCGCCATCCACGTCCCCGGCCAACGGGGTGATGATGAGCGCGGTATCTTCCGGCGTCGTGACGCTCTGGTTGGTGATCCAGGGCATGTCGTTCCTGGGGGTGATGGTAAACAGAACGGTGGCGGGAGAGCTGCTCACCGTTCCGTCATTGACGACAAACGTGAAGGAATCCTGGCCGTTGTAGTCGAGGCTCGGCCGATAGGTCCAGTTGTTGCCGGAAGTGCCGTAGGGCGTGAGCGTGCCGTGAACGGGCGGGATCGTGATCGTATAGGTTAAGGGATCCCCGTCGATGTCACTCCCGGACGTGCCGAAGATCATATAATAATCTTCAGGCAAGGTATAACTCGCTCCGGAGGCGGTTGGGGGATCGTTGACGGGCGTCACCGTGATGCTGACGGTGGCGGCCGCGCTGGATTGGGCGCCGTCGCCGACCCGGAAGGTGAAACTATCCGACCCGTTGAAATTCGCCGCCGGCGTATAATTCAGGTTCGGCACCATGCCGGTGAGAGTCCCGTGCGTCGGACTGCTCAGCAACGTGTAGGTAAGCGTAGTCGATTCCACGTCGTAGCCCGTCAGAGTGATGCTCTTGGCGGTGTCTTCGGCGAGGCTGACGGACTGGGCGTTCGCAATCGGGACGTCGTTAACTGGAGTGACGTTGATGGTGATCACACCGATCACGGTGGCCGGCGGCCCAATCTGCACTCCTTGCGGATTGTTAGTCTCGGTCACGCTAAACACAATCCGATCTAAGCCGGTTGCGTTGGTGTTGGGATGATAGAGATAGCCGGCGCCGCTTGGTTCCACCCAACCGTTGGTGGGCGCGCTGAGCACGCTGATGCTGTAGGCCTCTCCGTCAGGCTCGATGATAGTCGGCACAAACGCCAGGGGAGTATCCTCCGGGGTGGTTAAGGTTTGCGGCACGAATTGCGGTGGATCATTAACGGGCAGAACCTCGATGGTCACCGTGACCAGATCGCTCCAGGCCGATCCGTCGTTCACTCGGAAACGCAGAATATCAGTGCCATTCCAATTCGCGGTTGGAGTAAAAGTGCGCGTGGCGCCCGAGCCAGACAACACGCCATTGGTGGGCGGCGTGACCGAGTAGGTCAACGGATTCCCCTCCACGTCACTGGCCTGGAGCGTGAAGCTCACCGCGGTGTCTTCCCAGGTTGTCACCGTGCCCGGATAAGCCACGGGCGGGTCATTGACTGGCGTCACGGTGAGGCTGACCGTCGCCGTCGCGCTGTCCGCCTGACCGTCGTTCACTAGGAAGGAAAAGGCGTCCGGCCCGTTATAGTTTGGAGTTGGTGTGTAAGTGAGGAGGGGTGGAGCCCCGCTGAGCGACCCGTGGGCCGGCTGCGTTGTGACAAGAAAAGTCAACGCGTCGCCGTTCGCATCCTGCGCGGTCAGGGTGATGGCGTGGGGCGAATCCTCGGGCAACGTTACGCTTTGGCTGGACGCCACCGGGGCAATGTTTGTGGAAAGCACGTCGATCACGATCAGGCCGGTGATCCACGTTATCATCCCGTCATCCGACACGTCGTAAAACACTAAGTCCTGTCCGGCAAAGCCTGGAGGCGGCGTATAGAGCAGGTTGGTCAACGGTCCGGTCACGGTGCCGATGGAGGTGTAGTTGGTGTCCAGGGCGAAGGTGACTTGGTCTCCATCCGGGTCGTAGCCCGCCAAGGCGATCGGGATCGCGATCCCGTTGGTTGTGGTGTAATTGGTGTAGGCCCCTTCCGGCAGCCGATTGTAGTAAATGTTGGTGATGGTCACCAGGGCTGGTGCGCTATCGAGTTCTCCATCGTTGGCCACGTACCAGAAGTGATCTTCGAACGGCCGATTCTGGGCCGGTGTATAGATCACATCCGCCGCATTGTTCCAAGCGGTCAAGAGCGTGCCCGACAGCGTTCCGTTCGTTGGCCCGTCAATGATCCGAAACGTCTCGATCATATCCGGGACATAACTCGCGTTGTCCGAGCCGCTCAACTGGACATCCAGCGTATACCCCATGTAGGTCGTCAGGTCCAACGAGTTGGCTACCGGCGGATGATTGCTATCCAGGGTGGCGAAGTAGTTGGTCACCACATACCCGACCCGATTGGTGCTGATGGTAGTGACGCGGTACCAATAAATCGTCAAGGGAGTCAGGTTGGTTGCCCAAACCCCATGGAAGCTCTGGTAATTAGTTTGGTGATAAATCGTCTGGTACTCGGTGCCATTCATGGAGAGATCCACCATGCCGTCAGCTCCGCTGACGTGGGACACCGACCAGTTAATTAGCGCGGTCGTGGCTGTGAGGGTGCCGGGATAAAGCCCGGGCCAGGGCAGCGTGATGAAGTTGTTAAAGTCGCCTTCATAGACCATGGCGTCGAGCGAAGGGCCGCTTTCGCCGTCCGCATTCACCGCCGTGACCATGTAGCGGGCAGGCATGGGCGGCGGCGTGGCATTTCGATAGCGTGGCTCGACCAACCCCGTGGCTGCTCCGGTCCAACTGGTCGACGCGTCGTCCCAGAGGTAAACGTTATAGCTCTCGGCTTCGGGCACGGTGTCCCAGGTCAACATTACCTCGTGGCCGCTGGGCACCGGGCTCCAGAGCCAACTGGGCCGAATATTCTCTGGGGCAGCTGGCACGGCCGCAAAGGTTCTGTCCGCAAACAAGAGCGCGAACATAACGGCAACGCTGAAACGAAATGGATCATTCCTCATAGGCCCGGATTTGTGTCGCTCGGAGTTTTGTCTTGGCCGCAAGCAAGTAAAGCGTCGGCAAAATCGCCGGATCACTTTAGGCAACTGGGTCTGTGCCGCGCGCCGGCAACGGCAACGTTCCTGTTTACAGTGCTGCTCTCCCGAGACAAGCTACGGCAGTGGCTGTGCCGCTTAACCGCGTTAAGGATTTGGGTCTTCTCTTTGAGGCCCCGCCGATGACCCATCCACATGTTGCCGAGGCCTGCCGTAAGGCGGCCAAAAAGCTCTCTGCGGCCGGGATCAAATTCCGTCCGACGGGTGGCACGGCTATGTGGCTGGCCGGGGCCGGTCGGCCCACCAAAGATGTGGATCTGATCGTGGCGCGGCGCCACTGGCATAAAGCAAGGGCTTTGTTGCAGGAGTTGGCGACCGATCCACTTGGAATTCGTTTCGGCTTGAACGGCGAGCCCGACGAAGGCTTGGCGCTGGTCGGTCCTCATGGGGTGGCGATCGAGGTCCGGCCAACAGGAATTACGCACGGCACGATTGCCCGAATCCGCGGCGCGGCCAGGAATCATCCGGCCGGGCGCTTGAAGCTCACGCTGGCCGGCGACGATCGCATCGCCCTGCTCAACAGCAAACTGGCCTCCTACCTGTCAGCGTCGGACCGACTCCGAGACGCCGCAGACGCGCAGGCTCTCATCTCCAAATGGGAACTGCCGTTGGATTTTTCAAAGCGGTTGAACCCAGCGGTGCGGTCGGCTTACGAACGCATTTGGCGAGGGCAGGCGTAACCGACAACGAACGCCCTCCGAAAGTGCTCGATCCGACAGATCCTTTAAAGTGTCCACCCTGGGCGATACGCGGATCGCACCAAGTCATTCGCTGACTCGTTCGCGTCGAACCGTATCTTCTGGGCGTCCCAATGCAGGGTTGGCCCTGGGAAACGCAACGCAATCAGGCCAAGCAACGCCACCTCCGTCAGCGGGCCGCCATAATCAAAATTTGATCCGGCCTGGCGCCCGGTACGAATCGCTTCAATCCAATCCCAACCGTGCCCTTTGACTCGCGGGATCTTTTGTGCGGGCGCGTTTTTGCCCGAGGCTTGCTCCATTAACTCTTTGGGAAGCAGATGGCAATTGGCCGCGCCGTGGGATCCGTGGACAATCATGCCCTTATCGCCAAAGAGAATGGCCCCGGTGCCCGGAACTTTTTCGTCTGCAGGAAACTCTGTCGGTTTGGGGATCGTGGTAATGCCGTCGTGCCAAACTAGCTTCACTGGGCCCCGGCTTTTGCGCGCCGGAAACTCGAAGGTGATCCGGGAGCCGGGCGGATAGGTGAGGCCATGCTTTGCTGGATCATAGTCGGTGACCTCGGCGCGCACCGTGGAGGGCGCGCCCAGGTCCAGCGCCCAATAAGCGGGATCAACCACGTGACAAATCCAATCGCCGATCACCCCGCCGCCGAACGGCATCCAACCACGCCAGTTCCAAGGGACCCAGAGCGGGGAGTAGGGCCGAAACGGCACCGGCCCAATCCATAGGTCGTAATCCAAAGTCGCGGGCACCTCGTGAGGTTCGTCGAGCTTGGACAGATTGGAGATCTGGCAATAGACATTCTTAAAAGCGTCACAGCCGGCATGGATGGTGTGGACCTGTCCGATCGTTCCCGCCCAAATCCACTCGCAGACCTGGCGAATGGAATCGCTCGAATGCCCTTGATTGCCGAGCTGGGTAACCACTTTGTATTTATGTGCGGCCTCCATCAATGCGCGGATCTCATCAACGGTATGGGCCAAAGGTTTTTCACAGTAGACATGCTTGCCGCGGCGCATGGCTTCCATGGCGATCACCGCATGCGTATGGTCAGGTGTGCCGATGATCACCCCGTCGATCTCCTTGCCCATCTTGTCGAGCATCACCCGATAATCCTTGAAGCGACGCGCCGCAGGTTGTTTGGCGAATTCCTTGGCCGCATATTTTTCGTCGACGTCGCATAAGGCGACGATGTTGTGGCCTAGTCCGGCCAGTTCGCTCACATCGGCCCCTCCGCGACTGCCGATGCCAATGCCGGCCAGGTTCAGTTTCGCGTTCGGGGAAACTTCCGCGCCCGCCAGGAGACGCCCCGGAAGGATGTTAAAGAGGGCAACTCCGGCACCGGCGCCGTGCAGAAAGCGCCTCCGATTGATTCGCTGTGTCCGATGCTTTTTCATAAATTCAGATGAAGGCTGGCAACTTTGAGATGTGAACGGGCCTTGAGATGAAATACCAGGGTTGAGCTGCTTCCGGCAATGCTCAACTCGGGGGGCCTTGATTGAGCTATTTCGCCAGCCAGCCGCTGCTCGCCGTGACGTGATTAGTGGGATCCAGCAACTGCTGGCTGTCAACCAGCCTTAGGCCCAGCGACAGCTTGTGTCGGAATGAAAAATCCAGCCAGCGCTTCCGCCACGTGTAACGGGAAAATGACATATCCAACCTCCAGCGCCCAGCCTCCGAAGGTTCACCGACGGCCAGCGTCAGCGTTTGTCCGGCCTTCAACAGCGGACCGTAGGTATATCCTGGAAGACTGGCGTTAACTGTCCGCCCCTTCCGGTCTGGGCTGCCTTCAATCTCCACCCAATCGCCGTGCCATCGGATCGTGTAAGCGGAGTTATTGGCTACGGAGAGCAGAGCAAAGCGCAGGTAGTTGCCGGGCTGATTCGTGTAGCCAACAAATCTGATTGCGATATCGTCGGGCCTCGCCGCGTTCTTGCCAATGCCTTTGAACAACAGCACGGCCAGAATCACGACAAACGCGCCGACTAACCCCCATCGTCTGTAATGCTTGGCCATCCGCTCAATCCTCCTCTCCACTCAACGCGGAGAGGGCCGGGGTTCGTTGCTGCCTGATCCGATACTTTGTGCCGCGATTCGAGTTGTAGAAGCCAGTAAACCTTGTCCGTTCCTCTCCTGCGCGCGAAAACCTTCAACAACATCCTGACGAAGACCACACGCTATTACGCTCTCACCCCTCACCCGCCTTTCGCCCTGCGGGCTACGGGCGTGGCAAGCCCTACCCTCTCCCCGTTGAGGGGAGAGGGAATCGCGCCTGGTGATCTTACTTCTGCGGCTTAATCGCGGCCATCTTCTTGGCCATCTCGGCTTCGAACTTGTCGTACTGCCGATCGTCGACCTGGAACTTGTTGCGCATATAATTGGACTTTTCGTATTTCCAACCCTGCCCGGCGTCAGTGTAGGTGAGAGTGGTAGTTTCGCCCTGCAAATATTCCTGATGGGTCGGGTCCGCCAGCGGCGGATTGACAACCTTGGGCGCGCCGGCGTAGCCGCCGTCGATCAGATGCCCCGAAAAGATTCCATTGGTGCCCACGGTAACGGTATGCTCGGCGCCTTCAATTTTGCGGTGGATCGGCACGTAATGGAACTCGCGCTTCTTGGCCGAGGGCGGAAAGAAATGCCCCGCAAGTTCCTTGAGGGCGGCTCGTTGCTCTTCCGTGGCTCGGTCATCGATGTAGACGTTGTCAAAGTTCCAATTGCCGAAGGACTCAAACATGCTCTTCCCTTCCGGGCTCTGCACAAACTGCGCGACCGCCAAGCCGCTCAACGGCGTTTTCCCGTAACGCCCCTGCGTGATGAAGACGACTTGCGCGCCGTCACAGGTCATACGGGACGGCAAGGACTTGAACCAACACGGGCACGGGGCATGACACGAACAGGCTTCCTCCAATTCCCCCGTCACCTTCCACGAAGTTTTGGCCGGTTTGCTGGTGTCGCTCGCGCCACTGGCCACACTAACGCCGCCTACGATGAGGAGGCTGATGATGGATGCACTGAGAATTCCTTTCTTCATGACCGCAACACTAACCATACCTTCTCGGCGCTGGCGATCCTAAAGTCAGAGGTGCCGCCGGCGGGGGCCGCATTCACGCACTGCCTGAAACAGCACGGCCTCGGTACGTATTCAACACGCAAACCGCGAGTATACCCTCCCCTCAACGGCCGCAACAGGGAGAGGGACAGGGCCTGCCCGTCGTAGCCCGCAGGACGAAGGCGGGTGAGGGGTGAGGGGTGAGCATGCCAGAACTGTTCGCTCCGGGGGCAGTGTCCACTGCGCCCCCCTGCCCTTCCCATGTGTTAGTGTGCCGGCGAAGGACGCGCCGCTTCAACCAGCACGAGGCCATAATTGTCGAGCAGCGCCACCAACGCCTCTTTCGCGCTGACTCCTTCCCAATGAACGGTGACGGTCATGCCTGCAAAAGGCGGCTCGGACAGCCTTGGGTCGAGCACAATGTTGAGCTGCGCCTGGCGCGCGAGCTGTCGAATCGCATCGGACAGGGGCACCTTGTCCATTTCGATCACGGGGATGACTGCCGGAGTCGGCGGTGCTGCGGCCGGCATTTGCGCAACCATCAAGGTGACCCCCACGAAAACAATGAACGCTTGTTTCATCATGGGCGAATCATAACGGATAACCGATCTGCGATATACTGGCGAGTTACTCCCGCACGGAGGCAAGAGCGCTGCCGAACATTTTGGTGCTGTGACTTCTCTCTTCCTCGCCTGCCCTGCTGGGAGCGCGCCGGCGGTTAGCCGCGTCATGCCTGACCCGCACTTCTGACATGATGTAGAACATTTCGCGGGCTATTTCGCGGCATCGCTCGTTGTAGGCTGTCGTCTCTGTGGGCGTATCATCGCAAAGTCGCGGGTCTGCGTAATGGATGGCAAATCGACCGATAGCTCCCGCGACGACGGGGCAGGTTTTGTCGGCCACACTGCAGGTCATCAAAGCGATAAAATCCTGTTTCGGATTCGAATCGGTGTTGTAGACCTTGGAGTACGCGCGGATGGGTGGGCGATCGGCTGCATACCGCACCAGATAAAGGGGATTGTCGCCGGTGGTCGCATCCTGGATGTCAAAGCCGGCCCGACGCATCGCCGTGACGGTGCGGCAATTGCAGGCGGTGGATTCCGTCCCCCCTGAAAAGGCTTCGACCCGCTCGAGGCCATAATAGTATGCGGCGGTCTGCGCCCAGATCTGGGACATGTGGCTGCGCCGCGAATTGTGGGTGCAAATGAAGGTCAACTTGGCCGGTTTACCGGCTTCGAGCTGAGCGGCAATGCTTGAGACAATCTCATTGAGCACAACCTTTCTGTCCGCGGACACCATCCCCAGTTCATAAGTGACTTCATTGATATAGGGACGCAGGGCAGGAAGCAGGTTTTGGTTCGACTGCGATTGGCGCGTGCTTGAGCACGCCGCGCAACCAAGGACAATGAGGCCGACCGTGATGATTGTTTTCATAAACGAATCATGGTCAATCCGGGCTGAGGTCGAGGCAAACCACATTAAAACCGCCGCGCGCGTAAAGTCGTGCACCCACCAACGCCGGGTGTGAATACACTTCCACATCGTCGTCGAACATCCGCAGACGCGAAATGATCGAACATTGATCCGCTCTGCCATCCAACAAGATGAGTTCACCGCGCATGGTGATCACAAGCAGCCGTTCATCATCTGCGATCAAGGTGGCGTGATCGTCGAGGGCGTCTTCCTGGTAATGCCACACGGGCTTGAGGTTCTGCTGCACCTCGAGACAATGCAGGCCCTGGTGCGCCCCAAACATTCGTCCGCAGGTCACCACCGGCGACATCGTGTCGGGAGACAACCCACCGAACTCGGCCGCGGGTTTGGCAATGATGCAGCCCGTGTCATCAAAACGATAAAAACGGGTTCCGTTGTTCTCCGTAGAGACAATGACGCCTCCGTTCACCGCGACGGGCGTGGGCACATTAAAATCGCCTTCCGTGGGTGGCACCAACTGCCAAAGCCGTCGGCCCGTTGCTACGTCCCAGCCCCCGAGCGAATGCCGGTCGTAGCCGACGATCTGACGCCGTCCGCCGAACTCGCCGCAAATGAACGCCGCGTAAGCGGCGGGACGCCCCGGTGAGGTCCAGCGGGTGCGGCCGGTCCGGCGATCCAAAGCAACCACTGATGCGTTGGCGCCGCCGGGATTGACGACGAGCAAACCATCCACCAGCAGCGGCGTGGCGCACATGCCCCACTTCGGCAGCGAGGCCTTGAATTCGCGCACCAGCTGCCGTTGCCAGATCAAATTGCCATTGGTGATGTTGACACACCGTAGATCCCCAAACGCACCGAGCAAATAGGCTTGGCCGTCGCGAACAACCGGTGTTGCGCGGGGGGACTGCCCGTAATCCAGCTGGCCGCGTGCCGGAAATTCCATTCGCCATAGAGGTTCGCCAGTGTCCGCCTTGAGACAACGATAGACGTCATGCTCCTCGCCGAAATCGCGCTCAGCTAGAATCAGCCGGTTATCGCAGACACTTAAACCGGCAAGGCCGCCAGTCATGGCGGCCTTTTTCCAGACAAATTTCGCCGCCGCCGGCAGCCGGGGTGGGAGCCGGGGCACATGGCCATCCCGGGCCGGTCCGCGCCAGTCCGGCCAATTCGGATCAAACTGCGCCTTGGGACTGCCGGGCGCTGGCGGCGGCACTGGTTTAAAACCGTCCCGGCTCTCCATCGCGTTCAGCAACTTCGCATCGTTTTTGATGGCGAGCAGTGCACTGAGGATCTTCTCTTGCTTCTCCGGCGGCATCCGGTCTGTGACAAAGACGGTGATGAATGGCACGGGTTGCGTTTTCCCGATCACTTTCAAGTTGCCCGGCTTAACGCTCCCACAGCCTTCCAGCAACCGCAGCGAGTAGCTGGGAATCACCGCGACAGGTGGCGGCGACAACTCACTGTCCAACACGTCCAGGGCCGCATCAGAATAGGACCCGCGCTTGTCCGGTTTGGTGGGAGGTTCCACTCCAGCCGTGCGCAGGGCCGCCATGGCGGCGATATCCTTTTCATCCCCTTCGACCAGTCCCAAGAACAACTTACGCCCGGCGATGTCCTTCAATTCCTTCGCCGGATCGTCGGAACGCACCACAAACAAAGCCGGGAGCGAGGTGTCACCATCCAAACCAGTCAGGGCGCAGAGCGGGCGAGCGTTCAGCCCACTTTGTTTCGCGCCGTGCGCCACGATGGATTGCTCGCCGACGACGATCACTTCGCGCGCGGGGCTCACCAGTTTGATGGACTCGACCAGATCATCGGAAAACTCGACATTGACCCGCTGTTTGACGGCGGATTCCAATCGGGCGGCCAATTTGCGATAGTCGCGTTGGCCGTAGCCCTTCACACAGGCGCAGGCCAGTTCTTTGGCGAGGGGATCCATTACCACCAGCAGGATCGGCTCGGGACCATTTTTCGGCGGTTTGCCGAACACACTCCCTCCGGCCATCAAGGTGGCAAGCGCGACGGCCGCTAATGCGAAAATCCCGCCTTGCATCCAGCCCTTCATCAGACTCCTCCCAGCGATTATGGCGAGCAAACCACTCAACTCTTCACGTTGAAGATCCGGATGGCGTCCCGAGTCGTGTCCAGGAGATAATAGCGTTTCCCATCCGTGCTCATTTCCACCGTGACGCGCACGCAATCGCCCTTTGAATTATTCGCCACCGCAATCACCTCTTTAAACGTGCCGTTGGCTGAAAAACGCTTGATGCAGGTGGGCGGCCCGGATTCGGCGGCCAGAATGTCGCCGTTGGGCAGCACGCGCATGCTCTTCGGTTCGCAGCATCCACCGAAGTCGGTTGCCTTGACCTTGCCGGCCTTGCCAAACTTCAAAAGCTCCTTCCCATCCCGGTCGCGCGATTCGACCGCGTGCCGGGCATTGTGCGGAATCCATAGCTTGCCGTCGTGCGCCTGGACATCCATTTGACCACAGCAACCGCGTAGTTTCTCGACCACCAGCTTTGGCTGCCCCAACGCGTGGTTCAAACGATAGATCCGGTAGGTAAAGTCGCTCGGAGCGGGAACCGCCATGAACACATCCTGCTCGGTCGCGGCCAACCCCGTCACATCCGCGCGGCGCTTTTCCAAAGTGGCCTTCATGCGCTCCACTTCCTCTTTGAAGGGGCGTTTCGATTCCTTGACCATTTCTTCGATCTCTTTGCCGATGGTCACTGTTTCGTTGGCCACCGGCGACGCTGCCGACGCCAATACGTTGCCGGAGGCATCCAGCTTCAGGAGTTGGCCATCCCCTGCGACAAAGATCGAGCCGTCCTTCCCCACGCAAATCGCCGTTGGCTTGATCTTTAGCGGCATGGTCTTGAGTAATTTGCCGCTCGGCGAATAGACCAGGATGCCCGGTGCGCCCTTTGGGTCGGAAGGCTTGGCGGTCTCCAACGGGGCGAAGCAGGCCAGGATGTTGCCTTCGGCGTTCAGACAAAAATTCCGTAACGCCCCTGGGCTCTTGGGGTCGCCGATCTGGATCACGCCCGCCTCGCCGCACGAAGGCTTCCAGGACGGGTCTTTCTCCCGCGCCGCTGCCGCCGCCCGTTGTTCCGCCGCCTGACTGCTCATCATGGCGGCGGCTTCCGCGGCCTCCTTGCTCGCCCCGAGACCGTCCACGGCCCCGACCCAATAGGCTCCCGAAAGCAAAGCGAGCGTCGTTGTCCATCGTGCATTCGATTTCATTGTGTTCTCCTGTGATCTACTGGTTCGACCGCCAAGCGCCGAAGGGCGACTCTTGCCAAAGGGCGACTCTTCCCCAGAAACGTCCGCCTCCAGACCAGTGCCGCCAGAATCTACTGCCATTACATAGACAGACCCACTCGAAGAAAGTTGCAAGGATTTATTCCCGGCAGGCGCCAGTGCGTCTTGCCAGGCTGTTCCGGAAGCTCCCAGCATCATTCGGCTGAATTCAATCGCGGCCACGGGCGCGTTTACGGCCCATTGCGTCACCAGTGGGCTGCCCGCGCAAGGCGGCCTATCTCCAGCGCGCGAGGCGTTTACGGTCCGCGTCGGGGCTGCGGGCCGATCTGGTCGAAGGGGATGGGCTGGAAACCTAGCTTCCAGGCCGGTGAATCTTGGCGCAGTTGAAAACCTTGGGCGGGCGCGGCGACCTGGGTGGGATCCGTCGTCACGAAATTGTTGTGCACGTCGAACAACTCCACCTTGGAATGCCAGCCCGCATCAAACCATTTGCCAACACAAACATTGCGGGCAATGACGTTGCCCTCAGGAGGCACGCCCTGGAAGGCTGTCCCTACGATCGGCGGCCCGCCTGGTGGCCCGTAGTACGCATCGAGCGACCGCAAGGCTGGATAACGCTGGCGGTAGAGGGCGGCCGGCACAGCAGCGAGTTGTCGGCGCATGTAGTCATCAACCATCCCGCGCCAAACCGGCGACGGATCGAGTCCGCGTCCATCGGCGCGCACGGCCGGGTCGCAATCCACGAACAGGTTATTCTCCACCCGATGGTCGCGGCCGCCGCCCAGGAAGGCCGCCCAGTGCACGCGATAAAACACATTGCCGAAGACTTCAGCGCCGCTCACACAGTCGTCCAGGTAAACGCCCATTGACCCCATCCCGACTCCGCCCGTTTCATGAATGTAGTTGTGCCGAATTCGATTTCCGCGGAACGAGTAATCGCGTCCGGTGTAAATGGCGCCCACGTCACCGGTCTCGAGGGCAATATGATGGATATCATTGAACTCGATGAGATGATCGTTGCCGGTGAAGAGAATGGCGCAATGCGGATGATCGTGGATGAGATTGTGCGACGCGCGCAACCCGACGCCATCCATCGCGATGGCCGGCACGTAACACTTCGACCAACGGCCCTGCCGCTGGAAATGGCAGTTTTCGACAAAATGCCCTCCTGGCACCAGTGTCTGGCGATCCCCGCCTTGCAGGGATACTCCGCCATCGCCGGTGTCCAGGACATCACAACTGACCGCGCCATGATTTGTCCCTCCGTTAATCACCACGCCTCCATTGCCGAGGTTGCGCAAGAGACAGCCGACAATTCGATTGGCCGTGCCGCCCCGGATCTCGACGGCGCTGCCACGGGTCGCCTCCAGCGTCAGCGCGCGAAACGTGACATACTGGCAGTCAGTCAGCTTAACGAGCGGTTGCTCCAGCAACGAAAGGAGCACTTCTTGCGCAGCCAGCGGCCCGGGCGGCCAGAAGTAAAGGATGCCGGTCTCGCGTTCCAGGTACCATTCCCCAGCCTGATCCAGTTCCTCCAGCACGTTGAGAAAATGAAATCGTTGCCCGGCGCGAAAGCCGTAGAGCCCGTAAGGCGGCGCGGTTTGGATAGAATGCCGATCCAGATCGAGCGCAGCGACTCGCTCGTAAGAGTTCGCCCAGTCCCAAGCCCAATAGCCGTGCACCCAGACGTCATTAGTGCTTCGCCAACGCCGCGGCCGTTCGCCCGTGTAAAGAAAACCGCCCGACAGATCGCCGATGTTGCCTCCGTGCTCGTCCCCTCTACCCGTGCCGGCCGGAAATCCTGCCAGCTTCTCCCAGGAGCCTTCGTTGGGCCAGCGGGCCAGTGGCATGGGCTTTCCGGCGAAGAACAACTCACAATGGGACGGCGTGGTCGGCCGGCCGAATCCGCGCGATTTCATCACGCCGAAGTCAGTAAGGCCGAGGGTCCGCAGATCGATCTGCCAAACATGCGCGCGCACTGCGGGATCGAGCCGACCCAGCACAGAACCATCGCTCACCGGTTGAAACCCGGTGAGCGGCCGTCCACCCAACAACCGGACGCGCTCCTCGCGATAGGCCTGCCAGACGATCGGCGCCTTGATGGCACCGGCATCATCGGGGCCGAGTTCGAAAGCGTTGGTGCGGAAATAATCCCCGCCACGCAGCCACACCGTCAACCCATGCTGAGGAAGTATGCGGGCGCGTTTCTGTTCCCGCACGGCCTCGCGCGCCCGCTCCAAAGTAGCGAATGGCTTTTCCCGTGAGCCGGGATTGGCATCGGAACCGGCCGGGTCGACAAACCAATCGGCAGACGCCGAGAGGCAGCACAGCCGCAGCAGCAACAGGACGACACTGTAACGGGCCAGGAGGCGGTGGTTGATCGGGCAAGGCCGTCGTCTGACTTTCATCCGCCAGTCGTGCTTTCAAGCTTTTCCCAGTGATCGCTGCGGAGGAGCCCCCATTCACTTTCGTAGCGTTGACGCAGTTTAAATCCGTTTCGGCGGATGAAATCATCCGGCGCGGTCAACCGGTTGGCCGGCAGCTGGGTGACCCGTTGGAAGAACGCATACATCGCCTTTAACATCAGACATGCCCGCCAACGCAAGGGACCAGCCGCCGGCACCTGAAAGTCCGCCAGCAACCACGAAGCGGCGGGTCGAGCCGCGTGAGCCAGTTGCGGGACGATCTGCTCGAGTTGATCTGGACGGAAACAGTCCAGGAAGAAATGAGTGACGATCAGGTCCGCCGCCGCTTGGGGCGCGGACCAGGTCAACACATCGGCGTGCAGGAACGTGACCCGTTCGTCCGCAAGGCCGGCCCGGCGCAACCGGCCGCGGGCCACCGTGAGCATGCGCGAACTCGAGTCGAGGCAGGTGATACGCGCGCCCGGCCATTGACGCCGGCATTCCACCAGAAACCGTCCCACGCCTTGGCCGAGAATCAGGACGTCTCGTGGAGGCTCGATTTGATCGAGGAATGCCGTTCGACAACGCTGCAGTTTGTCCCCAGCCAGGACGAATTCCATCCAGCGATAGTGCGGCGCGAGCGCGTCGAAGCTCATGGCGAAACGAAACGGCCATCCGTTTGATGCTGCTGCCATCGCCACCAAAGCCCGGCCAGCACGCCTCCAGCCACATAGGCGGCCACGTCCCAAGGATCACCCGTCGCGCGCTTCATCAGATGCGGGCCAATCCATTCGAACAAGATCGACCAGGCGCACAGGTGCAACGCGATTTCGCCCAACTGCGGCCGCCGATCATGACTGCGCAATCTCAGCCACCGTTGCAATAGCAGCGCCAGCGGCAGAGCGCAGGGAATCAGCAGCGCATCATTGAAGTAGGAATGCAGAAACGTGCTGTCCAGATGGGGCTTCAGCAGCCAACGATTGAGGGCGTAGGCCGCGCAACTGCCCAAAAAAAGCGGGTCGCGGAAATAATGGAACCCCACTCTCACAACAGCGCCAGGATGATCAAACCCAAACCAAAGGCCAACACCAGTTTCAGCAACAGCAATTTGAACACGAGCATGACAAGGCCGCATTATGGGATACCGGCAGCCTGATGGAAAGGTTCTTTCTCGCGTTCAGGGGGTCAGGGTCGCATTCGGGCACTGCAGCGATGCATCAGCTGTAGCGGCGGGAGGCGGTGAAGAAAGGCAAGCAAAGACTGTATGCCGTCCAAACAAACCTCGGGCCCAGATAG
This sequence comes from Verrucomicrobiia bacterium, assembly GCA_035577805.1. Taxonomy (GTDB): domain Bacteria; phylum Verrucomicrobiota; class Verrucomicrobiia; order Limisphaerales; family JADJPG01; genus DATLUX01. The sequence continues at coordinate 17,670 of DATLUX010000118.1, forward strand.
CCGCAAACAACTCTATGCGCCGTCGCTCACGGTTCCCGCAGCCGGTAAAACCGTTGTGGAAATTGCAACGCATTGGGATCCGTGAATTCGTCACGATCCGACTGATTGGTAAAGGTCAGCACATCGAGCCAGTTTACCAGGTTGGTGGAAGCCTGAAGGTGATAGATGCGATCAAGGACAGCTTGGAACGGAAGCCGAACGCCAACGCCTGGCACCCATCGCGGTGGTTCCAAAACAGCTTCGAGCCGGCCGGACTGGAGGATCGTTCCTCGATTCCCAATCGTGACGAATCTACCGTCGAGCCACGCGACTTGATGCAGGTTCTCAAATGTGCGTGAGGCGCGTTGGATCCAGTTGGTGGAGTCGGGTGACGTTGCGATCGTTCCGTCGTTTCCCACCACGACCCACCGATCGTTTACCCGCGCCACGGCACGAAGGTTTTCGCCCCTGGTAAGGCCCTCGAACACATTTTGGGACGAATAGGTCACCGCGTTGCTGGTGGTGAAAAGGAGACCGTCATTGGCCGCGAAGAGGAACAAGCCATCGGCGAACGTGACTCCGCGCAGGTTCTTGCTCGGAGAGAAATTAACCTGTGTCCAGGCCACGCCGTCGGTGGATTTGAAGAGTGAGCCGTTCTGGTTGTAAGGACCATCGCCGGCCACGAGGAACAAACCGTTGCCGTACGCGATGGCGTTGAGGTCGTAGGATGGGTTGGTGTAAGTGGTGGTCCAGTTCATGCCATCGGTTGAGCGCACAATGGTACCTTGGGTGCCGACCACGACCCATTGGCCCTCGGCGTAAGTGCCGGCTTTGAGCGAGTTCGTGTTGCCGCTGCTGCGGCTGGTCCACTGGACGGCGTTGGAGGAAGTGAGAATGATGCCCGGCTCACCGACTGCGACCCAGAGTCCGCCCCCCCACGTGACGCCGTGCAGGTCATTGGTCAGACCGGCGTTGCGGGCGACGTAATTCACGCCATTCGCGCTGGTGAGAATAGTGCCGCCTTTGCCCACGACGACGAGTGTGCCATTGGCGACCGCCATGCCATCGAGGTCACGCGTGATACCGAAATTCTGTTTTACCCAACTGGAGCCGTTGGTTGAGGTAATGATGGTACCGTTCTCGCCGGCAGCGACGAAGACGCCATCGAAGAAGTCCATCGTTTCCATGCGATCCGGCGTGCCGGACGTGATTCCGCTCCAGGTGACAGTGTCCGTGGAGGTGATCATAACGCCACGGGCGCCTGCGGCCACGAACCGGCCCGCGCCGTAAGCGACCCCAAGCAAACGCCTCGTGGTCCCGGATCCGCGCCCAACCCACGACAGTCCGTCCGTCGAAACAATCACCACCCCGTTATCGCCGACCGCCACGTAGCGCCCGTCCGCGTAAATGATGCTTTCGATTTGCGTGCCAATGTTCAGCGTGACGCTCCAGTTGCTGCCGTTGGTGGAAATGATGATTGAGGAACCGCCGCCCGCGATGAAAAGTCCGTTGCCGTAGGTAACGCACTGGTGGGCCGAAGGACCGTTAAGTGGAATCCTTTCCCAATCGATGCCATTCGTAGAGTTCAGGATGAGTGTGGTCAAACCCGGAGTCGTGCCAACCGCGACAAAGCGTCCGGCCCCGTACGTCACCGCATTCAACGGCACGAAGGCAGCCGTGTAACGGTAGGCCCAATTCGTTCCATCCGAAGACGAGAGAATAGTGCCACCTTCCCCCACCGCCACGAACAAGCCCTGGCCATAGGCGACGCCATTGAGGGCCAGGTCCACCCGTCGATTTTGCACCGCCCAGTTTGCGCCGTCCGGTGACGTCATGATCGTACCGCGATCTCCAACCGCGACGAATTGATTGCTGCCATGCGCGACCGACAAAATCGACTGCGACTGCGGCAACGGATTGCGCTGGGTCCAACGATCCAGCGGCCCGGCCGCGGAGATGGTCAGTGTGACCACGTCACTCGTGGCGCTTCCCAGAGAATTGCTGGCGATAATGCGGTAGGCGCCCGCGTCTGCAAACGTGGCGTCGATCAGATCAAATCCGCCCAATGGGGGGCAGCAGGGGGGATACGTGAAAGGCACGGCTACATTGGTGCCGTCGCGTTCCAAGTAATAGGCCGGAGGCGGGCCGCCTGATGCCTCCGTCGAAAAACGCGCCGTGGTTCCTTCCACGACCGACAGGCTGGAGGGCTGGGTGACAAACGCTGGCGGCTGATAGCTCACGGTGATCGTGGTGACGGTACTGGTGGTGGCACCGACGATGTTGGTCGCCACGAAGGAATACTCGCCCGCCTGGTCGGTCGTGATGGTGAACAGAGGTAACGTGAGATTCGTTTCACCCGGCAAATCGAGGCCGTCAAAACGCCATTGAACGAAGCTGGGACTGCCACTGTAGGCCGCATAGAGGCTGACATTTTGCCCAACGAGCGCGGCCGCGCTGCCGGAAAGAAACGTTGGCCTGGCATTCGCCGGTGGCGCGTAATACACGCTGATCTGGACGGGCGCGCTCGTGTAAGAGCCGGAACTGTCGCTCACCATGAGCGCGTAGAAGCCTGCCTCGTTGGTGTCTCGCAAACAGCGTTGAAGCGACGGATTGGTTTCATTGGTGAGCGCCTGTCCGTTGAGCAACCACTGCAACGAGTAACCGGACGTAAAGCCGACCTGGGAGGAAAAGTAGATGCAGGTGCCGACTGCCAGGGACGAGGCGGAACTCACAAGTTGGATCGTCACTGGAATGACATCCAGGTTGGTAACGGCAGTGGCCGTGCCGAGGGCGTTGCTGGCTAGCACACTGTAAGTCCCGCTCTGGCCGATTTGCAGGGAACCGAGAGCCAGGCAGGGGTTGGTTTGTCCCGGCAAATCGGCACCGTTGAAACGCCACTGCAGCGCCGGCTTGGGTCCGCCCGTGGCCAGGGCGCAGAGGGTGACGGAGGCTCCAACCAGAGCTTGCGTCCCGCCCTGCGTAAACTGCGCCGTCACCGTGGGCGCAGCAACATTCACCGTCAAGGTGGCCACCGCGCTGGTGGCCGATCCGAGACGGTTGCTCAACATCACCGTATAACTGCCCGCCTGGTTGATGTGCCCAGCGTTGAGGGAGAGCGTGTCATTCGTTTCGTTAGGAAGCGGCGTTCCGTTGAAACACCACTGGAAGATCGGCGAAGGAAAACCCGAACCGCTGACACTGAAGCTCAGCTCATCACCATCGAGAATAGTGCGGCTCAGCGGTTGAGAACGAAGGACGGGCGCGGTTTCTGGTTGAACGAACTTCCGAATCTCGACCAAGCCGAATGGCCCGTTGATCAGGTAAATGTCGCCCGCCCCATCCACTTTTATGCCCGCCATAAATCCGGTGGAGAAGTTGGTCCGCCACAATTCCGAGCCATTGGGCGCGTACTTCACGAGAATCGAGTCCGGATGCGCAGGCAAAGCGTCGTCACTGCGAGAGGAAAACGAGCCGCCCAGATAGCAACTGCCATCCGCGTCGAATTGCATGTAGCCAAATCCAAAGTCCTTGTTCGAACGTTCGGGCCAAAGGATGGTACCGCTCGGACTGAGCTTCGTGCGGAAGAGGTAGTAATCGGTCGCCGAGTCGCCGCAGTCCGCGCAAAGTTTGCGGTAAAACGTGTCCGTGCCGGCGACCACGAGGTTTCCCGCGGGATCGATTTGAACGCTGGAGAAGGTCGGCAACGAACCGCTTCGCGGACGGGTCCAGTTCAGCGCACCGTTGGGACCGACCTGCGCCGCGAGGATGCTGTTCCCCGATACATAGGCATTGCCTGCCTGATCCACCGCCATGGCGGTGGGGGCACCACCGCCCAGATAGGGCAAGCTTTCCTTCGACCAAAGCAGGCTTCCGGCCGAATCGAATTTCACCAGCACGTTTCGACGGGAGAAGGTGTTGAGGTCAGTCGCCAATCCGGTCAAGACCACATCGGCAACCGCGTCGACCGCCACCCCACCGAAAGACATGAACCAGCCTGGCGTGGAGGAGTAAGTGCGCGCCCAAAGCTCATGGCCGTCGGGGGAATACTTCACGACGTAAAGGAATCCACCCATCAAGGCTCCAGCGATGTAAGAATTACCCGAGCTGTCCAGGGCAAGAGCGGCGCTTAAAACGTTGCTGTGAAAGCGCTGGGTCCAGGCCAGGCTGCCCTCCGCGTCGTATTTGATGACCATGGCCGCGCGCTGCTCTGTCCCGTTGGTGAACTTGGAAGTCCCACTCACCCACACCTGGCCCAGGGCATCTGCCGCCAACACTCCAGCCGTCTCCGCGGAACCGCCATCAAAACGGTTGGACCAGATCAAACTGCCGGCCGGCGAGTACTTGACGGTCAGGAAATCTTCCTGGGCCGTGCCGGTCACGCAGATGTTGCTCTGCCCATCCAGCGCCACGAAAGAAAAAGCTCCTATGAAACCGGAGAAGTTGCCCGCGGAAGTGCGGGTCCACACCTGTTGGATTTGCGCGGTCGTGGTCGTGGACACAACCATCGCCGCACCCAGCGCGAGCAGAACCGAAACAATTGGTAGTCGAAGCCAGCCGGCTTTCATCGATGTATTCATAAAACTTTCAGGCGGCGCGCATTCTTCGCACGCCTTCTCCTCATACAGGGCAAAGCAACGGCAATAGTTTGGATTTATCTTCAAGGGGGTTGATTCCTGAGTGGGTTCCATCTGCTTTTGCAGGCGCATTGGGGCCATGAACCCAACCCAAATCTGAGGTAGCAGCCGAGGTAACGAGGTACACCCTGACGTCGGCTGCTACTTGAGTGTCGGTTCATGGTAGCTTCCAGTTGCTTATGCACGCGCCTTGGTACCATGAACCTACGCAACATTCCGCACTCCGCACTGGCATGATTCCGGGGTAGCCATTTGACAGAGATTGCCTGCCTTCAACCAATCCCTCAAGACCGGGCTGCGCAGCGCATCAATCTGACACTAACTGATGTCGATGTCGTCCGTCGCCTGGTTCCATTTTGGCAAAGCGGGATGTTTCTCAGAATGCAGCTGGCGCCGTGATACAGGTTCTGGCTCACGGTAGACGCGGTTTGAGCCTCAAACGTGACGGCCTGCCCTTCGCCAAGCACGATTGTATCCGCGTCATCGAAAACCCTTTTGCAGAGCGTTTGGAATAATTGTTGCCAGTCGATCGTCGCACCTCTAGCTTTCGCCTACTGTGTGGCATCTCCCCCACGGATGCCTGGCGTCTCGCAGAACCTTGGATATGAGTGCTGACACCATGGAAGCGTATGTGGGGATCCGGAAGAGCTGTCTCATCCCCAGCTTCCCATTTTTCTGCCCTCTAACTTTCTGTCGCCCCTGCAACGCGGCCCATGAAGCGCTCAAGACCTACCAATTCTTATGAATGCATCGCGCCCGAATCACACCGCCGTTTTCAACCGCCGGCTAAAACGACTGAACAACAAAACTCGGCCGTTCGAGGGCTTCACGCGTCTGGAATTGGGCGCGCTTCTCGCCGGCGTCACGTTGATGTTCCTGGTGGTTGTCCCGCTGTTGGCCCAAGGCCGGCCGCGTTCGCAACTAGCCGTATGCCTCAATAACCTGCGGCAGGTGGGACAGGCCATGTTGACTTGGAACGCCCAGCATGGCGCCGCCGACCCGTGGCGCGTCGACGTGTCCGATGGCGGCAGCCGGGGTCATTTCTCCGGTGCCGGGAACAACCTCTGGTTCCAATTCAGCTGGATCTCGAACGAATTGCGCACACCTCGGATTCTGGCGTGCCCAAGCGACTCTGCGGTCATAGTGGCGACGGACTTCGGGTACCTTTCCACCAACAGCTTTTTGCACCCCGAAAGGCGGAACGCGGCGATCAGTTATTTTCTCGGCCTCGATGCCCTCCCCGACTCGCCGCAGCATGTCCTGTCCGCTGATCGACACGCGCGACTGGAACCATTCACCACCTCGTGTTCAAGCGGCCTCACTCCCGTCTACGCGATAGATGGGAAAACCACCGAATGGAGCCAGACCAACATTCATGGATCGGTTGGGCACATTTTGTTCCACGATGGACGTGTGGAACTGCGATCCACCGCTGGTCTGCGCCAGGCGTTCGCTCCGGCAGTCGCAGACGATAACGGGTCGGTCCATCTGCTTATTCCGCGCCCGCTTTGAATCGGCGCAAACACTTTGAACTTCGCCCAAACAAACCAATCAAACTCAACGAGCCTATGAACCCCAACAAGGTTTCCTCGAGCAAAATCGGGTCCGGGCAGACCCCAGCGGGGCGGCTTCTCACACCCGCCGCACTGATGATTATTATCTGCAGCAGCGTCTCGGTACCCGCGCAGACCCGCATTGGTTCAGTGGCGTTTCATCGATCGGCCACGGCCGCCGCAGCCTCCTCCGCGCCGATCTTGAGCGCCGACGGGCGCACCGTCGCCTTCCTGAGCGCGGCCAACAATCTAGTGACCAACGATGACTTGGGGACGTCGGTGGACGTGTTCGTGCGCGACCTGCCGTCGGGTCGAACGACCTTGGCCAGCGTTAATCTCACTGGCGTGGGGGGTGGCAACGATTATTCAGGTGTTCCGGGCCTGTCGGCTGATGGCCGCTTGATCGTGTTTGAAAGCACGGCCAGCAATTTGGTCGCAGACGATACCAATGGCGTGGCGGATGTGTTCGTGCGCGACCTGGCGACCGGCCAAACCCGCTTGGTGAGCGTGCCTGCCAGTGGTCAAGGCAGCGCCAACGGTCCTTCCACGGCCCCGCTGATTTCGGCGGATGGACGTTGGGTGTTTTTCGAAAGCGCGGCTTCCGACCTGGTGACCACGATCACCGAGCCGGCCCCGCAACTCTACGCGCGCGATTTGGTGGCAGGGGTCACGGTGCTGATCAGTGCAGACACCACCGCGGCCGGGCCGGCTCCGGGCCCAGCGGTGTGGGCCGCCATCACACCCGATGGACGGTTCGCGGCGTTCACCAAGCGCGCCACGCAGACCGTGCAAGGCGTCCGCTCTGACGGTGAAGTGTACGTGCGCGATCGAGTAACCGGTGTGACGACTTGGGTGAGTGCGAAGGCGTCGAGATTCGATCTGCCAAGCTACCTGTTTGTAAACGCCGCCCTGAGCGCCGATGGCCGTTATGTGATCTTTCGAGCCACGACGCAGGGACAGGGGCCGGGTTTACTCTTTTGGCACGATCGGCAGCAGGACGTGACTGCGTTCGTGGACCTCAGCGAGTTCGTCCAGGATTGGCCTTCCCTCAGCGCCGACGGACGGTTCGTCGCTTATGCCACCACCAACGGAGTGTTTTGGTGGGACTCTCAGAACCCGGGAACTCACTTGATCTGCGAGAATCTCGCCAGTCCCTCCTGCACCTGCACCCTGCCCGTGCTCTCCGCTGATGCCTCACGCCTGGCCTATGTCTGGACCAGTAATAATGCGCCCACCGTGGTAGTGCAGGACCGGATGGGCGGCGCCCGCCGGGTGGCGAGCCTGACCACCAATGGCCTCCCGGCGGTGGCCAGCGACACTCTCCCTGTGCTCTCGCCAGATGGTGGCAAGGTCCTGTTCGAGGCCATCGATTCGCGCTTGGTGGTGGATGATTGGAACCGCGCCACGGACGTATTCCTGCATGATCTGAGCACACGCGAAACACAACTGGTGTCGAGACGCCATGCGGATCGACCTGCTCTCACCGCGGCAGCTTCCATGCGCGCGTTTCCGGGATTCCTGAACGCGGCTGGAACGCACGCCGCGTATCCGATTTATGATGATGACTCTCCCACGCCCTCGACGAACCAATCCGGCTTCGTCCGGGTGCACGATTTGGCGACCGGCCAACTCACCCAACTGGGTGTGTCTGACCGCAGACTCTATGACCCGATGTTGAGCGCCGATGGTCGTTACGTGGGTTACTCCGCGAGTGTGCGTCGACTCATGGAGCCCTCCAGGGACGGGCAGGCTTATTGGCAGGATCTGCTCACCGGCAGCAACATCTTAATCGCTGCAGGGATTTTTGCGCCATTCGTCGCCATCAGCTCTACTGACCGGACCCTGGCGCTGAGCGGCGATGGGCAAAAGTTGGCGTTTCAATCCGTCCTCGCCGCGTCGAATTTTGTCCCGGGACGGATCGAGAACGGCAGCGATGGACCCGACATCTTTGTGCGAGATATGCGAACGGGCAGTAACCAACTGGTGAGTATTCGAAGGGACGGCACAGCCCTCGGGTACTCGACTTCTCCTGTGTTCAGCCCGGACGGACGCTGGGTTGTCTTTCAGAACACGCCAGGAGGAATGACCCCAGCCCTCTACGCCCGAGATCTCGTGGAGCAGAAAACCGTTCTTTTGGCCGGCGGACGCAATCCCGACCCCGTCAGGCCCACGGGCCGGGTCAGCATGGCCTCCTTCAGCGCTGATTCCCGGTTCGTGAGCTATTCCATTGGATACTGGCGTTCGGAGCTCTTCGATCTTTATGCCAGCACTAACGCACTGGTCTGCACGAATTGCGACAGCCTCTCGCTGAGCGGGGACGGCCGGTGGGTCGCTTTTCGGTGGCTATCGCCTGGGCCTGGACGGCTTGATGAGATCTACGTCCGCGACATGCATAGTGACGCCCTGGAATGGATTAGCGTCAGCCCCACCGGCGGAACCAATATCGCGAAGTACCCCTCCAAGAATAATCCACGCATCAGTTATGACGGCCGTTATGTGGTCTTCGCCAGCACTGCGAACGATCTCGTTCCCAACGACACGAACGCCGCCAGCGATATCTTCGTTCGGGATCGTTTCCGCGGCCTCACCTTCCTGGCCAGCCTCAACTCCCACGGCACTCAGTCGGCCAACGGCGCCTCCTTCAATCCCGTTCTGGCTGCCGATGGACGCACCATCCTCTTTACCAGCGAAGCCAGTGACCTGGTTGAAGGCGATTACAACGAAGCCAGCGATGTTTTCGTCCTCCGTCTCGGTGGACCAGACACCGACCAGGATGGCCTGGATGACGACTGGGAACTGGCCTACTTCAACACCCTGAACCGGGACGGTTCAGGCGATTTCGACGGCGACGGTCAGAATGACAAAGCGGAGTTCGCAGCCGGCACCGATCCCACCAATTCGGGGTCCATCTTTCGTGTCCGTACGATCACGCCGCTGGCTGGCCTAGGCACCAAGGTCGAATGGGAAGCTGTGCCTGGCCGGGCCTATCGGGTGCAATGGAAGGAGTCGGTCGACGATCCGGGGTGGGCAGAGGCTGGAGAGGTGTTGGTGGCGTCGGGCACGACGGCAGCGTGGACCGATCCGCAAGTGGATTCACCCCAGCGCTTCTACCGCGCGATTCTGGTGCGGTAATATTCCAGTCGCCAGGTGCGCAGCGCACCGCTTACGTTTGGTTGGCATTTTCGCTAAGCCGAAACAGTTCGTGAAAAAAACCGTTCTCCTCTCGCGGGCAACACGGCGTGTAAGCGCTGCGGATCATCAGCACGTAGCGTGACTGTGTTCTGAGTTGCTGGTCCGCCACCACCAGTCGATGAAAGGTGTCATAACGAAGCGGCACCAAAGTTACCCAGAGCGGCCTGTCTGCGTCATCGAGCGCATCAACCCGCACTCTCTCGCCCCGTGGCAGCGCGAGCTTGCCGTCCCCGCACGGGAATCGGAAAGCCGCGGGCAGCGCTCCCCCAAGCGGAACCCACGCTTGCGCGCGGGAGATTTGGCACCAAACTTGGACGTTTACTTCGCAATCGCCGATTGTCTCCCAAATTTGACCCACCCGGGGAAAGGCGGCGTCCCTCGGCAGCAACGACCGCTCATAGTCCAGCGCGCCCCGGGCGAAATCGGCGTTGTCGATGTCGTCCGTCGCCTGGTTCCATTTTGGCAAAGGGGGAAGGACGAGGACACGCCGCCGAGGCGCGAGTTTGGAGCAGACGTCAACCACTGTCGCGCGGACGCTTAGCGCGGCCCCGGAGGCCGCCGCGGCGATGGTCATGATGAACGCCGTGAGAAAGGTCCGCCGTCTCATCCTATGATGATATCAGCCGGCAGGCAGCGGTCGAGCCGATTGATCCGATTGATGAAATCTTGTTAAGGCCAAGAAATAGAGGCAGGCTCTCGTCGATTCATGAACCTGTTTGTGCAGCCGGCATTTTCGCTGGAGCGGCTGAACAGAGGGCTGCCTGCGTGAGATGGGCACTGGGCACAGGATAACATTTATGAGTGAACGATACTTTGAAGATTTCCGGGTCGGCGACCGATACCGGTCCGCCGACTACAACGTAACCGAAGCGGAGATCGTGGAATATGCGCGGCGGTATGATCCACAGTCATTTCACACCGATCCGGTCGCAGCCAAGCGGTCGCTTTTTGGCGGGTTGGTCGCCAGCGGCTGGTACACCGCGGCCATCACCATGCGGTTAATCGCGCAAAGCGAGCCTCGCGTGGCCGGCGGCCTGATCGGTTTGGGCGTGGAACAATTGCGCTGGCCCCAGCCCGTGCGGCCGGGCGATGTCCTGCACGTGGAGGTTGAAGTGCTCGATCTAAGGCCGTCGCGTTCGCATCCCGATCACGGCATCGTTCGCGTGCGCAACATCACCCGCACGCAGACGGGTGAAACGGTTCAAACCATGGAAACGGCGCTCTGGGTCCTCCGCCGCGGTCAGTGACCGGGGACTGTGTGAGTTGCTTCGGATCGGACCTCGCCAAAGGTGCGTTCATACCTTGGCACGCCCACCTGTGTGTTACTCGGCCATCACCGCGATGAGAAACGGGGCGGAGTCAAGGCGGGCAGTTTGCCAAAGGCTGGCCAAGCTCCATTGCTACCGGCGCCCGTGGGCGAGTTCGCTGAGTTCCTTGGTTGTGAGCGCCTCTTGCAGTGTCGCGATCCGTTGGGAAGATCGAACAGCGCGTCCATCGAGGCTGCTCACAGGCATGATTCCCGCCACACTGTTGGTGAGAAAAACGCCCTCGGCTTGGTGGAGCGCCTCGGGTTTGCTGCGCTTCTCTGCAACGGGCCAACCGCGTTCCCGGCATGTCTCCAAGACCACGCCGCGCATCACACCTGCCAAGACTCCACAGGAAAGGTCCGGCGTGCAAACCACCGACGGTTCGAGCCAAAAGACATTGCCGGCGGCCGATTCAGCCACGTCGCCGTCCGTGTTGAGGATCAGTGCTTCATCGGCTCCGGCATCGTCCGCTTCGGCTCGCGCCAGCACGGCCAGGAGTTTGTTGGACGTCTTATGTGAGGCTAAAGCATCGTTGACGGCAACACGGTGGGACGAGGTCACGAGCCGGACGGCCGTGGGTGCGGGCGTCACCGGATGAAGCATCATGGCCAAAGTGGGTTGTGGGGTGTTCTTGGGCGAGTAACCGCGCACACCAACGCCCCGCGTGAGGGTGATGCGCAGGACCGCTTCAGGCATCTCGTTAATGCGGATGAGTTCATGGGCCGCCGCCCATAACTCCTGCGCCGAATAAGGCAGCTGGATGCGCAAGTAAGCCGCCCCCTTCGTGAACCGGGCCAGATGTCGCTCCCACCAAGCCGGACGCCCGCGTCGGACCCGCAGCGTCTCAAACAGGCCGTCGCCATAGAGCAAGCCCCGATCGGTCAGCGGGACCAGGGCCTGTTCCTCAGGGATAACGCGGCCGTTGAGGAAGACGCGCATTCAGCAAGGCGGCGTCACCACTTCAAGGCCTGGAGACGGCGGGCGACTTCTTCGGCATTGGCGCGGCTATTGAAGGCGGAGATGCGAAAGTAACCTTCGCCCTTCGAGCCGAAACCGCTGCCGGGAGTGATCACGACATTGGCTTCCTGGAGAATTTTGTCGAAGACCTGCCAACTATTATAGCCGCGAGGAGCCTGCGCCCAGATGTAAGGAGCGTTCGTGCCGCCATAGACCACCAATCCGGCGGCTCTGGCGCCACCCACCAGAACTTTGGCGTTGCCCATGTAATGATCGATGAGCGCGCGCACCTGCTTCTTGCCGGCGGCGGAATAGAGCGCTTCCGCCCCGCGCTGCACCGGATAACTGACGCCATTAAACTTGGTGCTCATGCGCCGATGCCACAACGGATGCAGCGCGGTAAATTTTCCTTCGGCGGTGGAGGCCATCAACGTCTTTGGCACCACGGTGAAAGCGCAACGAACGCCGGTGAAGCCGCCCAATTTGGAAAAGCTTCGAAACTCGATGGCGCACTCACGCGCCCCGGGAATTTCGAAGATGGAATGCGGGACGGCTGGGTCCGAGATGTAAGCTTCGTAGGCCGCGTCAAAGAGCAGGATGGCCTGGTTACGCAGCGCATAGCCCACCCAGGTTTCCAGTTGCGCTCGCGTCGCGGTCGCGCCCGTCGGATTGTTGGGCGAACACAAATACACCAGGTCCACTTGGTCGGACGGCGGCGCAGGAATGAAACCGTTCTCGGGCGTGCCGGGAAGATAAACCAGGCCCGCGTAAGCGCCCGCCTCGTCGGCGGGGCCGGTGTGGCCCGCCATCACGTTGGTGTCGACGTAAACGGGGTAGACCGGATCACTGATGGCAATGCGGTTTTGACTGCCGAATATATCCAGGATGTTTCCGCAATCGCACTTCGACCCGTCCGAAACGAAGATCTCGTCATCGGCGACTTCCACGCCCCGATCGCGGAAATCGTTTTGGGCAATGGCGGCGCGCAAGAAATCATAACCTTGCTCAGGACCGTAGCCGCGAAAAGTGGCGCGTACGCCCATCTCCTCCACCGCTTTGTGCATGGCCTCCAACACGGCGCCCGGCAAAGGTTCGGTGACGTCCCCAATCCCGCAGCGGATCAGCCGCCTGGCCGCTTCCGCGTTGCCGTCGCAGAACACTTTCACGCGCCGGGCAATCTCTGGAAACAGATAGCCGGCCTTCAGTTTGAGATAATTGTCATTCAGGTAAGCCATGGGTCAGAAATCAAAATGTCTACGTGACGTCGATCTCGGATCGTCATGCGAGGCGCCGCGCAGGGACAACCCACGCCGCCAAAGTCAGCATAAGGTGCGGACGCTAACGGAAGCCAACGGTGGTTGCAAGTTCGCGCGGTGAGGTTCTTTAAACGGAGTTTGTCCTTAATGCGGCGGCGATAGTATTCGACCGTCTTGACGCTATACCGGAAAGCGGCACGTGACAATCGTTCCGCCTTGTGGACTGGACTGAACGTTGAGTTCTCCCCGGATGGCGCGCGCGCGATACTGCATCGTGCGCAGACCCATCCCCGAACTGCGGCCGGTGCATTGGGCAAAACCCAATCCATTATCCCGGACCACGAGCAGCATCTGGTGTGGCTCCGGAACCATCAGGCTAATGGACACGGCCCGGGCTTTGCCGTGACGAATGGCATTGCTGATCGCCTCCTGGACCAGCCGATAGAGATGGGCTTGGACGGGACGGGCGGGCGTCAAATCGGTGGAGTCGCAATGGAGCGAGCAGGAAATTCCGTAAAGGCTCTCCGCGCTGGCGGCGAGATCGCGCAGGGCCGCTTGCAGTCCATTGCACTCCAACTCCACGGGGTAGAGACCGCGAGCCAAGTCACGGGCCTGGGTCAACGCCTGCACCGCGAACTGGCTGATCTGCGCGGCGTCCTTGGTTTCCGCGAGCCCTTTGGCGCCCAGCTTCTCTTCGAGGGCCTTGGCCAAAAAACCCAACCCGGTTAAGAGCTGGCCAAGACCGTCATGAAGGTCCTTGCCAATACTTTGCCGCTCCTGGGCGCTGACGCTCAACACCTCGCGTTCGAGCCGGGTTTGCTCGGAGAAATCTCGCACGATGACCAAAACTTCATCCGGCGACACCACCTGAATACGAGCCTCGTAGTCGTGGGGATCTTCCTCTGGATATTGAAACTCAAAAGTGGTAGCCGCCCCCTGCTCCAGGGTTCTTTGCACATGGACCATGGCGTCTCGCCCCGCCCGCCCGGGAAGAATCTCAGTCAGATTCCGGCCGAGCTGGCCCTGGAAATGGGACGCTGCTTTGGCGTCATTCCGGATCCGGCAATCCACCAACGTGCCGTCTTTCCGAATCCGAAACATCAAATCGGGAATAGCGTTTAGGAGAAGAAGATTTTGCGCCTCCATTTCATGCAGCGCCTCCGCCATGTGAATCCGTTGCAGAGCGCCTCCACCGTGATCGGCCAACGCCTGCAAGGTTTTCAAGTCTTCGGCCTGGTAAGCGCCAGGCCTATAACTTTGAATCGAAAGAATCCCAATCACCTTCGACCCGGTGTGAATGGGCACATACATCATCGACGCGGACAGTCGCTCCACATCGCCGAAGGGCACCAAACCGGCCGGGGTCGGAGTGGCACCGCGTTCCACGAGTTGGGCGCCTTCTTCCATGACGCGGCGCATCATGGGGCTGAGATCGGGCGTGAACGGGGCGGGAGCAATGTCGACTCGTTTTCCAGCGATGGTGTCAATGGTCAGGACTGGCAGGAATTGACCAGATTGCGGCGTCCCCAGGTGCAGGTAGCACGCATCCCAGCCCAGGATCTCTGCCGCAATCTCCACAATCATCCGGGCTGCCTCCAACCGAGTCGATGCCATGCTCAATCTACGGCCCAGTTCGGAAAAGGCCGTGCCAAGCCGCTCCGCCTTGACCCGCTCGGTGATGTCAATAGACACGCCACCCACCAATATCGGAACTCCGTCGTCGTTCAGAATCGGGAATTTGCTCACGATCGAGTGATGAATGCCGTCCTCCTGCCCCAGCGTTTCAATCACCTGAAGGCTCTGCCCGCTCTGGATGACCGTCCGGTCGTTCTGCTTGAATTGCGCGGCGGTTTGCGGGGGAAAAACCTCCTCGTCCACGCGCCCGCACAAGTCACTGCTCCGGATCCGAAAGATTCTCTCGGCCGTTCCGTTGGCATAGAGGTACCGGCCCTCCACGTCTTTCATCCAGGCGGCTCCCGGAAGATGCTGCATGAAGAGTGCAAACCGCTTCTCGGTCTCGCGCAATGCTTCTTCGGTGCGCTTACGTTCCAGATACTGTCCGATTTGCGGACCGATCGCGGCCATCAACAGCAGCAATTCATCGTTGATAACCCGGTGCGCGCGGGCAAAAAACTCCACCACGCCGACCGACCGGCTTTCGACCGTGATGGGAAAAGCCGCGGCGCTCCGCAACCCGGCCTTGGCGGCCGCCAGCACGCGCGGCGAGCCGCGATCCACACGAACATCAGGAATCCAGATCGCCCGTTGTTCAATCCAGACCAATGCCGGTAACCCCGTGGCCAGCCCAGAGTGTTCCTGCTGACCAACCGCCTCGAACGCAGCCAGCTCCGGCTCGCCCGAATGCCAGGTCGCCCGGCAGCGGGGGTGGCTTTCGCCCGGATCGGTAGTCCAAAGCGCGCCATAATTCCATGCTAATCCCCTGGCGATGGCTTCTAGAAACCTGGGCGCGGCCTCGCGCAGAGTGGCTGCTTCGCCGAGAATCTGAGCGAGCCGATACTGAACGCTGAGTCGCTCTTCTGCATAGACCCGTTCGGTGATATCAAAGGCGCAACCGAGCACGGCCGGCTGGCCGCCGTAGGAGATCTGGGTGCCCGAGCATTCCAGCCACCGTTCCTGGCCGCTTTTAGTAACGGCCTTGCAGCTATAGCGCGCCGGCACACTGTACCCCTGCTGCCGGCCCAAGCCCCGGGCCCGCACCCATTCCCGGCACTCCGGATGAGCCAAGTCCCAGAAATTCATCCTGAGCAGTTCCTCGTTCGAATAACCAAGGATTTGGTCGGTCGTCGAGTTGACGTAAACCAGTCGCCCGTCCCGGTGAATGAATATGACGGCGGGAAGGGTTTCAGTGAGTATGGATCCTTGGGAGTTCGGCAGCCCGGTGAGTGGTTCGGGCCGGTGCGGCTGCTGGCCGCCCTCACCTTCCGAGAGCGGAGTGCGGACCTCCAACCCGGCCAGTTCGACAGCGTGTTCCTTGCCGGTGGCGTCGCCGGAATTGATCCCTAGATTCAGACCCACGATGGATATAGTCCCTTTCGTCAACCGAACGATCCCGTTGAATAACAGATGCTAAGACAGACGCCCGCTTTTGTAAAGGCGAGAATCGGCCGAATCCAATCCGCTTCCGCCTCGTCGACGCGCGGATGGCGCGCGCGACAGAGGCGGGCCGGCGCGGTCTGTTACTGCGACCGCAGCCGGTAATATTTCGCCGCGCCTTGCACAGTGGTCACGTGGGGGCTGGTGGCGTTGTTCACATCGGCCCATGGGCCGGCGATATCATCAGCTTGTTGCAGGACGCTGGCGGAACCCCAGCGGACGGTCACGTTGTCGCCCGTGCGGGATATGCTCAGGCAATCCGGACTGATCAGCAGATTAAGTGGTGTCCGAGTTTGCTGGGCCAGGGTCTGGATTTCGTCGGCGGTAAGCACGCGATTCCACACGGCGACGTCATCGACGCTGGCGCTGGCGTAGGAGTCGCCGTCGCCGGCCCATGCGCCGATGGCCAGTGGAATGGTCGAGTTGTTATGCAACACTCCACCGCCGCCCGTGCCGTCTGAGACGCCGTCCACAAACAATTCGCTGGTGGTGTCGGTGAAGGTGACCGCGATATGGTGCCAATTGTTGTTGCCCACCACGGCGGTGCTAGTGATGTTGACCGTCCCGGCATTATTTTGGCGCCATTGCACATTGGCGGAATCCGGGTCGGAGGAACTGAGATTGATGATGTTATCGGAGAACAGGCCATTGGCTTGCCGGCCGAAGACCGCGCCGAAGCTCCCGCCGAACCCGCCGTCCTGCGGGCCGGTCCATTTCGCCCACAAACTGATCGTGCCCATGGTGGCGCCATTGAGACCACCGCCGCCCGGGATCTCGACTCGTTGCAGGAGTGTGCCGTCAAAAGCCAGCGCGCCGTTGGCGGTGGCGTTGCGATCGTCAGTGGCCACCGGAGCGTTGACCAGGTTGCCATTGACGCCGACCACGGCAGTGCCGTTTCCATCGAGCGGCCAATAGCCCACCAAGCCGGCCGGAGCACCCGGCCCTTGCACGCAGAGTTCGACCGCCGCGGAAGTGGTCGTGGCTCCGATATTATCAGTGGCCACGGCCGTGACGGTGACGCGCCCGCCGTAGGTCAAAGTGAGTGAGGCTTGGTAGGGAGCAGTGGTATCGGTGCCGATCACCACGCCGTTGGCGAAGAACTGGACGCTGGCAATTGCGCCGTCCGCATCCGAAGCCGTGGCTGTAATGGTGGCATTGCCGGGCGCAGTCAGGATCTGACCCAGCGGCCCGGTGACTGCCACCGTGGGAGGCGCATTGGTCGTGCTGACTAAGGGAGCCAGACCGTACTTTTCAATCAGATACCGTTCCGCAGCGCGCCGTTCACTGGTGGAAAGGGCGCGGTCATAGATGAGCAGTTCGGCCATGTCCCCCTTGAATTTGGTGACAAGGTCGGCCCGGGTGCCGATGCGCAGGGGGGTGTCGAGATCGCTGGGCGTGACGGTGATGATGCTGCTGCCATTGGCCTGGCCGTTCAGGTAATGGGAGAAAGTCGTTCCGGCCTGATCAAAGCCGGCCAGGATGTAACTGCCGGCCGGATAAGGTTGGGCGCCATCGGAGGATTGGATGCCGGCGAGGGTGCCGTCGCCGCGATAGATCCGCACCGTGCCGCTGCCCGGCAGCGTGTAGATGTCGGTGGGCGCGGGCAGATTATTGATCGTCTTGGCCCAAACGGCGCGGAAGGTGGCGAAGTCATCGAAACGCAGCACGTAGAGCGAGGTGATATCGCCGACAATGGAAAGGCTGTCGGAATCCGGCGCCTCCAGGTAGTCGTCGTTGCCATCGAAACGCAGGGCTGGTTTGCCGTTGATCGAAGCATTCACCAGCACCGGGGCCAGGTTTTCATCCGCCTGGGCGGCGTTGTTGGCATTGCCGGATTGATCAGCCCACTCGAGGACGGCATCGCCGTTGCCAAGCGAGACGCCGCCGTCCGCCCGCAACCAAAGTTGCAGATTACTGGTCACGGGCAGGTCGGTGGGACCCGCGGGGCCGCTGGTCAAGCTCACAGCGGCGGAGGTGCCCGTGCCGTCGAGATTGTCGACCGCACGCGCCGTGAATTGCACCGACCCGGCCGATTCCATGCGGATGCGCAGAGCAAACGGCGGGGCGACCGCCGAACCAATCAAATTGCCCCCGGCCAGGAAATCGACGCGCGCGATCGTGCCATCTAGGTCAATCGGAGTGGCTGTCAGCGTGACGACGCTGCCGACATTGACGTTGGGACCCGGCGGCGTGGCGGCGAGCGTCACCGTCGGAGGCAAGTTCAGCAGGTTATATTTGGTCTGCAGATAATCGAACACGCTCCCGCGTTCCGTTGCATCCAGCGCCCGATTATAAATCAACAACTCAGCCAGGTCACCCTTGAGCCGAGTCACAAAATCATTGCGCGTGCCGATTTTGAGCGGGTTATCGGCATCGGCCGCCAGAAGCGTGGTTGGCCCGCTACCGTTTTCCTGGTTGTTCAAGTAATGGGTGAGGCGATCGCCCGCTACGTCAAACCCCAGCACCAGGTAGGTGTTGGCCCGCAGCGCTTGGGCGGAATCCGTCGAAGCCAGGTTATTTACCGTGCCGTCCCCGCGATACACGCGCAAAACGCCGCTGCCCGGCACCGCGTAGATGTCGGTCGGCGCCGGAATGTTGGCCGCGGTTTTGCCCCAGACGGCCCGGAAGGTGGCGAAATCATCGAATTTCACCACAAAAAACGTCGACATATCGCCGGCCCCCGACAGGCTGTCGGAATCGGCCACATCAAGGAAATCGTCCTGCCCATCGAAGCGCAGCACCGGATGGTTGTTCAGCGCGTTGTCGACGCGCGTGGGTGCCTGCGCGTCGACGGTCTGCAGGGCGTTGTTGGCGTTGCCCGATTGGTCGTCCCATTCCGTCACTCCGTTGGCGGCATTCACCGTGACGCCCGCGTCGGCGCGCAGCCACAGTTGTAGACCATCTGTCACTGAGAGCGTCTGGGCAGAAAGCGGCGCCAGTCCGCTCCAAAAACAAAGCGCCAGGGTACAAGGACACACAGATAGAATGCGTTTCATAACATCTGAATTGGTTTGAGGAATGTGCGCCCAGCATAAGCATCCCCGCACAAAATGGAACCCAAAAAACCGGCTAAATGGAGCGACGATCAGGTCACAAAGGATCTCCTTGCTCGCTGGACGGCAGATTTCTTCCGGAACCGGCAACGGCCTTCCATCCAAAACCATCGCTTGACACTGTCCGGGATCTCTGCGGGATTTTCTGCACGATCGAAACCAACCGCAATCCGTTGCTTTCCGCCTATGAGTGAGCCTGGATTTTTGTCAGGGAAAGTGTTGAAACGAACCTTGCCGGTGTTTAGCGGGCCGACGGGTCCGGAAGCGCCGCCGCTGAAACGTCTCTTGCTGCCTCAGGGGGAACTGACGTCCATCCACAACGCCGACGAACCCATCCATTACATTGCCTTCATCGAACTTCGCGAAGGCGGCGCGCGGGGCAACCATTATCACAAGCTGAAAAAGGAGATGGTATACGTGATCCAGGGTGAAGTCCTGCTGGTGGTGGAGGACGTGGCGTCGCAGGAGCGCGCCGCCATCCCACTGCTGGCGGGAGACCTGGCGACAATTCCAGTGGAAGTGGCGCACGTCCTGCGCACCGTCAAGCCGGGCCAAGCCATCGAGTTTTCTTCGGCCCGTTTTGATCCAACCGACACTTACCGATATCCCCTGGGCTGAAGAAGACACGTTCCTGTCATCGTTCCTGTCATCCGTTGACCCGCGACCGGTAATAGGCCAACCTCCCATTTGTGTGTCCGCCGATATGGACAAAGCGATGAACAAACTGGCCGCACATTATCCATGGTCAATGGTGTCCGTTACGGGTTT
Source organism: Verrucomicrobiia bacterium (assembly GCA_035577805.1). Lineage (GTDB taxonomy): Bacteria > Verrucomicrobiota > Verrucomicrobiia > Limisphaerales > JADJPG01 > DATLUX01. The sequence continues at coordinate 37,483 of DATLUX010000118.1, forward strand.
GACGGCTTGCGGCCAGTGGTCGGCCCGAAATCGTAATCGTTGATGGCTACTCGTCCGGTCAAATGTCCAACCTGCAAGAAGCGAGGCGCCTGGTTTGAAGGCAGCTACGGTCCGTTCTGCTCGCGGCGTTGCAAGCTGATTGATCTCGGCAAATGGTTCGGCGAAGAAAATCGCATCTCGGAACCGCTCAAGCCCGAGCATCTGGAACGTTACGGGGAACTGCCTCCGGGGGAGCATCTGGACAAACCGGAGGACCCCTGACCCGGTGTAAGGTTGGGCTTCTCATAGCGACCTTCTTGTAAGAGAATCGTTATGCATGTCATGAACAGTTTGATTCGAATCATCGCCCTGGTCTTGGTTGCAACCGCCCCGGCGTTCTCTCAAGCTCCTAAAATGAACACTGACAAAGCTGCATCGTCCTCCGCTACCAACCCTATGCAACTGGCGACGCTGGGGGGCGGTTGCTTCTGGTGCGTCGAAGCTATTTTCCAGCGAATCCATGGGGTGAAGTCCGTGACCAGCGGTTATTCTGGCGGCCCGAGCGAGAATCCGACCTACGACGAGGTGTGCACCGGGGAAACCGGGCATGCGGAAGTCATCCAGATCGAATTCGATCCTGCGCAGGTATCCTACGAAAAGATCCTGGAGGTCTTTTGGCTGGCGCACGACCCCACCACGTTAAACCGCCAGGGGAATGATGTGGGGACGCAGTATCGCTCCGTCATTTTCTATCATTCGGAAGCCCAAAAGCAGGCGGCGGAAAAGTCCAAGCAACATGCCGCGGCGGAGTTCTCCAAAGCGATCGTGACGCAGATCGTGCCGTTCACAAAGTTTTACAAAGCCGAAAAGTACCATCAGTCCTATTACAATAATAACTCCAGCAAGCCGTACTGCTCATTCGTTATCCGCCCAAAGCTCGACAAGGTGCTCAAGAAACTCCAAGAACCCGCCAAACACTGAACGATGCGCCTTGGACCGGCATAACGGCCCGCGCAAAAGTAATCAGCATAGCCGGTGGGCTCACGGTGGGGATTGCTGCCATGGTCGCATCCTCGGCCCGGGAGGTGACGGTTACCTCGGTCCGTTATCTGGATAACGGGCGCACCGCTGTGATTCGGCTGACCAACAAAGGCGACTCGTTCGTTCGTTGTTCTCCCTTGCAGCGCGTCTCAGGCGCGAGCGACTGGTTGTGGCCAGCGACCGCAGTAGATCTAATGCCCCATTCCAGTTTTGAATTTGGACTGCAGATGCCCGTCACCGGGCCGTCCACCTTCAGCGTCAGGTGCGAACCAACGCCAAGGCCCTTATGGGCACGCGTCGACCGCTGGCTGCGGCTGGTCAGGATCGAGATCGCACACGGGTTCGTCATGTCTGGGAATTTGCCAGACCAAGCCAATCAGTTAGGCCGGGCTAGCAAGGGCTAGCAAGTCCGACCCCGGTGGGGGGCAGAAGATACAGCCAAGCCTCAACCCGGAATTTAGCCGACCAACTGCCTGCCCCGTTTTGGCAAGGGAATTGGGGGCAACGGAATGGGAGCTCACAAATTACAATTCAATGTAGCAGACCTCACAACGGCTTCGCCGCTTTCCGCTTTCCGCTTTCCGCTTTCCGCTTTTCCCCCAGTTATTCTTCGCTGCTGCTGAGCCGGGCCAGGACGCTGAAGTCCTCCAGGGTCGTGGTATCGCCTTTGATCTCGACGCCGGAGGCAATTTGCTTGAGCAAGCGGCGCATGATTTTGCCGGAGCGCGTCTTGGGCAGCGTTTCGGCGAAACGGATGTCATCGGGTTTGGCCACCGGCCCGATTTCTTTGCCGACATGGGCGCGGAGTTCCTCGCGCATTTCGCGGGTGGCTTGGACGCCGCTTTTGAGCGTGACGAAGGCAACCAAGGCCTGGCCTTTCAGTTCGTCCGGACGCCCGACCACGGCAGCTTCTGCGACGCTTTGGTTGCTGACCAAGGCGCTTTCGACCTCGGCGGTGCCGATGCGATGGCCGGCCACGTTCAAGACATCGTCGATGCGCCCGACAATCCAAAAATAACCGTCTTTGTCCTGCCGGCAGCCGTCCCCGGTGAAATACGAGCCCTTGACCTCGGTCCAATAAACTTCCTGATAACGCTGTGGGTCACGCCACAATCCGCGCAGCATGCTGGGCCAGGGTTTGCGGATCACCAACTTGCCGCCACTGCCTTGGGGGACGGCTTTGCCCAGGTCGTCGACCACTTCGGGCAGGATGCCAAAGAAAGGCAGCGTGGCCGAACCCGGCTTGGTGGGGATGGCGCCTGGAAGCGGGCTGATCATGATGCCGCCGGTTTCGGTTTGCCACCAGGTATCTACGATGGGACAGCGGCGGCCGCCGATGACTTCGTGATACCAGATCCAGGCCTCCGGGTTGATTGGTTCGCCGACGGTGCCCAGAAGACGCAAGGAGCTGAGGTCATGTTTTTTGGGCCAATCATTCCCCCATTTCATGAAGGCCCGGATGGCCGTGGGGGCGGTGTAGAGGATCGTGACGCCGTACTTGTCCACGATCCGCCAGAAGCGGTCCGGCTCGGGATAATTGGGGGCTCCTTCGTAGATCAAACTGGTCGCGCCATTGGCCAGGAGCCCGTAGACGACGTAGCTGTGGCCGGTGACCCAGCCCACATCCGCCGTGCACCAGAAGACATCGCTATCCTTGAGGTCGAAGACGTATTTGGCACTGAGTTTGGCGCCGAGCAAATAACCGGCGGTGGTGTGGAGGATGCCCTTGGGTTTACCCGTCGACCCGCTGGTATAAAGAATGAACAACGGCGCTTCACTATCCATTTTCTCGGCGGGACAATGCGCATCGACGTGGTGTAATTCGCGATGCCACCAGACATCGCGACCTTCTTCGATGTTGATGTCGATCTCGGCGCGTTTCAGCACGATCACGTGTTCGACGGTGCGGCCAAGCAACTGGCCATTGGCGTCCTTGAGCCGCAACGCCTCATCCACGTTCTTCTTGAGCGGAACCACGGCGCCGCGGCGGAAGCCGCCATCGGCCGTGATGACCAGTTTGGATTCGGAATCCTGGATGCGATCGGCGACGGATTGAGCGCTAAAGCCGCCGAACACGACGGAGTGGATGGCGCCGAGCCGCGCACAAGCGAGCATGGCGATGGCCGCCTCGGGGATCATGGGCAGATAAATCAGCGCGCGATCCCCTTTCTTCAGACCGTTTCGCTTCAGCACGTTGGCGAACCGGCAGACTTCGCGGTGCAATTGTCTGTAGGTCAGAACCCGTTCCTCGCCCGGTTTGCCGTCTCCGGCGGGCTCCCCTTCCCAGATCAAAGCCGCTTTGTTGGCCACCGGGGTGCCCAGCCATTGGTCGAGGCAATTGACACTGACATTTAGTTGGCCGCCGACGAACCACTTGGCGAAGGGCGGCTTCCATTGCAGGACTTTGCTCCAAGACTTGTCCCAAACCAGCTCCTGACGGGCTTGTTTCGCCCAAAACTTGTCCGGAGCCCGGATGGATTCGGCGTAAAGTTTGCGATAGACCGCCAGAGAAGAGATGTGGGCGTGCCGGGCGAATTCCTTGTTGGGCGGAAACACGCGTTCTTCCTGCAGGACGGAGGTGATGTTGGTGACGGAGGAGCCGGGAGCTGGCCGCGTTTGTTTCGCCAGCGTGGATTTGGATGCGCGGGTCATAAATGTTAGTCAGGATAGTCGGGCCGCATTTTTAGGAACGGGAGCCGGGCCGTCAATGGCGCATCTACAGGGGCGCATTCGGATACTGCCCCCGGATCGCGGCCTTTAGGGCGCTTCGAGTTGGGGATCGGAGGAAGCCCCTCGACGGAGCTCGGGGCGGGCTGTTGGGTAGTTCCTTGGCCCTCGAGCCGACGGACGATGAAGCGGCGTAAACGCCTCGCCCCAAACTGCATTATTCGGGGGGCAGTGCCTAAATACGCCGGATCTACAGTGTGCACGCTGTGGCGCGCTTACCCATTCCTATTCGTTGCGCAAGGCATCCACGGGGTTCATGCGGGCGGCGCGCCAGGCCGGCAGAAACCCGGAGAACAGGCCCGTGCACAAGGCCACGGCCAGGGCAATGCCGGCGGCCGGCACGGACAAGTTGGCGGGCAGGACCCGCTGCATGGCCAGGGTCGCGAAGTAGGCCAGTCCCACCCCGATCAATCCGCCCACAAAGCAAATCCCCGCCGCCTCGATCAGGAACTGCAGCAGGATCGTCCGGCGCCGCGCGCCGATGGCTTTGCGGACGCCGATCTCGCGGGTCCGCTCGGCTACGCTCACAAACATGATGTTCATGATGCCGATGCCTCCAACGAACAAGGACAATCCGGTGATGAACAAACCTACCGCCGCGATGGTGCCGGCGACTCGATTGAAGGTGTTGAGAAAGTTTTGCTGCTGATTGATCGCAAAATCATCCTCCTGCGTCGGCGTCACCCGCCGGATCTTGCGCAGGAGCCCGCGCAACTCCGCCTTGGTCTCCTCCAATTGCTCCAGGCTGCGCGCCCGAACCTGGATGCTGAAATAAGGGCGGCTGTTGAAGCAGGCATACATCTGTTTGACCGGGATGAACACTTGATTGTCCAGGCTGAATTGACCCAGGAAGTTGCCCTGCGGCTCAATCACGCCGATCACCTCAAAAGGATATCCGCCCAACTGCACTTTGTTGCCCAAGGGCGGCTCCCGCAGAAACAGGTTCGACGCGACCTGCGAACCCAGCACACACACCGGCCGCGCGCCTGAAACTTCGCCGGCGCTCAGGAACCGGCCTTGCGCAAGATTCACGCCGCCGGTTTGCAGAAACTTTTCCGTGGTCCCGATGACCCAAACGCGGTCGGAACTGCGTTTGCCATAGCGGATGGGCGCGCCGAACTCGGTGTAAGGAGCGATGGCCCGCGCCAGGGTCATCTGTTGTTCCAGGGCTTGCACCTGGGCCAGGGTAATCTCCTGCCGGTTCATCGCTTTCAACCATTCGGCGTGCGAATCGATGAACCAGTCGAACTTGGATACGTGCAACACGTCCGCACCCAGACTGGAGATGCTGCGCACAAAGGCGTTGTTCAGCCCGCCGATGGCCGTGCCCATCAGGGTCACGGTCAGAATACCAATCACAATCCCCAAGGTCGCGAGGATGGACCGCAGGCTGTTGGCCCGGATGGCGTCCGCCGCGATGCGAGTTCCTTCCCGGATTTCACGCCAGAGCGTCATACCAAGGCGGAGGGAGGCGGGCGCAGAGTGGAGGCGTTTTCATTTTCGCCCCGCGCCACCGCACCCGGCTCATCGAGGGTGGAAGGCCTGCCCGCGCGCCGTTCATCGGCCGCGATCTGTCCATCGCGGATGCGCAGGATGCGTTGGGCATGCCGGGCCACGTCTTCCTCGTGGGTGACGACGAGCATGGTGTTGCCCTGGCGGGAAAGGGCTTCGAACAGATCCATGATCTCCGCGCCGGTCTTGGAATCGAGGTTCCCGGTGGGTTCATCGGCCAGGATCATCGACGGCGACGTGACCAGCGCGCGCGCGATGGCCACGCGTTGACGCTGGCCGCCGGACAGCTCGTTGGGTTTGTGCTCGACCCGATCGGCCAAGCCCACGCGCGCCAGGGCCTCCAGGGCGACCCGGCGCCGGACCTCGGAATCCAGGCCCGCATAGATCAGAGGCAACTCCACGTTGTGCAGCGCGCGCGCACGAGGCAGGAGATTAAAGGTTTGAAACACGAACCCGATCTCGCGATTGCGCACATCGGCCAGTTCATTGTCGTCCATCTGGCTCACGTCCATCCCGTTTAACTCGTAGCGTCCGGCCGTGGGGGTATCGAGGCAGCCCAGGATGTTCATCAAGGTGGATTTGCCGGAACCGGACGGGCCCATGATGGCCACGAATTCCCCACGCTCGATGCTCAAGGAAACCTCCCGGAGGGCATGGATGGTTTCGCTGCCCATTTGGTAGCGACGCGAGATACCTTCCAGACGGATTAACGACATGCAGCCAGATTCAATCGACTCAGCGTTTGTCTTTGTCTTTGTCCTTGTCTTTGTCTCTCTCTTTTCCGAGATCAGGAGCGCCGCGTTTGATGCGTTTACCGTCTTCGAGGTCGCGGCTGATCGCCTTGTAGCCGCCACTGATCACTTCCTGGCCTTCCTGGAGGCCGTCGAGGATCTCCGTGTAATCGTCGTTACTGATCCCACGTTTGACGGGCGCCAGGCGCGCGCGATCGTGGTCCGCCAAAAAAACTACTTCGATCGCCTTGGCGGATTCGCTGGCTTTGCGGTTGGTGGCCACCAGCGACGCCGTGTTGGTGGCGGCCTTGGGCAGCCGTGTGGTCACACTCTGAATCGGCACAGACAACACATTCGTGCGGGAGCGCGTCTCGACTTCCGCCGTCACGGACATGCCGGGGCGGAAGGGTTCCTTGTCGCGGATGCGGACCTTGACTTCGAACCGGGTGGCTTCCTGTTGTTGCGGGTTGCCGCCCATCCCGCCGGTGCCCGGTCCCTGCATTTGTGCAAGGTTCCGCGACGAGTTGGCGATCTCGGTGACGACGCCGTGGAATTTGCGATCGCGGAACGCTTCGACTTCGAGGCGCGCTTTCTGGCCGGTGGCGATGAGGACGACGTCGACCTCGCCGATGTCCACCCGGGCTTCCATTTCGTTTAAGTCGGCCACGACCATGACTTCGGTCCCGGTCATCATCGCGGTGCCGACCACCCGCTCGCCCAATTGGGAGTTGAGTTTGCTGACGGTTCCGGCGATTGGAGAAACGATAGTGGTTTTGGCCAGGTCCTCGTCGGCCCGGGATAAGGCGGCCTTGGCGACGTTGATCTGGTGGTTCGCGGCCAGGGCGGTGGCCTGAGCCACTTCGCGGCCGGTCTTGAAGTCTTGATAAGCGGAGTCTGAGATCAACTTGCCCTGGAAGAGCTGCAGATTGCGCTGATCTTCGGCCTCGGCTTTGCGCAGGTTGGCGGCGGCGAGGTCGCGATTGGCGACCGCCGCCTGGTAACTGGCTTCGGCGGACCGGCGGCTGGCCTGGTAATAATCGGGTTTGATGCGCAGAAGGAGATCCCCTTTTTGAACGCATTGCCCTTCTTTGACGGGCAGGTCGATGATCTCCCCGCTGACTTCCGGACTGATTTTTACCTGGACCACCGGGTGGATTCGCCCATTGGCCACCACCAGCTCCGTCAAGGTCCGTCGCGCTACCGCATCCGTCTGGACGACCGTGACCATCTCCCGGTGCCGATAGAAGTAGTAGCCCATGCTTGTGGACGCTACACCCAGGAGCGCCAGGGCCAGCAAGACATTGCGCCTCTTCTTGTTCGATTTCTTCGCCATGGAAAAGGGGCTGCAACCCTGACACGTTTGGGGTTAGCCCGGTTGCAGGTCTTTTTTTGGACCGGCCTGAGGGACATTAGTTTTGGTGGACGGCTGAACACAAGAAGACTCTTGATTCCGGCGGGATGAACTGGCGACACTTTGCCGTTCAGGGTAACGCACGTCATGAATGTCGGTTCCCGAGCCAGGGTTTGGCTGTTAACGTTGATCTGGGGTGGATGGTCGGGCTGGTTTCCCGTTGTGGGCCGGTCGGCTGAACCGGCGCCGCCGGACAAGCCCGTCCTTCTTTATAGTCGTTACTACAATGCCGAGGGTGAGACACGTTACCTGCCTGATGGGACCTTTAAGGAGATTCTCCGCAAGCTGAGCGAACATTTTACAGTCCGGATCCACCGAGAACGGCTCACCGCCGCGGTCTTGGACGATGTGTCGGTGCTGTTGATCGCCAATCCCAGCGACCAACCGGTCGGATCGAATCCGCCGCCGCCCCACATGAGCCTGCAGGACGCGCGTCTATTGGTCCGTTACCTGTCGCAGGGGGGCGGAATGATCCTGACCGCCAATCAGGAGAATCACAACCTGGAGGTGCAGGGCATGAACATCCTGATGGTGCGTCTGGGGCTTCAGTTCACCAATCTTTACACCGATGCCAAGCAGTTGCTGATCCCGCCGGAGACCCCGATTGTGGGAGGCCTGAAATGGGGTTATTACACCGGCAACCTGATCCTGGTGCGGGACGGCTATCCGGCGCGCCCGCGTGCCCTGATCACAAATGATCTGAGCGTGAAACCGATCAAAGGCACGCGCGATCAAGCAGGCACGTTGCTGGCGACCGCCGAACCCGGATTTGGTCGAGTCGTGGTGATCACCGACACAGGCTTCATCACCGATGACGCGCTCAGCGGCAAGGGCATCGGCGAAGTCGCGATTCGCGAACAGGACAATGCCGAAATATTCCTGCGGTTGGCGCGTTGGGCGGGGCACGTGCCGGTCAACAGCTCCACCGGCGAGGCTAATCAGAAGCTGTTGCTCCGGCTGCGGCGCAGCCTGCCTAGGAGCTACATATCTCCGTAATCACTTCTCCGTGCACATCGGTGAGCCGGCGGTTGGTGCCGTTATGCAAGAAGGTCAGTTTTTCGTGGTCGATGCCCAGCAGATGCAGGATCGTCGCATGCAGATCGTAGCAATAGGTCCGGCCTTCCGCTGCTTTCCAAGCCCACTCGTCGCTCGCCCCGTGCGCCACGCCCCCACGAATGCCGGCGCCCGCCAGCCAACAGACTGAAGTGCCCCCGTTGTGATCACGGCCAGTGGACCCCTGGCTGAATGGCATGCGGCCGAACTCGGTGGACCAAACCACCAGAGTATCCTCAAAGAGCCCGCGTGATTTCAGATCTTTGAGCAAACCTGCGATGGGCTTGTCCGTCGCCGCCGCCATCGGCGGCAATTCCTTCTCGATGTTGGCGTGATTATCCCAATTACCCGTCGGTCCACCTTGTCCGCTCCAGACCTGCACGAACCGCACGCCGCGTTCCAACAACCGGCGCGCGAGCAAACAACTGCGGCCGAACTCTTCGGTGCCTTTTTCATCGAGCCCGTACAACTTGCGCGTCGCTTCGGTTTCGCCGGCGAGATCCAGCGCTTCGGGAGCGCTGAGCTGCAGGCGAGCGGCCAATTCATACGAAGCGATGCGCGCTTCCAGGCGCGTGTCGCCGGGCGATTGCTCCAGATGCCGTTGATTCATTCGCTGCAACAGAGCCAAGCCGTCCGCCTGGCTGGCAGGAGTGATATGGGTGGCGTTGCGAGGTGGAAACAGATCGCTGATCGGATTCGGCGCATTGGGTTTCAGGATGGTGCCCTGGTGGGTGACGGGCAGGAAGCCGGAGGTGAAATTTCCCTTCTGATTATAGGGAAACCCTTTGGCATCGGGCAGCACCACGAAGGTCGGCAGATTGTCATTGAGACTACCCAGGCCGTATGAGATCCAGGCGCCTAAACAGGGAAAGCCAGGCAGCAGAAATCCTGTGTTCATCATGTAACTGGCCGGACCATGCACGTTGGTCTTGGAGGCCATCGCCATGAGAAATGCCAGATCGTCCACACACTCGGCCAGGTGCGGGAAAGCGCTGCTCACCCAGCGTCCGCATTGCCCGTGCTGCTTGAATTCGAACGGGCTCTTCAAAACGTTACCAGGCACGCTGGTGGCCGCTTCAACCCGTTGGCCAGGGACTTCGAACTTCTGGCCATGCCGCTTGATCAGCTCAGGCTTGTAATCAAAGGAGTCCATCTGACTGGCTCCGCCATTCATGAAGAGCTGCACGATGCGTTTGACCTTGGCGCGATGGTGTAATCCCCCATTCAAGCCGACCGAAGGCAGTGGACGCCCTGGGTCTGCGGCCAACAGAGCCTGGCGCCCCAAAAGGTGGACCATCGCGATCCCACCCAGGCCGCCCCCGAAACGCCAAAGAAATTCGCGCCGGGAACCGCCGACGGTCATCGCAGCGGGCTGATGCATAACCGCATCCTGCGGCAGTTTCACCGAAGAATCAACGCCGGAGCGAGAGCGAGTCTTGGGTTGCAAACCAGTACTTGTTTAGCGCGCGAGGGAGCACGGCGTTTACGCCGCTTCAATGTCCGGCGGGTCGGCCGCGGTGGGAGTTACAAGCGCTTGCTCCGATTCCCAACTTGAAGCGGGCTGAAGCCCGCGCGCCGGGGACGCTAAACACGTACTGGGTTGCAAACCAAGACTTGGGAGGATTTTGCGCATTGTCACGCCTTCCGCTGCGTGAGAATCTTCACTCGTCTCGACGAGCCGGCCCGCGTTGGCGGCGGCCGTCCCGGAACCAAAGGAGGTTTCATTGCAAAGACCCATGCTCATGGTGTCGATCGTCTACGCAACAGGCGTGCTGTTGGCCGACCAACTGCCCGTCTCCTGCCCGGTGTTTCCAGTGTTACTGCCCGCGACGCTCCTGGCTGGAGCCGCCTTGATGCTGACGCGTCTGCGTTCGCGTTTGATCTGGTTGCTGCTGTTCCTGAGCGGTGCGGCCAATCTCATTTGCAACCGGGCGATTCTTTCGCCCCATGACCTGCGGCGTTTGGCCGGAGCAGAACCGCGCATCGCCCAGATTCGCGGCTCCCTGCGCGAGACGCCTTATTACCGGGCCCACGAACGAGGCGAAGAACAAACTTGGCGCACGCTGGCCGAGATCTCGGTGAGCGCAGTGAAATTTTCGGACGACGCCTGGCAGTCGGCTTTGGGCCGGGTTTTGGTGAGCACACCCGGATTGTTGCCCGAAGATTACTATGGCGGACGAGACGTGGAAATCGACGGGGTGCTGCGCCTCCCGCGGTTGGCGGCGGCGGAAGGGGTGTTCGACTACCGGGCCTATCTTGAGCGACAGGGGATCTACTATCAATTGCTGGCTGCCTCAAGTAATGCCTGGACCCTGCTCCCGCCGCCGACAGGTAACAAAGTTTGGCGCCGACCTATGGCAGATCGGTTTGGGGACTGGGCCAAGGCCGTCCTGGCCCGCGGCTTGCCGGCCGAAGATCGACCTCTGCAATTGTTGTGGACGATGGCGCTGGGCTGGAAAACCGCGCTGAGCGGCGAAGTCGCCGAGCCGTTCATGCGCTCAGGCACGATGCATGTCTTTGCCATTAGCGGATTACACATCGCGCTGATTGCGGGACTGCTGGTCACATGGTTGCGCGTGTTTCGGTTGCCTCGCTGGCTTTGCGGCTGGATCGTGATCCCCCTGGTCTGGGCCTACACCGGAGTCACCGGATGGCAGGCGTCCGCGGTCCGCTCGACGATCATGGCCACCGTGATTTTGTTTGGGTGGTCGCTCCGCCGGCCCAGCGACTTGATCAATTCGTTGGCGGTGGCGGCCTGGTTGATCTTGTTGTGGGATCCGCAGCAACTTTTTCAGGCCAGTTTTCAGCTTTCCTTCTCGGTGGTGCTGAGCCTGGCGGTACTGACTCCAGTGCTGGATCGCTTTCGGCAACGCCGGCTTGCCCCGAACCCACTGCAACCGGAAAAACTGCGTCCGCGCTGGCACAAATGGATCGGGCCGCCGCTCGAATATCTCACCGCGAGTGTGACGGTTTCCCTGGCGGCGTGGCTGGGATCGCTGCCGTTGATCGCCTGGTATTTCCATTTGATCACCCCGGTGAGTCTTCCGGCGAACCTCGTCGTGGTCCCCTTGAGCAGCGCCGCCCTGGCCTGCAACCTGGCCAGCCTGGCCACCAATAGCTGGCTGTCCGGGGCGACCGAGCTTTTTAATCATTCGGCGTGGTTCTTCATGGTCCTGATGATCCGAGCCAGCGAATGGGCGGCGCAATTTCCCGGTGGCGTGTGGCAAACCCAAACCCCAAGCCCGGGGGCATGCGCGCTTTATTATGCGTTCCTCGTGGCCAGCTGGTCAGGCCAGTTTGCTCATGAAAAAAATCGCCGCCGGATCCTGCCCCCATTGCTGTTTCTTTCCGCGGCGGTCTTCTTTCACTGGCTGGCGGAACGCTCGTGGGACCGGCTCACCGTTCTGGGGTTGAACGGCGGAGAAGCCTTGTACTTCGAACCCGCCTTCGCCGGCCCCGATCTGTTGGTCGATTGTGGCGACGGCGGTTCAGCGGAATTCGTGGTGAAGCCGTTTTTGCGCGGCCGGGGTGTCAACCGCTTGGATCAACTGTTACTGACGCATGGCGACGTGCATAACGTGGGCGGGCTTCCACTGATTCGGCAGCATTTCGCGCCGCGCCATTATTACCTGAGCAATGTCCCGTTCCGTTCCACGGTGTATCGAGGTTATCAGCGCGCGTTGCAGACCGGGCCGGATCAGGGGCGTTTGCGCACGGTGACCGGAGGCGATCACATCGGTCCATGGAAGGTGCTGCATCCGCAAGCGAAGGACCGGCTGCCCCATGCCAGTGACAATGCGATTGTGCTGCGCGCGAACCTGGGCGGTTGCCGCGTGTTGTTGTTATCGGATCTGGGTAAGCCGGGCCAAAACCTGCTCATGTCGCGACATGCAGGCTTGAAGTCCGACGTGGTTATTTCCGGTCTGCCTGGCCACACGGAACCGCTGGCGGAAGCTTTATTGGACGTGATTCGACCAAAACTGATCGTGATCACTGACTCGGATTATCCGGCCTCGCAGCGCGCCCCGGCCAGGTTGCGCGAACGTTTGCAGCAGCGCGACGCGGTATGCCTTTACACACGTGAGACGGGCGCAATCACCTTGACCGTCCATCCCGATCATTGGGAGGTGCAGTGCATGAATGGACAACGGCTGTCCTTCGCGATGGTTCCAGACCAGACGTCGCCGTGAATCTTCCCGACCGCGTAGCAGCCGCCTGCCTGCTGTTCACACTTTGAGAAGTGTGGCAGTGGGTCGACAGACGCTTTGGCCTGCACTATCCGTTGGCCTGCGCTGGACGAGGCTGCGGTTTTCGCCGCCTGTTCCGCAGCAAAAAGAGGCCTTACTCCGAAAACCGGACTGCCCCCGCCGCGAATCCGCTTGGCTTCTAGGCCGGCTTGCCTAAACTTTCGCCCCGCTTTGTGGCCGTCCGCCACTTGGGCTCCCTGCGAGCCCGAAGCTCCAGCGGGATTAAATTGCGCATCTGAATTTATCTTATGGACGTCCGGTTGCCGAAACTCGGTGAGAACGCCGAAGGCGGCTCTGTGGTCACCATCCTGGTGAAGGAAGGTGATGTGATCACCAAAGGCCAGACCATCCTCGAATTGGAGGACGAAAAAGCGGTTGCGCCCATCCCTTCGACGGAAGAGGGCGTGATCACGCAAATCCGGGTGAAAGAAGGCGATCGCATCGGGGTGGGACAAGTGATCCTCACGGTCAGCCCGAAGGGGACCGGCGCCCAGGCGCCGGCCCAAGCCCCGGTTGCGGCGGCCCCCGCGGCGCCGGCGGCCGCTCGCTCCGTTCCGCCTGCAACCGACCGCGTTTCCTCTCCCCCCAGCACCTCCCCTGCCCCGCCGCCAGCAGCGGGTGGCGAGCCCGCCCCCATTTTGGAGGAGCCGGATCCGAAGAGCCCGGCGCCGGCCGCCTCGCCGGAGTTGCGGCGGATCGCACGGGAGCTCGGCCTGGATTTACGCCGCATTCGCGGCAGTGAACGTGGCGGTCGCATCGTTTTTGCTGATGTTCGCGCCTACCTCCAGCAGCTGCAACGATTGGCATCGGCCCCCAAGCCTGTGCCGGCTCCAGGACCAGCCGGCAGCTCCACGGCTGCGGCTCCGGTCGAATCGATCGATTTTTCCAAATGGGGTCCGGTGACGCGCAAACCGATGTCCGTGCTGCGCCGAACGATCAGCCGCCGGATGGTGGAGAACTGGAATACCATCCCGCATGTGACGCAATTCGATGATGTTGACATCACCGACCTGATGGAATTGCGCAAAAAATTCGCTCCGGAATACGAGCGGCGCGGGGCGCGGCTGACTTTAACGAGCTTTGCTTTGAAGGCGGTGGTGGCGGCGTTGCAGAAGCATCCGGTGCTCAACAGCAGCATCGACGAGGCAACCCAGGAAATCGTGACGAAATCCTACTATCATATCGGGCTGGCGGTGGACACCGCACAGGGTCTGATCGTGCCGGTGTTGCGCGACGTGGATCGCAAGTCGCTTTTGGACCTTTCGAAAGAGATCACGACGCTGGCTGACAAAGCCCGGGACCGCAAATTGTCGCTGGAAGAGCTGAAGGGCGGCACCTTCACCATCTCCAATCAAGGCGGAATTGGCGGCGCGCATTTTACTCCGATCATCAACAAGCCGGAGGTGGCGATTTTGGGGCTGGGCAAAGGAGCGTTGCGCCCGGTCGTACGCGACAAGACGATTGAACCGCGTTTGCTGATGCCGATCGCCCTTTCCTATGATCATCGGTTGATTGATGGCGGAACGGCGGCGCGCTTCACCGTCGACCTGGCGGCGGCCTTCACGAGTTTCAAGGAACCGGACGTCACACTTTAATCTGCTTTAGCTCATTTCGATATGGATCCGATCCAAACAGAACTCGTCGTCGTTGGCGCAGGCCCGGGTGGTTATGCCGCGGCGTTTTATGCCGCGGACCTGGGCAAGAAGGTGTTGCTGGTGGAACAAGACAAACGCCTGGGAGGCGTCTGCCTCATCCGCGGTTGTATACCGTCCAAAGCGCTGTTGCACGCCACGGCCCAATTGACGGAAGCCCAGGAGGCAGCTCATCGCGGCATTGTCTTTGCCGCGCCGCAGATTGATCTGGGCAAGTTGCGCGCCTGGAAGGAAGGCATCGTTACCAAGCTGGCCCAGGGCGTGGCCGGCCTGGCTCAGCGCCGAGGCGTGCAAGTCCTGCAGGGGCGCGGCCATTTCGAAGATTCCCAGACGCTCCGGGTGGAGACCAGTGAAGGCCAACAGTTCGTCCAGTTCCAGAAGGCCATTGTGGCCGTCGGCTCCAAGCCCGCGCTCCCGCGCGCGTTCGATTTGGGCAACCCACGTGTCATGACGTCCACCGAGGCCCTCGAGATCGAGGAGATCCCCGAGAACCTGCTTGTGATTGGCGGCGGGTACATCGGCATGGAACTGGGCACGGTCTACGCCCGGTTGGGCAGCAAGGTCGTGGTGGTCGAGGCGTTGGACTCGATCCTGACTGGCGCCGACGCCGATCTGGTGCGTCCCGTGCAGAAATTGGCTGAGAAAAATTTCAAGGAGGTCCGCCTCAAAACCAAGGTGGCGAAGATGTCGACCGCCGGCAAGCAGATCAAAGTCACGATCGATGCCAATGGTACCCTTGCCGACGAACTTTACGATCGCGT
>DATLUX010000119.1:0-4837 GCA_035577805.1 Verrucomicrobiia bacterium
AACTCAAGAACTCGATCGTTTGTCGGCTGAAGCCGGAGAATTGCTGGCTATCACGGTCGCATCGAAAAAGACCGCTCGGCGACGCTGCGACTGATGTCCCCATTCGTCATTCGCCATTCGCCATTCGCCATTCGCCATTCGCCATTCGCCATTCGCCATTCGCCATTCGCCATTCGCCATTCGCCATTCGCCACGTCCAGTTCCGAGCGAAATCTCGAATGTCGAATTTCGAATGGCGAAGTAGCGAAGGTCGAATGTTGAATGTTGAATGTCGAAGGTCGAAGGTCTGAACCGGCCCGCCCTTACCGCCGCTGCGCCAGCGGCGGCACGTGCCGTTCCGCGGGCCCAATGTATTGCGAGAGCGGGCGGATGAGCCGGTTATTGGCGAGTTGCTCCATGATGTGAGCAGTCCAGCCGGTGATGCGGGCCATGACGAAGAACGCCGTGAACAGGTCGGTGGCAAAGCCCATCATGTGATAAGCGGGGCCGCTGGGGAAATCGAGGTTGGGTTGGATGCCCTTTTGTTCGAGCATGGTGGCTTCGAGTTGATCGGCGATCTCGAGCCATTGCGTCTGGCCGGTAAACTCGGCCATGAGCCGCGCGTATTTTTTCATGGTGGGGACGCGTGAATCGCCGCGCTTATAGACGCGATGGCCGAATCCCATGACTTTGCGTTTTTCCTGGAGAGCCTGGAGCATCCAGGCGCGGGCGCGGGCTGGTTCGCTAATCTCGAGCAACATCTGCATCACCGCTTCGTTGGCCCCGCCATGCAAGGGGCCTTTGAGCGAGGCGATGCCGGCCGTTACGCCGCAGTAAAGGTCCGCCAAACTCGATACCACCACGCGGGCCGTGAAGGTCGAGGCGTTAAAGCCATGCTCAGCATACAGCACCATCGATACATCGAACGCCTTGACCACTTCGGGCGCCGGCACGCGGCCCAGGCTCATATGGAAGAAGTTCGCGGAAAACCCCAGATCATTTCTGGGCGCCACGATTTCCAAACCTGCCCGCAGCCGGGCGAAGGCCGCCACCACGGTGGGGATCCGCGCCAGCAAACGGGTGGAGCGTTCCAGGTTCGTGGTGGGATCCTGTTTGGTCGGGTCCGGATCTTCCAGACCCATAAAGCTCACCGCGGTGCGCAGCACGTCCATCGGATGGCCCCAGGTTGGGCAACGGCGCAGGACGCTCAACAGATCGGCGCTGAGCTCGCGTTGACGGCGTTCCTGCTCCTGGAACTCGGCCAGTTGTTGGGGGTTGGGCAGTTCCCCATGCCAGATGAGCCAGGCCACTTCTTCGAAGCTGCATTGTTCGGCCAGTTCCTGGACGGGATACCCGTAATAAACCAACGCGTTGATCTCCGGCATCACCTTGGAGATGCGCGTGGTGTCCACCACCACACCCTCAAGGCCGCGATGGATGGAAAGGTCTTCGAGGCTCATATCATAATTTGAAATTCGCGATCTGCTCGTCAAAACGTTGGTAGCCGGCGTAACCCAATAACTCGTAAAGGGCGGCCCGAGTTTGCATCCGATCCAACAGCGACACCTGCGTGCCCTCCTGCTTCAATGCACTCAAGCCGTCCTCGACCGCTTTCATGGCCAGGCGCAGGGCTGTGACCGGATAGATCACCACGTTGATCCCCAAGCTGGTTAGTTGCGAGACAGTTAACAGCTTCGATTTGCCGAATTCGGTCATGTTGGCCAGCAGGGGAACCTGCACCGCACGGCGGAATTTCTCAAACTCACCTTCGTCGGCCAGCGCTTCCGGAAAGATCATGTCGGCGCCGGCGTCCACATAAGCAGTCGCGCGAGCCATGGCCTGGTCCAGGCCTTCCGTCGCTCGCGCATCCGTGCGGGCGATGAGGACGAAATTGGGGTCCTGGCGGGCGGCCACCGCGGCGCGGATCTTGTCTACCATCTCATCGCGGGTCACCAGGGATTTGCCGTCGAGGTGTCCGCAGCGTTTAGGGTTCTGCTGATCCTCGAGGTGGCAGCCGCACAGACCGTGCTCTTCGAGTTCCCGGATGGTGCGGGCCGCGTTCAGGGCTTCGCCGAACCCGGTGTCGGCGTCGATCAGGGCGGGCAGGTCGCTCGCGCGCGCAATGACCCGGCCCCGTTGCGCCACTTCCGTGAGCGTGGTCAGACCCACATCAGGCCAGCCCAGATCGGCCGAGAGCACGGCCCCGGAAACATAAATGCCTTCGAAACGATGCCGCTCGATCAGCATCGCCACCAAGGGCGAAAAGGCCCCAGGAAACCTCAGCAAACGGCCCGATTGCAGCGCGGCGCGGAATTCCGCGCGCTTCAATGCCGCCGATTTTTGCGCGAAGAGCATCGGTTCAGAAGATGCCACGTTGATCGCGCACCGCGCAAGTCAGCCGTGCCGGCGGCAAGACCGCATTCAACTCGCCCATCTCGGCTGCGCGCAGCTCCGGCAACCGCTCGGCTGTCTGCAAAAGACGCCTTTGCTCCTCCGGATCCAAGAGGCCTTCGGTCAGCATCCGAAATTTGCCCACGTATTCGGCTCGCCCGAAGGGCCGCCGGCCGAGCGGATGCGCGTCCGCCACCGCGATTTCGTCCGTCACCTTATGGCCATCTGCGAAGAGGATCTCCACCCGGCCGCCGAAGGCTTTTTCTCGTGGATCGGTGGCGTGATAACGCGCGGTCCAAGCCGGATCTTCGATCGTGCGGATTTTTTGCCAGAGCGCAATGACGTCCGGGTGATGCACCACTTCCGGGGCGTAACTTTTGACGTGATGCCAGAAGCCGGTGTGCAGGGCGGCGGCGAAAATGAACATCAGGCTGTGATCGAGGGTTTCGCGGCTGGCCTTGGGATCGAGTTTTTGAGGATCGCTGGCGCCGCTGCCGATGACGGCGTGGGTATGATGGCTGGTGTGGATGGTTACCGCGCTAATGGAGCGAAGTTCAGGGAGCTGCCGGCGCATCCGGAATGCCAAATCGATCCAGGCCTGCGCCTGATATTCGGCCGAGTGTTCCTTCGTGTACGAATCGAGAATGGCCCGGCAGGATTCGCCCGGAGCCGGCAACGGCACCTCGTATTTCACCTCCGGCCCGCCCAACATCCAGGCCAGCACACTGTCCTCGCCTTCGTAGATCGGGGACGGACTTTTTTCACCGCGCATGGCGCGGTCGAGCGCTTCGATGGCGAGTTTGCCCGCATGGGCGGGGGCATGCGCTTTCCAGCTGGAGATCTCGCCTTTGCGCGATTGTCTGGTCGAGAAGCCGACATGCACGGCTTGTTGGATGGCTTGATAAATCGGATCGATCGGCAAACCCAACAGCGCGCCCAACCCCGCCGCCACCGAAGGACACAAATGCGCAATGTGATCCTTCTTGTAGCGATGCAGAGAAATGGCCCGCACCAGATTCATCTGGATCTCATAGGCCACGACGATGCCACGGAGCAGATCCGCACCGCTCCGACCGCATTGTTGAGCGACCGCGACCAACGGAGGAATGTTGTCTCCAGGATGTGAATAATCCGCGGCCAGGAAAGTATCGTGCATATCCAGTTCGCGCACGGCCACGCCATTGGCCCAGGCGGCCCATTCGCACTCAAACCGCTGACTGATCGGCAGACCAAAGACCGTGGCCCCGCCGGCCCGGGGATGGGCCAGGGCTTGCGTCCGAGCATTGGCCACCGGCGTGCGATTGAGCGCGGCTACCGCCACGGCCGTATTGTCGATGAGCCGGTTGATCACCATCTCGGTTACGTCGGGCGCGATCGGCGCGTTGGCCGCTGCGACTTCGGCGATCTT
Organism: Verrucomicrobiia bacterium; assembly: GCA_035577805.1. GTDB lineage: Bacteria > Verrucomicrobiota > Verrucomicrobiia > Limisphaerales > JADJPG01 > DATLUX01. The sequence continues at coordinate 3,779 of DATLUX010000119.1, forward strand.
CCACGCCAACTGTTGCTCCTTCGGCAACGGCGTCCGGCTAGGAACGACGCGGACAGGATGAAGGATCATGTTGGGCGGGGCCGGGTTGGCGGTCTTAGCCGTTGCCGCGAGACGCAGTTGCCGCGTAAGCCTGGGCAAACCGCGCGGCTTGCAACCGGAACCAATCCCAGTTGCCGGCGGCCGCCTGTTTCGGATCAAACAACGGTCCGCCGGCGCCAAAAGCGTCTGCGCCCGCTTGCATGAAGGCCGGCAATGTTTCGACCGTAATGCCGCCGGTGGGCATGAGTGGAATCTCTGGGAAAGGCGCTTTGATGGCCTTGAGATGGGCCGGGCCGAGTTGATCGGCCGGGAATACCTTCACGATCGTGGCGCCCAGTTGCCAGGCGGTGAAGATCTCCGTGGGCGTCAGCGCCCCAGGCATCACCGGGACATTCCGTTTCACGCAGGCCTGAATCACTTCCGGAATCACCACGGGCGTGACGATGAAAGAAGCGCCGGCCGCCAGGGCGCGTTCCATCGCTTCGACACTGGTGACGGTCCCTGCGCCTACGTTGGCTCGCCCAGCCGCCAGGGCGCAGGTCAGACGGATGGAATCTTCCGCGCCTTCTGAATTCATCGTGATCTCCAGGTTGCAGAGCCCGCCTTGCAACGTGGCCGGCACCAGCTTTTCGATCTCCGCACGCTTGAAGAAACGCAGGATACCGACAATCGGCAGCTGCTTAAACAAACCCCGATCAAATCGAGTGCTCATGGATTGGTTTCAGGGCCCATCACGCGCCTCACGTCGACGAAGCGGCCGGTGAACAGCCCAGGGGCAAGGGTGATCGAAAGTAGGAGCGAGGAAAAGCGGAAAGCGGAAAGCGGAAAGCGCGCGAACCATTGGTTCAAGGCCCCAATCTGCGTCCGAAATCCGGAGGTCGAAGCTCTTGGCTGCCCACCCCGGCCCTCTCCCCGTTGAGGAGGTTGAGGAAAGGGAGTCAGTTTGCGCTTTCCGCTTTCCGCTTTCCGCTTTCCGCTTTTCCCCCCCACTGTGCGCTTGCCAAACTCGAAAGATTCCAC
>DATLUX010000120.1:0-18787 GCA_035577805.1 Verrucomicrobiia bacterium
CCCCACCAGCCCCATCATCGCCCAGTTGAGCGGCTTGGCGAAAAACTGGCTGATGTTCATCAGGATCTGGGTGGACATCGGAAGCGGCACGCTTAATCCGGTGAAGATCGACATGAACTTCGGCAGCATAAACGTCATGAAGAAAATGATGATCACCACCCCAACGCACCCCACGATGCAGGGATAAATCAACGCAGATACAAATTTCGATTGCACCTCGGCAAAACGCTCGAAGTGATCCGACAAGCGCTTCAGCACCTCCACCAAGGCCCCGGATTGTTCGCCGGCTTGCACCATGTTGCGGTAAAGATCAGAAAAAACCACCGGCTGCCGCGCCATGGCATCCGACAAACTTCGCCCCTCCATGACCTCCTGCTTCAGGTTTTTGCTGACGTCCGAAGGGATGCCTTTTGACTCAAGGTGGGTCATACTCTGCAAGGCGACCGTGAGGGGCATGCCGCACTTGAGCAGGTTCGAGAGCTGCGTAGTAAACGTGGCGAGTTCCTGGAGCTTCGGCTTGCGCCGGCGCCGGCGCCGAAAGACGGCCGGCAACCCGCCGGTGGACGATCTTGCCCCTCCGTCCTTGGATTTCTCAGCTTTTTCGGCGGCGGCCACCCCGGCTTTGGAGGTGTCAACCATCACCGGAAACAGCCCAAGCCGCTCAATCTGAGCCAGCGCGGCAGCCCGATCCGCAACCTCGAGGACGCCTTGAACGACCTCGCCCGTACGGCGGCGAGCTTTGTACGCGAACTGTGGCATAAAGCGCAGCTATTTAACCATCCAGCCCGGAAAGTTGCGAGCGTTTATCCCGGCCTGCTCCATTCACTAACGGCAGGAAAACCACATATCTGAAGGACTTACGTGAGGTGCGCGATCCTCGGCGAACCCCCACGTAAAAGGTCAGGGCCGCAGATCACGCGCCACGCCGTGGCCTGGTTTCGGTCCAAAAGAGGGTTCAAAACTCAAATCCGCCACGAAAAGTTTCGAAAAACTCCATCAAACGCTCGCCAAAAATCAAAGTGGGCACTGACGCCGGCTTCCCTTAGGGCCGCAAAACCAGCCCAAAAAGAGCTTCTAAGGAGGAAAAATGACGGCTTTGCATGTGTAGGCTTCTCCCAATCAAGATCATCGTCAGGCGACACCAGCCCAGAAAACATCAAATCCGCCACGAAAAGCTTCGAAAAACTCCATCAAAACGCCCAACCCGTAGCCAACTTCTGAGGAGTCCCGCTCAAGGCGGGACGACGACACCGCCGGGACAAGACAAGGAGCGCGAATTTGGCGAGCTTGCTAGTCCTACCGTTCGGAAAACCCGCATCGGCTTTCCGTGAAGCGGCCAGCAGAACAGCCACTCGGATCCAAGGCCACTTGCTGCTGGCATCCCTGTGACATCCACACCAAACAAATCAATCCAAGAAATCCAACGAACCCCGTCACTTTCAGTTTTCCATGCATTTTATGCACCGCACAACCCGAAGTTATCCCGAACGTTTTCAATTCTGGATCGGCCTCGCGCTTAGTGCAGCGGCAGAACTGCAACAGCGACGGTTCCAGTTTCCGAGTTTTCTAATCCCAACCGGCGAAGGATGGGCAGAAGCAGCCGACTCTTCATGTTTGGTGCTTCGGACGTCATCGGCGTGCAAGCGATTGATGCGCGCCAAAGTCCTTGCGTTGCGGGAAGAAGCGCACGCACCTCGCATTTAGCATTTTTGCCGAGTATAACAGGCAACGGTGCCGCCACCGACTGGGTCAGGGTATAGTGGTATGGCCTCCAACCGCTGCTATCCTTGAAATCAAACGTAAGCCCGCCGCAATGAATTTCATCTCGAGTGTGATTTGTGATCTCAAACAACGCACTGGTGCCACCATCTGCGTAGCTGCGAAACCTCATCGACGCGACTGGCGAACGCGCGCCCTTGCCGATGACTACTATCGCAATGCTCACGGCGGTCAGCCCTAGTCCTAGTAGAATCAATCCACAAATGCGCATTTTAGCCGTCAATTATTAGCGGGCAGTGGCTCAAGGTCGTCGGGCTGCTCTGACAAACGTCGAATGGAATGTCAACGATCTTAGGGAATGTCGACGTTCCAGGAGCTCTTATGATGAAGGTGATTGGGGCGGTTGCGGTGCTCGCGCGGGGAGTGCTTGTACCGTTCGCAGCTGCGATGAATGCGTTGCAACCGTTTTTGCACCGTTCGCAACGCGTTTGCATTGAAAACAGCTCCGTTCGGTTCGCGGGAAGCTTTTTTGTATTGATCGCAGCTGCGATCAGTAGATCAGTACGCCGCAACTGTGTTTGAACCGATCGCAACGCATTTGCGTTGCGGGCAACGCTGGACGGCCCGCTGGGCCTCAACGCAATTGTCACATGGACCACGTCGGCTTTGCGCTTTTCATCAGAGCCGACCTCTGCATAATCGCGACGGACCATCAAAGACGTACATAGCCAAGGAGGATACCATGACACCAGACTTGCCCCAGGCGATGCGCGGACACCGGTGGTGGTGGTGGTGGTGGTGCTGGTGCTGGCGCGTCAGGCAAATGGCGCGCAGCCTCCTACTGTTGCCCCTGTTGACCACTCTTATTCTCCTCGTCGCTCCAGATGGCCGGGCGCTCACCACAAATTTTTTCGAAGGGTTCGAAACTGGTCTGACCAATTGGGTGGTTGGAGATGCGAACCCGGACGGAACTCCTACCTATTGGGGGACAGTGAACAGTAGTTTCGGAGGGGAAGGGACGCAGGCGGGGAGTTTTAAGGCTTATTGCGCCGGGACCGGTTTTGCCGGCACATCGTCAGATCCCAGTTATCAAAACGACATGTTTGCGTACCTGTCGCGAACGGTGGATCTCACGGGCTACACCAATGGCACGTTGAGCTTTTGGTATAAGATGCCTGGGGTCGAATCCGGGTACGATCGGTTTCGGGTGATCGTGAATGAGGTCGAACTGTGGTCCAGCGACCAACCGCAGGCCACTTGGCGTCAGGTGCGCCTGAGTCTCGAGCCGTTCATCGGCCAGACGAACACGTTGACCTTCCAATTCTATAGCGACATCTCGGTGACTTTCGAAGGATGTTATTTGGACAGCGTGATGGTAACCGACGCGCTCACGCCGGCGCCGCCGCCCAGCCAGGATAATTTCACCAATGCTCAAGTGCTTCCAGGTTCCATTGGAACCGTCAGCGCCACGACCCGCGGAGCCACCGCGGAGCCGGGTGAACCAGACCCGGGCAACTCGATTTGGTTTCGCTGGACGCCTTACACGAATGGTCCGGTGACCTTTCGGACCGGCGGCTCGGCTATCGACACGTTGCTCTGCATTTACACTGGGAACACCCTGGCGGGGCTTACCCGGGTGGGTTGCAACGACAACGGGGACACCAACGGCGCAAGCCTGCTCTCCTTTACGGCCAGGTTGGGGACGATTTATCGGATCTCATTGCGCGGGGCGGCGGGGGCGCCTGGGTTCGTGCAATTGAGTTGGGAACAGCCGAACGGCATCGGACCCGAGTTGTTACCCGATTTGTCGGTGTGGGCCAGTCAACGGGATAATTACCTTTATGGTTGGTACCTTGATCAAGAGGAGCCCACCGATCCAGGACGCACGCTCATGCGGGTGTCAACCGCCACGCCCAACAGCGGAGCCGGCCCATTGGAATTGCGCGGCAGCTCCACCACCCCCGGAGTCATGCAACGGATCTATCGCGCCGACGGCAGCTTTTATGATCGGGAGGCGGGCATTTTCACTTTTCATCCCGGCCACGGCCATCTGCATTTCGACAATTGGATCAACCTTCGCCTGCGCACGGTGCTGGCCAACAACGGCGTGGGCGACATCGTGGCAGCCGGTCACAAGACCAGTTTTGCCATCATCGATCTGCGCACCTACAATGCGTCGCTGCCGGGCTCGCCTTCAGCTGCGGTTTATGATGGGGGACTCGTGCAAGGCTTGTCGGTGGGCTGGGCCGACGTTTACGGCGCTGGTCTGCTGGATCAATGGATCGATGTGACGGATGTCCCTTCCGGCCGTTACTGGCTCGAAGCGATTGTTGACCCGGAAAACAACATCCGCGAAAGCAACGAAAGCAACAATGCGGCGCGCATTCTGATCGATTACACCCAGCTGCCTCCCCTGACCAACGCGCCGCCCAACGATCATTTCTCCAACGCGCTGGAAGTCACGACCATCGTGGCCAGCTTCGCGACGGACAATACTGATTGCACACGCGACCCCTTGGAACCGGTTCATTACCCGGGCGCCACCGGCAAACGCTCCCTCTGGTGGCGCTGGACGGCTCCGACGAACATGACCGCGGTCGTGACGACCGATGGAAGCGGCATCGATACGGTTCTGGCCGTTTACACCGGAACGGCGCTGGGAAATCTGGTCAGCCTCGCCTCGGATGACGACGGCGGCATTGACTCGGCCAGTCGGGTCAGTTTCCAGGCCCAGGCCGGCACCGCTTACTTTGTGGTGGTGGACAGCTCTAATGGGGACGTCGGTCCCATCCAGTTGAACTTCAATCCCGCCTGGAACGATCCTTTCAACAACTGTGTCACGCTGACTGGCGAGGCGGGGACCATCACCGGCAGCAACTTCGGCGCAAGTAAACAACCCGGCGAGCCAACCATCACCGGAAACGCGGGAGGCAGTTCCGTTTGGTATTGCTGGACGGCTCCGCGTTCGGGCCCCACGACGGTGGACACCGTGGGAAGCGATTTCGATACGTTGCTGGCCGTTTACACGGGAAACGCCCTGGGCGCACTCACCCTAATCGCCGCCGACAATAATACCGGCGGCAACGGAACCAGCCGGCTCACCTTCAACGCCCTCAGCAATGTCACCTACCGGATTGTCGTGGACGGCGCGGGGGGAATGGCTGGGTTGCTCGTGTTAAATTGGCAGAGCCCGAGTCCGCCGCGCGTGCTCGAGCCTCCGGCCAGCACGAATGTGATCGCAGGGGCGGCGGCCACCTTCAGCGTCAAGGTCAGCGGCACCACGCCTTTTGGCTTTCAGTGGCAACATGCGGGCACCAACCTGATCAACTCCGTTTATGTGCAGGGCGCCCTGAACCCAACCATGCGTGTGACCAAGGCATTGCCCACCGACACCGGCATCTACGCGGTCGTCATTACCAATGCTTACGGCTCCGTCACCAGTGCCCCGGGCAACTTGATCGTCCTCGACAACCCGCGGGTTGTTTATGTCGCCGAAACAGACGCTCCCATCGGCGGCATCGGCGTGGCGAATATTCGCGGTCAGGTGCTCGGAAATGAGAATGCTTTCCGGTTCACGTTGCTGTTTGACCCCGCCTTGCTATCCAATCCGCAACTGCTCAAAGGAGACGACCTGGCCACCGCCAGTCTCTCACTGAACACCAACCAAATAGCGGCCGGCCGGCTGGGCGTAGGCCTGAGCCTGCCCGCCGGGCGCACCATCACGCCAGGACAAGAACGGGCCATCGCGCGGGCTCTTTTCCAAGTGAATCCTGCCGCCACCCCTGACCGCACCAGCGCAATCGGTTTCGGCGACTCCCCCACCAGCCGGAGCGTCACTGCCACCAACAACACCACGCTAACCACGCTCTTCGCAGCGGGCCTGGTTCAATTCCAGACGATCACGAACCGCGTTTCGCTCGAACACACGGCAGATGGCTCCTATCACTTGACCCTCCGCGGCGTGGCCGGACGCGATTACACCATCGATATCTCGACGGACTTGGTCTCATGGCAGGAACTCGCGACCGCCCGCGCGGAATTGGACGGCTCGTTGCGCTTCACCGATCCAGGCTCGCCTCCGTTGCCGCAACGTTTCTATCGGGCCAGACTGCTTCCCTAGCGGCGGTCTGGTACGTGTTTACCGTCCCCGGAGCCCGGGCTTCAGCCCGCTTCAAGTTGGGAATCGGAGCAAGAGCTTGCAACTCCCACCGCGGCCGACCCGCCGGACATTGAAGCGCCGTAAACGCCGCGCTCCCTCGCGCGCTAAACAGGTACGCGGTTTGGGACGGCCGCTCGGCCTACGGGGTGGCCGTGGCCGACACTCTCGCAACGCCATAAATGTTCAGCGGCAGCCATAATCCACGGCCCAACGCACCGTCGGCGTGATTTAGATCAAACCACAAACAACCCGCGGGCCCGCCCTTGCCGACCGCCCGCAAAGCAGACGGGTTCGAACTATCGAACAACGCCACGTTACGGTCGGTCCCGTTGACCGCCAGCAACCCGCCAAACAGCGCCAGCGCCGTGGCCGGGCTGTCCAGCGTCACGCTGCCCAGACGCGTAAACTTGCCGGCGTCAGACAAACGCCAGGTCTCCAACAGACCATCCTGTTGCGTTCCGCCCCCTGGAAACACCGGGCCGATTACCGCAGCGTTGCCTGCAGTGGCCGGCACGCGGCCGAGGTAAATGTTGCCGTCCGAGATCAAGACCGTGCGCGGCCAGCTATCCGACAGGGCCAAGGCATCGATTAGGTGAACCGAAACGCCATCGTAAGCGCCCGCCTCGAGATACTCTGTCCAGTCCATCTGATTGGTGGTCCAGCGAGTGCCCACGGTATAAATCACGGCACCGCCGTGTGACAGCCCTTGCAGTTGTCCGGGGATATTAACCGGTTTACGCACCAACGGTTGATGGGCATCGCCGTAGTCGATCACATTGAGGAATGTTTGCGAAACCCAGGTGCCACTTGGGGGCGAGATCACATCGCCGCCTTTGGCCGGATCGGCGCCCACGACCCCGGCTCCACCCGCCCCAGCGGGGGTTGCGCCGCCCGAGCCATCCAACGGCACAAAGAGCGAGCGCTGATGGCTCAGATAAACCAGTTCATCCGCCACGAAAGCAGAACTGAAATTGCCCCATTCATTGGTCGTAAGATCGACTTCCGATGCGAAGGCCGGCGCACTCGGCTCATGGACGTCAAAGGCCAGCAAGTGCCCGCCATTGCCGCCATACCAGGGCCAAAAGATCGGTCCGCGGATGGCCGCCCCCGCCACGTCCATGGCCAGCGGCATCGGGCAATCCCAGCAGCCCCAGAAGAAATTGAAGCCGCCGCCGGAAAATACCAGCGTATCAGGTTTAGGCCAGACGGCCTGGAAATCGCCGCCGAATCCCAACGAATTCAAACTAGTGGTCGTGCTTCCGATCACATTGAACTGCGGCAGCGCCGAGAGGCTAATGACGCTCAGCACCGCCTGAGCGACCGGAGCGGCGTCGACACTGTAACTCTGCTGGCCCTGCAATACATAAAGTTCGTCGCCCCGTTGCGTCGCCCCAAGCACCGGCAGATCGGACGGCAGATTCAAATAACCCAGAACATTGTTGGGAGTATCGGCGCTGGCCGCGCGCAAAACCGGCTGCCCGGATCCCCACATTTGAGCCCCGCCGATTTCCAGGACAAAACTTCCATGCAACAAGACACGATCGACCGTCCAGGCCAGCGTCAGGCTGCCTTTGACGAGAGGATTATCCCGATCCCCGATGTCGACGCTCAGGAATTCCTCGCCGGAGATCGAAAGCACACGCGTATCGTGCAGCGTCGCGCGCCGCGGTTGGAACTGGTGTTCGATGATCCCGCGGGCCGTCAACGTTTTGTCGTCCAGATCCACCAATTGCACGCTCGAAGCGTATCCGTTGGTGGTATCTCCACTGAACGGCACCAGGATCAAATTGGCCGCCGGCAAAACGCTGAACGCCTTTTCGTCCCACGTGGCCTCGCTAAATGAATAATTGTGCCCAAGCAAAACGCGGCTGAGCAACGTGGGCGCGGCGGGATCGGCGACCCCGAAAAGCGAGACGGCCACGCGGCTGCCTTCGATGCCGATGGTCACCAACCGGTCACCCAGCGGCTGGATGAAAGTCGACCATCCCGGCACGTTCACGCTACCGGCGATGTGCGGCGAGGCTGGATTGGACAAATCCACCACCCAGAGCGGGTCGATCCGGAAAAACGTCACCACATAAACCCGGTCCCCATCGAAACGCGTTGCATGCAGTTGTTCGCCGGCGCCCAGCTCCAGTTCGCCCAGCTTCACCACTGACCCGGGCCCGGCCGAGCGCGGATCCGGCAGCCGAAACGTTTCCAGTTTGGTTGTCAGACGACGTCCCGCCACCGTGCGCCAATCCTCGGAAATCGTGGTCAGGATCCCCTCTTGCCAACGCAACTTGAATTTGTCCGGCACGCGGCCCGCCGTGCGGATCGATTCGTAGGCATGCATCGTCCCGTCGGGATTGCTGATGTCGATGCTGCGGATGATCGATTGCCACCAGTTCGAAGGATCCTGGGTGACGACAAACAGCAAACGATCCGTCGCTTGCACGACCAGGCCGTAACCCGAATACCACAATGTGCTGCGCGCCGCCGGAGCCGCCGGATCGGACAGGTCATAGGAGCTGACTTGGGTGCCCCATTCCCAGGTACTGTTGGTGGTCCCGGCCACCGGCCGGTACGCCTGCGCCGCCACATAAAGAGCGGTGCCCACCAACCGGCTTTCCACGATGTAACCTGGCAGCGGCAAACGCGCGGTGACGGAGGGATCACCGCCAGCATCCTTCACCACCAGTACTTCGCTTTGGTTGTAATCGCACCCATTCCGCGCCAATAACACCACTTGCGAATCACCCAACACGTAGAGATCCTCGCCCGCCGCCGGTAATTCGAGTGTCCCCCGCACCGTCGCGGCATCCGGATTCGTAATATCAATCACCTGCAGCCCTCGCAGTTGATTGAAGAAATACAGAGTGGTTCCGCGAATCTTCCAAATATCCGATTCCACCACCTCGCGGTTTTGCTCCTGGACCGGCATGGCGCCCGGCGTGGCCACGTCGCCTGCATTGTTCCGGAAATCCACGGCACCTGGCCCGGCCCCGGCCCCAGCCGCTTCAAAAAACGTGCTCACGCCGCCATAGAACGACGCCGGCAACGGATCCGAAGCATCCGCGCGCACGCGCATCATTTCAGAAGTCGCAGCCCGCGGCAGGCGAATCGTGACTTCCCCGCCCGTGCCATCCAAGCGCGTGACCGCGCGCGGTTCCCATCCGCCGGGCCCCAGCCGTTCCCGGCCTTCCAACGTCACTCGCATCACTCCGGAGGGAACGTAGGCCGTAACAACCACGTTCGTTCCCTCCAAACGCACAGACCGAATCACCGGCGAAGTGATCTCGGCTGCCTCCTGAGATAAGACCGGCAAGATCGCCAAAAAACCTGAGATGAACAGAACCGCAAGACGCCACCAGAACGACAGAAGTGTTTTCATAAAAAAAAACGACGATGTTGCTGTTAATGGCCAGTAAACGCCCGCCACCCCAAAGCGTCAAGCCCAGTTGCTGGTGCTGGTGGCTGGTTCCTAGTTCCTGGTTGCCAGTTGCTGGTGGTTGGTTGCCCAATCGGCAATATCGGCAATCGAAAATCGTCGAAAATCGAAAATTGTGCGCTACCCTCCGTGACGTTTCATTACGTCAGCGATCTTTACCGGGCGTCCGTCCTGGCGTTTGCTCTCATCCGCCGCTTCCATGAAGGCAAAGAGTTCCAGGGTTTCTTCCGGGGTAACGGGGGCCACACCCGTCTTGAAGAACTTGATGATCTCGTTAAGCAAAGGGGCGTAGTCCCCGCCCCCCTTTTGTTCCGCCACACCTTTGGTGCCGAACACCAGAACTTTGTTGGGAGTCGCTCCGTTCTTGATGCCATGCAAGGTGCCGATGCGGCCCTCTGACCAAATCCCAGTGACGACATCCGTATCCGGCGTGGCGGTGCGAACGACTGTCTGGCAACCGCGTCCCATCACGGCGAACAACGCTTCCGTCGGATGCACGCCGTACCAGAACAAGTCCGGGTGATGGGTTTCCTGATGGGCGGGGCCATAGGAGATGACGCTGCGGACCTCGCCCAGATTAGCTTTCTTAAGCTCGAGCAGCCCCGGATAAAAGCGGTATGAGGACGAGCTGAAGACCGGCACCTGATGTTCCTTGGCGAACCGGAAGATCTCAATCGCGTCCCGCAGGGTGCCCGCCAGCGGTTTGTCGATGAACAGCCGTTTACCGGCCAGGATGACAGGGCGGGCCTGTTCCAGATGCGGGCGTCCATCCACACTCTCCAGCAGGACGGCATCCACTTGTTGGCAGAGAGCCTCGATGGTGGGCACAATGGTTAACCCAAATTGTTCCTGCAATTGTTTGGTGTAACCATCCACTCGCGTCCGGCTGGAGTCGACATCCGGACTGCCACCTTTGAACGCCGCCACGACTTTGCCGCCCGTGACATGATCCTTGTGGCTGGTTTCGTTGAGCAGCTGGGTAAAGGCGATGACATGAGACGTGTCCAGGCCAATCAGCCCAAGACGCAAATCCTCTGCCGCCGACAACGGCCAGAGCACCAACATCACCAACATCAACGCAAACGCAGCCAGGGACAGGTGTGGTTTCATGAAGCCACATTGCCGCCATGCCGGCCTCCCGAGGCAAGAGTAAAGTTCCTGGCTGGAAACGGCTGTCGCGGCGGTCATAGACCGCCGCTACAGTTGATGCATCGGGGGCACTGCCCGAATGCGCCCCTAATGTTGAATTTGAATTGAACGTTGCGCTGCGCCGAACCAAGCCTGGCCCATCAGAGAGTTGGCAAGGGAAGCCCAAGGCACTGAACCCAACTGCCGCCATTTTTCTGCCCACCATCTTTCTGCCCCCACCATCCTTCTGCCTGCCCGCTTCGCCCTACGGGCTACCCGGCTTCGCCTGCGGCTACGCCGTGGCAGGCCGGCACGCGGCCGCTCTCCGTTTCCGCTTTCCGCTTTCCGCTTTCCGCTTTTCCCCCATCCCGTTTCTGCTCGCCGTCCTTGGTGCGTTTGGGTTAGAGAAACCCGCGTTATGATCCCGATGCTGCGGTGGGTTATCGTCTCCATTTCTCTGCTCACTGGACCGGTTTTGATGGCGGACTCGTCGAGCGGCGACGGCGGGCCCGCGCCGCCGCGGGAGTTTGATCTGGCGGCCATCGATGGGTATCTCTCAGCGCAGGTTGGGCAGGCCGGCCGGGTGGGTTGGTCGATCGCGATCGTAAAAGATGGCCGCGTGATCTTCGCCAAGGGTTACGGCAAACGTTCCCTGCAGGATGGGCGTCCTGTTGAAACCAACACGGTCTTCGCGATCGGTTCGGTGACCAAACAGTTCACCTGCGCCTGCATCCTGTTGTTGGCCGAGGACGGCAAGTTGTCCGTGCAGGATCGGGTATCGAAATATTATCCGGGCCTGACGCGGGCCAAAGACATTACGTTGCTGGACTTAATGCAGCATGTCTCGGGTTACCCGGATTATTACCCGCTGGATTTTGTGGATCGCCGGATGGCGCAGGCGATCGACTCGGACGAACTGCTGCGGCGTTATGCTGGCGGCAAGTTGGATTTTGAGCCGGGCAGCCAATGGTCCTACAGCAACACTGGTTATATCCTGCTCGGGCGCGTGGTGGAGAAAGTCAGGGGCGAACCGTTCTCCGCCTTTCTGGCGCGCCGGATCTTTAAGCCAATCGGGATGCGCGACACCTTCTACGAGCTGGCCGCGGGCGACCCGCGTCTGGCGCAGGGTTATGCCGCTTTCATGCTGAGCGCTCCCGAGCTGGTTGCCCCTGAAGCTGCGGGATGGCTGGGCGGAGCGGGCGGAATTTATTCGACACCCACTGATCTCGCCAAATGGAGCGTCGCCCTCATGGAGGGCAAGCTCCTCAAGCCCGCGTCTTTGGCCCAGATGACAGCGCCGCGCCGGCTCAGCACGGGCAAAATCTCCGAATACGGTTGTGGGCTCGCCCTGCGGACGCAAAATGAGCGGCTCGTCTGGTCGCACTCAGGGGCGGTGAGCGGCTTCAACGCCTGGAGCGCCATGTGTCCATCCACGGGTTCCAGTGTGATTATGTTTTGCAACCTCGAGGGCAGCCTGGGTCCGATCCCCGGACAGATCTTCTCGCTCCTCTTGGCCGAACCGACGTCCGTGCCGGTGGTCGCCGGCGATCCCGCGGTCGAGGTGGTCAAACGTCTCTTTCAGCAACTGCGCGAGAGCAAGGTGAACCGCGAGCAGTTCGGAGATGAGTTCAATCATTTTCTCACGCCAAAGAAGCTCAGCGAAGCCGCCGGCCGCTTGAAACCTTACGATTCGATTAAAAACGTCGAAATGGTAAATACCCACGAGCGCGGCGGGATGGAAGTGACCACGACGCGATTGCTCTTCGAGAATGGGGCGTTGCGCGCCCTCATGTACCGCATGCCCAACGGCAAGGTGGAACAGTTCTTTTTGTCGGCCGATTAGCAGGCTGTTTAGGCGCCGGCGACAGGCCCCAATTCGTGCTCCGAACGATTTCCCGGGCACATTTCCCGTCACCGCGTTCGTTTGGAGCGATTTTTTGTTGTTCCAGTTCAAATCGCACACTTCCGCCCACTTTTTACGATCATTAGAGCAGCAAAACGCGAAAGAACTCGTCTGAGAAGACCGCCCCGGCGGCCGCGGACTTCTTAGGTGTCCTAAGAATTAAATAGGCGCCTTAAGAGTGTTGCTGGCTCTGGCCGGCAGCTCTTCATTACCAGTCCAAGTCCAAGCTCAACCCCTGGTCAATCTTGGGCTCGTCGGTGTCGGCCGACTCTCCGGAGAATCGTTCGATCAACTCGGGCCCGGCGTCGACACTCTAGGCGGCATTTTTTCCGGCATGTGGCTGGACGCGGCCACCATCGTCCATAGCAACGGCACCATTCATGCCACGATCTACGGGCTGCCTGACCGCGGTTTTGGCGACGGCCTGCAAGATTACCACCGCGCATCCAACGTCTGCAGGTCGCCATTACGCCTTATTACGGACCAGGTCCGGCCAACCAGGATCAGGTCGTGATTGTGAATACCGACACGCACCTTCTCACTGAGAACGGCATCACGTTCACCGGTTATCAACCGGATGAATGGGAACTGGTATATCAGCGATGAATATGGGCCTTTCGTCTACCGGTTCGACAATACCGGGGCGCTGCTTCTGGCACCTTTCCAGGGTGCAACTTGATTTCGATCACCGTTCCGGGGGGTCTCCGCTACGCTGCGACCCCCGGCTACCGTCTGGCAGCCCTCCGGGCTGTCCCGCCCTCGGCTGGTATGAAACTCTGACCAACAAGGAGTATGCCTCCGCGCAAATAATGTCCAAACTTCAGTGCGGCGGTCTGCGACCGCCGCTGCAGCAGTCCTGCAAAGGAGATTTTTCTCCCCCCCTTCATCTTCCTGCCCCCCATCTTCCTGCCCCCCATCTTTCTGCCCCCATCTTTCTGCCTCCATCTTCCTGCCTCCATCTTCCTGCCTCCATCTTCCTGCCCTCCATCTCTCTGCCCTCCATCTCTCTGCCGTCCCTCATCGAACTGGCGCTCAGGTTTCTCCCGGTTCCGCCGAAGAGCTAGGCGAACCTGCGTCGCAGGCGCCATTTGATGCGACTTTGTTTGCCATCCAGAAAGATCTATTGGTGGGTTCTGCCGGGGTTAGTCATCGGCAGCGGATTGTTCTGCGGTCTGCAGCCGTGGCAACCGTTTGGTTTTCTCCGCGGATACACGCCGGCTCGGGCGGATTATTGCCGCTGGTTCTATGATGTACCGGGCGATCCCGAAGTGTTTCTGCGCAAGGCCGACACGGATTTGACCAAACGCGGCTTCACGTTGGTCGCAAACAGCCATTGGGCTGACGTTCACGTGACCAAGTATCACTCGGGTGAGAGCACCGCGCGGGAATGGGTCGTGTTTCTAGTGGAGACCGATAATCAACCCAATCACGTGAACGTGCAGGTTTACGATCTGAGTTCGCGCTTCCGGCTCACGGGGTTCGTCCGGGACATGTGCGGTTTGGGGCGCGGGCATGCCACCGCGGCTCGAGAGGCATGCCTGATGAATCTGAGACAAATCCGGGACGCCAAACCAACCTGGGCGCTCCAGGACGCCTCGCCAACCAACGCCACGCCGACCGACGCGGACCTCTTCGGCGCTCAGGCTTTTATCGTAACGAAACCGAGATAACGCCGGGACACTGCCCCCGGAGCGAACACTTTCGGCCATTCTTCTCGCTTCATCGTCCGTCGGCTCCAGGACCAAGGAACTACCCAACAGCCCGCCCCGAGCCCCGTCGAGGGGCTTCCTCCGATCCCCATCTCGAAGCGGCCTAAAGGCCGCGATCCGGGGGGGTAGGATCCGAATGCGCCCCCCGCCAAGTTTCCCGATTTCCACCTTGGCAACAGCATGCACAAATGCTTCGCTGCTGTTCTAGGTTCATTGTGGTTAGCCTCACCCATGCGCATCAAAATTGATTCCGCTCTGATCAGCCGAAACTTCGAAGCCTTCAAAGACAACCCGTCGCTTCAGGAAAGCGCACAATTATTCGCCCAGGGCCGGCCCATCACCGAGATGATCCAGGCGTTCGCCATGAACCGCAGCGTTCTGACGGCGTTCGCCGGGTTTGATAAGATCTATCCCCATGGCAACCTGGAGCGGGGCATTCTCGAGAAAGTGATCCTGTGCATCTCCGTGGCCAACGCATGCCAATTTTGCGTCAACTCGCATCTGGACATCACGCGTGGTCTGGGGATTGGCAGCGCGGACGCCCGCGATCCCAACGCTCCGGGACATTCACCTCGCGAAAAGCTCGCTCTCGAGTATGCCCTCGCCGTCCGCCACGATTCGAATCGCGTCCCTGGCGAACTCTACGAACGATTGCACCAGATGTTCACAGACCCGGAACTCGTCGAACTCACCTTTCTCGTCGGCTTCATCAATATGCTTAATTGGTTCAACAACGCCCTGGACGTGCGTTATAACCACGACTTCGAGGGGATAAAGGTGATCTGAAAACCCCGCCCGCCGCAAATGCCTTTGCCCGCAGAGGGCAATGGGGCAAATCGCCACCTCGCCAGGTCGCCACCATTGCGAAGGGATTTTGGGCAAAAGGAATTTGGGGCAAGGGAATTCGAAGCACAAAAGCCGGCGCCAACACCGCAAAGTTTCCAGAGTATCTGCGTCCATCTGCGCAAATCTGCGGGCACTCCTCTCCCATCTGTCCATCTGCGGGTACTATGTCCAGCTTTTGGACGCGGTGTCACAGGACAGGACATCCTTAGGCGTCCAACGTTCGGATTGAGGACAACATTTCCAGAAATCCGACGCTTTTCTGCGGGCACCCCGGTTTTCTAAAATCCGGATTGCGAGGTTGTTTGGAGGATGGTCTTGGGGAAGGAGGTCGTGCCGATGGAACGTCCCAGATTTCTGGCATTGAAGGCGCTTAGCGTGGCGGCGTTGAAGGCGGACTCAGTCGCTCCTGAGGAGGTGAGACGGCAAGTCCAAATCTCGACGGCGACATTGATTTGGGCGGGTCCGAGGGCAGGCAGAAAATGGGGAGGCGGCTGTGCGCGCGCACAGCCGCCCCCCCGAGATAAGTGGGGAAGTGGGGAAAAGCGGAAAGCGGAAGCTGAGCGCTTGTGAGCTGCTCTTTCAGGGCGAGTGACTCTTACAACGTCCTTTACTTTACCGAGCGCGTTGCGCTCGGCTACGAAGGCGCAGCCTTTCAGGCTGCTTCCATAGGCTTTCTCGAGCCAGTTGTCTGGCGGTTCAAAACTCCTCCAGGCTGCACTGGCGCTGGGGAAGGCACTCTGCCTCCAGCGCGAGGTCACCTGTTTCAAGGTCAAGCAGAAACCGAATTGTGCCGGTGACTGGCTGCTTATAATCTAAGTCTCGACAGCCAAGGGGGTAAACCGACTCATCGAAGCTCACATCAAAGTGTCCGGACTGTTCGTGCTGCGTCGGCGCATCCACTACCAAGTTGATAACTTCAGGAACGCTGTTTTCGTATGGCACTCCCCGGTCACAAAATTCCTGCAACAGACCCTGCATGCGCGGTAAGAAGCCTTGCAGTTCGTCGAGAAGCCCCTCCGTAAACCGAGGAGTCCCAACCCACCTAAGGCAGCGCGATAATCGAACTATCATCTCTAACCAAACATAACTGACTGGAGCGAACGGAGCTACCGTGCCGCATACGACTCGTTTCCTCGGGGAATCCTGGCCCTGCAAACACCGAAAAACCTTAACGAGCACTCGCTTTAGCGAGCATGTTCCAGAGATCTTTGTAGGCTTCCAGAAACGATCTGGCGTTCAGCTCGTCCGCAGCAAACGGCGCATAGGCTTCAATGATATTAAGGCGGCTGAGAATCAGGGGAATGTCATCGGCCGTCACGTTTTTCGGGTCGTCGAAGCCTTCTTCATTCAAATCTTCGATTAAATCCTCCTTTTCTTCGCCGGTAATGGTGGGGTCATTGATGGCCATGAGCCAATACTCCTCGGCGTCCGCATCGAACCCAACCATGCTCAAGGCGACGCGAGCGAGCGGATCTTTTAGTGGCTCTTTGGGAGGTTTGGGCGCTTTGCGTGATTTGACCTGAGCGGAGGCCGGCTGGACGGAAGGCGGCGGCGATTGGATATCGGAGGCGGACGCGATTGCCGCCGGTTTAGCCTCGGCTGGAACTGGTGCGGCCTCTGGCGCAGGTGTGTCCAAGACAACGATGGATGGTTTTATGTCCGGGGCCTTCACCGTGACCGGAAGCTTTTGCGGCCCTGGCGGCGGACGCTCCACCGCGGAAGGTCGAAGAGAGACGAACACGAAGGCGACCATCAAGGCCGCTGAAAGGCTAATGATAACGAAGAGTACCCGTTTCATCGTTTAACGCTCGTCAATAGTTTTCCATCAGTCGAAATAGCAGGCCCAACTGATCGGACCTTATCATTCCACACTTCGTTAACCGATTTCAGTTTTTCAATTACCAATTACCGATGCCAGGCCGCCACGGAGACAGGGCGATCATTGGTTATTGGGAATATTGATAATCGGGAATCGGTTAACGGATTGGTACAACGGTTGAGCTTTTATCGTGCTACGCCGACCAGCCCCAGACCTGCCGGTCCAAGGACCGGAACTGGATCGACTCTGTTCAAGCTGGTGTGGGGCTGGTGTCGCCTGAGCATCTTCCATGATAACGAAGAGTACCCGTTTCATCGTTTAACCTCGTCAATAGTTTTCCATCAGTCGAAAGAGCAGGCCCAACTGATCGGACCTTATCATTCCAGGAAAATCCGGCTTGTCGAACCGTAAAAGGACCCCGTCCCGCGTGGCCTGGCGTGGTGTCGCCTGGTCATGCGGCTGGTGGTCCTTGCATTTTTCAATTCTCAATATTGCCAATATTGCCAATTCTCAATTACTGCTCCGGCGTCTGCTGCTCCGACATCTGGCACTGAGGCTGGTGAAGACCTTTATGGCGATTGAGAATTGAGAATATTGATAATCGGGCATTGGTTAGCGGCTGGTCAGTCCGCACTCCGCACTCTGCACTCAACTACGCCGACCAGCCCCATACCTGCCGGTCCAAAGACCGAAATTGAATCGCTTCGGCAACATGCTCGGCGCTGATGTCCTTGGCATCGGCCAGATCGGCGATGGTGCGGGACACTTTCAGGATCCGATCGTAAGCGCGGGCGCTCAGGTTCATGTCGGCCATGGCGATGCGTAACAGATCCAACGTGGATTCAGACAACGCGCAGTTAGGCTTTAAGTTCCTTGGGGCCCATGCGGGCGTTGCTGGTCAGACGCGAGCGGCCGGCGAAACGGCGTTGCTGAATGCGCCGCGCCGCCACCACCCGTTCCCGGATCTGGGCCGAGGTTTCGCCGGTGCGTTCGGCCGTGATCTCCCGGAACGGCACGGCCGGCACTTCGATGTGCAGGTCAATCCGATCCAGCAAGGGCCCGGAGATGCGTCCTAGATAATTCTGGATCTCACCGGTGAGCAGCGGCTTTCGTGCGGCATTTTGCCGTCAGGAGTGCGCGACGTTGCCCTTTTGTGATCGCGTTGTGTGCGTGGCGCGTACGGACCTATCTCTATCCGTTCCCGATACGACGCGGAGTACCTCAACGGGCTGGCCCGCGACCAGTTCCTGAAAGCGCTCAACGCCGTTTCTTTCGGGATTCCCGATTCCGTGGCGATCGCATAGTCTGCGCGTATGAGCGATGTTACGCGCATTCTCGATGCCATTGAGCAAGGGGATCCCAAGGCCGCCGAGGAATTGCTGCCGCTCGTTTATGACGAACTGCGCAAACTGGCGGCGGCGAAGGTCGCGCAGGAGGCGCCAGGACAAACGTTGCAAGCCACGGCACTCGTTCACGAAGCCTGGCTGCGGCTGGGTGGGGATCAACAACCTCACTGGCAAAACCGCGCCCACTTCTTCGGCGCCGCGGCGGAGGCAATGCGGCGCATCCTGATCGACCGTGTCCGCAAGCGGCAAGTGCGCGCCTCCTCCGGCCTGGCTGCACCGGAGGAGCTTCACGAATCGCGCATCGAACTGCGCGTGCCGGAAGCCGAACTGCTGGCGCTGCATGAAGTGCTCGATCAGTTGGCGAAAGTGGATGCCGACGGGGCCCGGCTGGTGACACTGCGTTACTTCGTCGGAATGAGCATGGCCGAAGCAGTCGAGGTGATGGGTATTTCGCTGCGCCGGGTGAACGGCTGTGGACCTTCGCCAAAGCCTGGCTGCGGGACGCGATCCGCCGCGATCGATAGTGCGCGTGCCGCAAAACTTTTTTGAAAAAGTTGGCGGGTTTTCCCGGCCCAGCCGCATGTAAGCCTAGTGCACTGTATCAGAAATAGCTAGACATATCCTAATTTCCCGTGCAGGGTCCGATTCATGCCGAAGATCCCATTGCCGGTGACGCTCACCGAGCTTGATCAAGCTCAGCTCAATGAATGGGTTCGAGCTCAGTACAC
>DATLUX010000121.1:0-2481 GCA_035577805.1 Verrucomicrobiia bacterium
GGTCTGATTGATGTCAGCTTCGTTGGCGGCGGTGCCCACCACTGTGTGCACCACCCCGAGGCGACATCGACCCCGATATGCGCCATCATTCCGAAGTACCACTGATTGCCCTTCTTGGTCTGGTGCATCTCCGGGTCGCAAGCTTTGCTTTTGTTCTTGGTCGAAGGCGGGGCGGCGATGATCGTGGCATCGACAATCGTGCCCTGCCGCATGAGCAGGCCGCGCTCCTCCAGCATCGCCCCGACCTCGTCGAACAGCGCCCGGGTCAGGTCGTGCTCCTCCAGCCAATGGCGGAAATTCAGCACCGTTGTCGCGTCCGGAACCGTCGCCACCGACAGGTCGATACCGGCAAAGCCGCGCAGCGCTTGGCTATCGTAGAGCGCGTCCTCCAGTGCCTCGTCGGCCAGCCCGTACCATTGCTGCAAAAAGTACAGCCGCAGCATTCGCTCCAGTCCAATCGGCGGCCGGCCGCGCTCGCCCTTCGGGTAGAACGGTCGCAGACGATCAACCAGCCGCGCCCACGGAACCACCTGCTCCATCTCGGCCAAAAACTTGTCTCGCCGCGTCTGCTTCTTCTTGCCGGCGTATTCCGCCTGCGAAAAGATCCTATGGGCGACTGGATAACAACCGGTGCTCTCGGCGAGGGTGAGGTTGTCCCGCCACCCCACTCTGGAGCCGACCATGCACGTTGTTGCTGCCCAATCCGAAGCGGCTATCGCGATCCGCACTGATCTGTGCGCAACTTTCGTCTCGCTGGAACTCAGTAGATCAACCTGGTTGCTCACATCCCTGTCGCCCGGCGCCGGGGAGAAAATGTCAAAGCATTCGGTTTCAGCCGGCGATACCGCAGGTCTATTCAGCCGCTTCGTCGAGCTTCAGCAGAAGGCGCGAACTCGGACGGGACGGACGTTTCCTATCATCACCATTCAAGAGGCCGGCCTGGACGGCTTTTGGATCCACCGCCTGCTGCAAGGGGAAGGCATTGAAAGCTGGGTGGTTGATCCCGCATCGGTTTTGACCTCGCGCCGGCGGCGGCGCGCAAAGACCGACAAGATCGACGGCGAGACGCTGGTGCGCACACTTTTAGCCTACAAGCGCGGTGAACCGCGGGTCTGCGCGATGGTCAAGGCGCCAACCCCGGAGGAAGAAGATCGCCGCCGAATCTGCCGGGAGCGCAAGACCCTGACGGCCGAGCGTGTCAGGCATGTCAATCGGATCAAGGGTTTGTTATTCGCCCAAGGGGTTGGCGATTATGAGCCGCTGCGCCGTAACCGGCGCGGGCGCCTGGAGGAGCTGGCAACTGGCGATGGCCGCCCGTTGCCAGAGCATCTGAAGGCACAGATCAGCCGCGAGCTCGACCGGCTCGAGGTCATCCTGGCACAGCTGAAGGCGGTCGGATCGGAACGAGACGCCATGCTCGAACCGGCGAAGGAAGGGCCCCTACGCCGGCATTGCTGCTCGCCCAGTTGAAGGGGATTGGTCCGGAGTTTGCGGCCGTCCTCTGGTCCGAAGGACTATTCCGCAGCTTCAACAATCGACGACAGGTGGCGGCCTACGCTGGGCTGGCGCCGACGCCCTGGCAAAGCGGATCGGTCGCCCACGAACAAGGGGTATCCAAGGCTGGAAACCCGCGCCTGCGAACGACAATGATCCAATTGGCCTGGCTCTGGCTGCGACACCAGCCCGGCTCGGCACTCAGCATTTGGTTCCGCGAGCGTGTCCAGCGCAACGGCGGCCGTGGCAAAAAGACAGCGATCGTGGCAATGGCCCGAAAGCTGCTCGTCGCCTTGTGGAAGTACGCGGTGCACGGGATCCTGATCGATGGTACGACGGCCAAAGCTGCCTGATGGAAAACATATGACGGTACTCGAATCTTCCGGAACCTGATCAGGTCCGGCAGATCCAGGCAGGACGAGCCGAAGGTGAAGCATGGCCTTAGACGCCGACGAAAAGAATGGCCGCGTCCCCCTGAGCCCCCGCCCGCCGAAAGCGGGATTTTGGTGCAGCCGTTGCGAAAACGGCGACCGTATGTGAGTTTGGAACTGGTTGGGAAACGACCAGGTCGAGATCGGGGCTCAAACCTGGAGACTGATACATCCAGCGGAGTTGAAGCATGAATTGCTGAAATCGAGACCCTTTACGGCCCATTCGTCAACTCGCGTCACAAGATGAAAAACGCTCCCCGGCGTTTTGTATTGGCGGCAATGCGGATATTGGAGATCGACGAGAAAACGGCAGCCGGGGCTATTCAGTTTGTCCTGGATGAGCGACGCGGGCCGCCAAGCTCGGAAACGGCCGAAAAACCACCCGCCGACAACGGGTAGTTATTTCGCAAAGTCAACGCGATGTAATCGCGCAACGGGAACGGTTTAACCCGACATTCACCGGATTCCGGTTCGTTGCGAAGGGAGGATCGACCCTTCGGGCGTCTTGAGCAACGGTAACTCCCGTGTTGCGGGTCCGGCAGAGCGCCATAGCCAG
>DATLUX010000122.1:0-2421 GCA_035577805.1 Verrucomicrobiia bacterium
CGGCTCAAGGACGCCAGTCAAGGACTTACGGCGAATCCGCGAAGACCGGTTAGGGTACGGAGGGACACAGAGTTGAGGTTCAGGACCGCCAGTCGATGCAGCATGCAAGATCCTACGCACGACGCGAAACTGGTCCCGCCCCATGCAACGGAGGCGCCGCACGACGCAAAACAGTTCCGCCGCATGCAACGGAGGTTCCGCACGACGCAAAACTGGTTTCCGCCGCATGCAACGGAGGTTCCGCACGATGCGAAACTGGAGATCGGCAGGGTCTGTGTTCAGCAGTTTACGGAGCTAACGTATCACCGACCCGGCCCACGACGGACGCGTCGATTGCAACTGGAGCGCGATGGCCGGGTTCGATGCAGCGCGGGTTAGGCGCACGGCTATTGTCTCTGTCAGCGTGGTGCATGTGAAAGCAGCAAATCTTTGACGGCAATGTAGCTCTCCGAGTCGGGGAAAAGCGAGGCGGTAATCTCGAACCTGAGGCCACCGGCCGTGACATAGAGAAACGTCTGACCTAATACCTGAACCTCCGACACCGCCTGAATGTCCGAGTAAGCAATACGCGACATCTGCCGCTGGAAGCGACCGTATGGAAGCAAAAGTGCGTCTCTCCCCACCTCAAGAATCTGAGGACTCGCGATACGACGAGCCGTCAGCAGAAGCGCAAGAAGCACATACCCTGCACCGAGCGCGGAGATGACCCAATAGAACAGCGTCGCTCCACTCGGCCCAAGGGCGATGATGCCGTTGATGATCAGACCAACAGTATTGTGGGCGGCCTTGTGGGCCGTAAAAGCCGAACAAGCACCAAAGAAGACAGCGCCCAACAAAATGACGCGCCATTTCGGATTGTAGGGGATTCGACGCGGTAGCTCCATGATGTGCGTGCAGTGATTTGTTGGGCCACATTGGAAGCCGGCCTCACTTCTTCCAGTGACCTGGGCAGGTTTGTTGCGGGTGGCTGACGGCGCGTAGTGAGATAAGCAGCCGTGGACGAAAGATAAAGATCAGGCCGACTGCGCCACTCGTGCTCGATGCCGCGCATGAGCAACGCACAATCCAACTCCACTGATCCTGCAGGAAATCGGCCGCGGTCATCAAAAAAGCACGAGTGCGCCTCATTGATGGTGAGCGGCAAGACCGTCCAGTTGAGGGAGTGAAGCTCCATGCCGTGATAATGCCCCGCCGTGTTGGTTGCGGAATAGCCAGTCGCCCCCAGTGAAAAGAAACCAGCGGCGGCCTCAAGCGAGGGAAAGATGCTCGTGCGCGGCAACTGGTCGGCAACATGACCGACAAAGGCGATCTCTGTGCCTCCATCCGACCGCAGAATCCTAAGCGAGATGGAGGAATCAGACTCTCGCGGCTCGAAGCGGCTCCGCTGAAAGATACCGGGGAAGAAGCGCCCACCGAGCGTCTTGTTGAACCACGAATTGGTGTCCCGACGCGGAATGAAGACGCCCTCTCGCTGCTCGCCGTCCTGCTCCCACTGAACGGCGATACGATGGGCAGCATTCTCTGATCTGAGGCCGAGCCACCCTGGCACCAGCCGAGGTCTCAATTGCTTGAAACGGATCATGCAAACACCGCCCACGCCGTGACCAGCATACAGCTTGGGTTTGAATGGTGGCGGAAGAACCCGCCGAAGCACCTCGGGGTCGATGCGATAGTTCAGCAACACCCGCCTGTCGATAATGCCGTGGATGGTGTCGAGCAACATAAATGCCTGGCTACCCGCCCGAACGTGAGCGCTCAGCGACGCGCCGCCCAGCGCCCGCGAATGCAACAAAAGCGCAACCGGCGCGTTCGCTGGAGCAAAAGTTCGGCGACCAGTTCATGCCTGACGAGGCCTCCTGAGTACAAAGGTGACGGCCAGCTCCTGACTCCCGCAGGCAAAGACCAAAAGCCCATAAGGACTCGCACTCGATGAAATAACCTCCCATCCCGCGGCGACGAGTTCGTTGACTGCTCGCTCAGTGGTTGACCAATCGATGGACTGACCGCCCTTGGTCATCTTTGCTACTCCTGAGAAGATTTTGTATTCGTATTTGTCCATGGAATACTTCGCATGTTATCCGCCGAACCTTATTAAACGACTGGTGGTCGTTGATCCATTTCCTCGGGCGACTTGCGCTAAAATCCTTTAAGCCCTTTCCGGTCAACGGCATTTGTTGAACCAAGCGCATGCTGGTTCGTCTATCCGTGCGCTTAATCTTCGCAATTCCTTTCAATTGTAAGTTGTTCCTTATCAACCCAACCTCCTCAATTAATACGACTGCCAAACCGTGTGACATAGTGCGTGATCCTATCAGAGTCCGGGTAACCTGAGGGTCCTTTCCTCCTGCAAAATGTCGAGGTTTTGTGGACGCCGCTCGATGACAGCCCGGACGCCTATCCTTACAGATTCTGTGTTGAGTG
>DATLUX010000123.1:0-31286 GCA_035577805.1 Verrucomicrobiia bacterium
GATTGCTCCCATTTCAATATCAATGGCGCAAGGATGGAATCCCGTTGACCGGTGCGACCGCGTCTCGCTGGACCATCTTCGGAGCCAATGCGAATGATGCCGGAGACTACGATGTCATGGTTTCAAATGTGAGCGGCTCCACGACAAGTGCTGTGGCAAAGGTCACGGTTATCTTGGGCCCCTCGCTCACGATTCAGTTGAAAGAGTATGTGGAGATTACGATAAACGGGATGGCCGGCCATACTTATGGGATCGAGTATACAACGGATCTGAGCCAGACCGCTTCGTGGATCAATGCTACCAATCTCACTCTGGAGACACCTATCCAAACCTGGGTCGACGTCGAATCAGCAATGAACGCTCGGCGATTCTATCATGTGATTGCGCGTTAACCTGGCCAGCAGCGTCTCGCTTCCTTTTCGACTGTCGCGTTCGCTTGATCGAGCGTCTGTTGGACTTCGCGTTAAAGGATATTGATTCTGCGGTTGGGGGCGCGGAGTTGGTGTTGTCCGGCGCCAGCAATGTTAGAAACAGCTAGGCAAATTTTGCTTTTTAACCTTTAAAGGTACTGTAGGAACCGGAAGAAGGACCAGATCTAATTCCGGCGGACGCGTTTGGCGCGTTGCATGCGCGAGCGGAGGAAGTCGAAGAGAGCGATCTCGAGGCGGTGTCTCGGTGGACAACAGGTGGTAAGTGGCGCCCAGATGTTCGCAGATCTGCCGGGCCTCCGCCCGGTGCGCTGAAGTTTGCGCAGGTAATCCTTGCGCGCGGCCGCGGGATCGATGTAGAGGTCGCGTTCGGATTCCACATCAAGGAACAAAGTGGCTTTGCTGAAATCAAATCTCAGTTCGGCCGGGTCCAGGATATGGAACAGCAACACTTCATGACCGGAGGCCACCAGGCTGCCGATGTTCTCTTTGAGGGTTTCGAGCGGAGCCAACAGGCAGAGATGAACACCTTCAACCCGCGTTTGCGGACGAGTTCGACGATGCGCCGCAAGGGCGCGATGAGATCGGTGGACCGACCGGCGGCGGGTTTTTCCAGCAGCAACATGAGCTGGCGCAGATGTCCGCGCCGATGGCGGGCGGGTAAATAATCCCGGATCCGTTCGTCGAAGGTCAGGACGCCGACGGCATCGCGCAGGCGAGGAAAGGAAAACTCCTTCTGACGTCGGCTGCTAGGAGAGGACGACGCCCCAAGCACGTCCACACTCGAGGACGAGGACGAGGACGAGCAGCGGCGCGGCCTATTTGTCCTCTTTGGTTGATTGAGGAATGGGTTTAATGCGGGTGACGCCGCGCACTTCATCCCAGGAAAACGGCCGGCGTTCCACCAGTCCGTCGCCGACGCGATACACTTCGAGGGTGACGCGGGGCGGGGTGAGAGCAGTATCGAGGTCGTAGATGCAGTAGAAATGCCCTTTGGTGGCGCTGAAATTGAGAAAGGATTCCGGGGCGTTCTTGGCGACGATGGAGGCGCTGCCATCGGGCCGCTGGTGACCTCGATCCATTTGCCTTCCACGTGATAGGCGCCGGTATAATGGCGGTCGCCGGAGATAAGCAAAACGCCTGTGATGGAGTTTTGCTCAAGGAAGTCCAGGAGGTCGCGTCGCTCATGTTTGAAGCTGCGCCAGGAATCGTCCGTGCCATAGGCCTGCCACTCGCCGCCAGACGCGAGCACTTTCACCGTGGCTCGAGAAGCGCTCAACTCTCGCTTGAGCCAGGCCAGCTGCCTGACCCCGAGCATAGTTTTGTGTTCGTCATTGGGCGCTTTGTTGGGATCCCGATAGTAGCGGCCATCGAGCATGAAGAAATCCACATCGCCGCGCGTGAACTTGAAGTACACCCCGGGATTGTCCGGTTCACCATAAGCCGGGTTGGGCCATAAGGCGGTGAAGGCGCGCAGCGATTTCTCCTTGCCGGGCATGGTGCCATCACTGTTGTCGGGACCGAAGTCGTGGTCATCCCAAATGGCGTAGATGGGCACGTGCGGACTCAGCCCGCGCCAGCCGGCCGTGTTGCGTTGGTCAAAGTGAAACGGCCAAATGAGCGTGGGCTCGTTGGTATTGGAGTAAACGTTGTCCCCCAGCATCAGGAGCAAGTCGAAATTGGTCCGGGCCATGTCCGCATAGCCGGCGGTGGCATCGTAGCCATGAAACCCAACGCAAGAAACAAAGGCGAAGCGGACGTGCCCCTGCTGCCCTTCCGTGGGCGCAGTGGTGAACGACGGATAGGGAGGGAACATGGCATCGCGGCCATCGAGTTGAACGCAATAATAATAGCGGGTCACCGGCTGCAGATTGGTGATCACGACATGTCCCATCCAAGCGTTCGAGCTTTCGAGATCGACTCCCGGGATCGGCCGACTATCGGTCAAAGCGACGTTGGTGGCCAGCCGGACCGATAATCGCGCCGACTCCGAAGCTTTGGCCCAAATCCGCGCTTCGGTCGAAGACACGTGCCCGAGGAGGGGGGCGAGTTCGAGGTAAGGCGCCGCCATCAGAATGTGCGAGCTGGGAAGAAGGGGCCAGAGCAGCGCAAAAACCACTTTGTGCCAGGTCCGGCCCCATGGTGGGAGACCATGGGTTGGAAGAAGAACGTTCATGCGTTGACGTCATGATGG
Source organism: Verrucomicrobiia bacterium (assembly GCA_035577805.1). GTDB lineage: Bacteria > Verrucomicrobiota > Verrucomicrobiia > Limisphaerales > JADJPG01 > DATLUX01. The sequence continues at coordinate 2,623 of DATLUX010000123.1, forward strand.
AGGTGTTGCCAGTCCATCGTCAACCCGTTGGACATGATGACGGATTTTATGACTCAGGACACTAGCGGGCCGAGTCCAGTTCGGGGAGCGAGACCCACTGGGGAGTGCCGCCATCACGCTGCAAGAGCAGCTGTGCAGCCTGCTGGCTGAGCATCACGCGATTAATTCTAACGAATACCTCCTGCTCCTTGTTTTCACGAGAGAACGTGTAAAAGAACTCAAAGTTGCTGCGTTGGGTCGGGTTGCCGGCGGCATCGGTGGCGGTGACGATGTCGTAAAGCAGCAGGGCAATCGTCGCATGATCAGGCAGGGCCGACAGGTTGGGGCCTGCTACTTCGAACTCGCCTTCCTGGCGTGGCAGGATAATGCCGTTCAGGAAGTCTTCGTAACCGGCTTTGTTCACCGCCACGGTCTTGCCGGCCAACTGAAAGGAAACGACCGTGCCGGCGAGTCGAAGCACTCTCTCGAGCCGGTTGTTGATTTTGATCGTAAAGCGCAGGTTCTCAGGCGTCACCGCGATGGCGGGAGTCTTCCGGACGTCCGCCGGGTATTGATGGTCCAGGATGAGCAAGGCCGGAGCGCGACGATACTCTTTCTGCACCGTCAGCTTCGAGGTGTATGAATAAGGGGCAACCGAGATGCGGATGCCGTCCTTTTCCTGATCCTGCTTGGCCGGTTCGACGGGGGTTAGCACGGGGAGTTGGTAGCGCAAGATCAATTTGTCGTCCGGGGGAGGGTGATTTATGCTTTTGCAGGCGGTGAGGCAGGCGGCCAGCAAGGCGCAGGTGGTGAGGCGGGTGACGGAATGGTTCATGGTGATTTCCGGGGTTGATGGTTGGTTTCCCGACAATCGCGGGCGCCCGGATGGATCTTTCAAACAATTTTCCGTGGGAATTCACTCCATCTCCTCAACTTTTTCTGCAAGATGGCTGCGAGATCAGGCGATGGTTGGAAAGCGGCATGAAAGAATTGTTGCCATCACCGCAGCCAGACGGCTTGAGCCAGACGCGCTCCAGTCTGATCGTGCGCCTGCGCCATTGGGATGACAGCCAGGCTTGGGGCGAGTTCTTTGAGACTTACTTTCGCTACATTTACCGATGCGCGCTCAAGGAACGATTGACCGAGGATGAGGCCCAGGCCGTGGTTCAGGACGCCATGATCGTTGTGGCGAAGAAGATTCAGGCGGGCGAATATCGGCATCAGCGGGATGTCGCCACCTTCAAAACGTGGCTCTCGCGTATCGTGCATTTTCTGGTGCTCCGCGTGAACCGGCAGCGCCAGACGCAGAATCAGCGCATCGCGCCGAGTGCACCCGCGGATGACGACGACAGTGAAGTCTCCGCGCTCGAACAAATCCCCCACGCGGTAAACCCGCACGAGGAAGAGTGGGACCGCGAGTGGGTGCAGAACTTTGTGGACGTCGCGGCCGAGCGCGTGAAGCGGCGGGTGAAGCCGGCGCATTATCAGATTTTCGCTTCCCGCGTGATTCAGCGTCGCAGCACCGGAGAAACGGCGCGCGAGCTGGGGATCAATGTTGCGCAAGTGTATCTCGTGACGCACAGAATCACGAAATTGCTGCGCGAAGAGTTCGAGCAATTGCAAAAGAAACAACCGGTCCTGCCGCCGGTCAACCCCGCTGAACTTTCCTCGTCTCCCTCCACGCGCCCACGCCGCTGACCGCGGACATCGGCGCTCAGAACAGGAGAAGGTCGAGGCCGCTCGTTATGATGACCTGGTTGGCTCGATTCCGCCGACGGCGCGTTCCGCCGCTGCCGCTTCGTCCTCGGGGAAATCCCGTGCGGCCGGGAACGCACCGAAGAATGTTGCGCGCCGTGCAGCAACGGTTAGAACAGTTGGGCATCATCCGCACACGCCCGAGATGATTGCGGCAACGCCGTCACGGCCTGTCTGTTTCGTCCGGGTCGTCAGATGCCACGGCAGGGTTAGACCACGCGATATGGCCGGTGGGCTGGCCTGCGGCCGCCGGTGCAGGTGAGGCGTCCGACGTGAAAGGCGAGCGGTTGGTAGATATGCCCCACGGCAGACTTGTTCTGTAAAGGTGATGACACCGGAGACGCCAGTCCCCTCATTTGGGCCGCCGCCCCCCTCTTCTAGTGGAGGGGCCAGGGAGGCGGCGGCGAATGTATCCAATGATGGGCTGCCGGTGCCCGCCGTACCTAATCATACCGTCTTTCAATGCATCGGGGGCGGGTCCTACGGCAAGGTCTGGCTGGCGCGGGATGCGATGGGCGAGTGGCGCGCCGTCAAAGCGGTTTACCAAAAGCGATTCGCGCTGGAACCTCGGGCTTATGAACGGGAGTACGAAGGCATTCGGAGCTACAGCCCGGTGTCGCTGCGGCACGAACGACTTCTGCCCATCCTCCACGTGGGCCAGGATGCGGCGGCCGGCTGCTACTATTATGTGATGGAGGCGGCCGATAACGAGGACGGTTCCCGTCCGCGCGATGAAAGGAATTATCGGCCTCGATCGCTGTACCAAGTGATGAAAAAACAGCGGCGCCTCCCCGCTAAAGATTGCGTGTCCATCGCCACAGATCTGGCGGAGGCCTTGGAACGTCTGCACCGGGAAGGACTGTTGCATCGAGACATCAAGCCGGCGAACATCATTTTCGTTCATGGACGTCCCAAGTTGGCCGATCTGGGGTTGGTGGCCTCTTTCGGAGCCACCCTGACCGAAGTGGGCACGCTCGGCTATATCGCGCCGGAGCTATTCGGCAAGCCGGAAGGGGATGTGTACGCTTTGGGCAAAGTGCTTTATGAGGCCGCGACAGGCCTGGACCGGCTTAACTTCCCCGTGCTGCCGCTCGCCCGCGAGATGAGCCGCGAGGACCATGAATGGTTGCTCGAATTGAGCATGGTTTTCAACAAGGCGTGCTCTTTGGTGCCAGGCGATCGCTATCGGGACGCAGAGGAGATGCTGAAGGATTTGCTGTTGTTGAAGGCCGGCGAATCGCTGCGCCAGCAACAGCGTTGGCGGCAATGGCGCGCGCGTGTGAAGAAACATCAATGGCAGATCGCGGCGACGCTGCTGATGGGTGCAGGAGCGCTGGGGTTTGGGATCCAACGGCAGCACGCCGTCGAGACCGCACGCCGTCGAGAAGTCCTGCTCCGCACTGCGCAATTGATCCGCGCCCGGGACCACATGGATAACTGGTCGTCAAACATCTGGGCCAATTGCATCGCCGCCGCGAATCTGCGACTCGATGACGATGTCCGCGACGAGGCCGTCAAATCACTGGCGGGCCTCGACGCGCACCCGCTGCAGATCCATCAGGGTAGAGTCGGCTCTTCGGCGGCCTTCGCCTCCGACGGTCGGGTGGTGGTGGGCGGTTGGAGAAATTCGCGCGGGAAATCTTTCCCCGGCCTGCTGATTCACACCAACGGCGTCTTGGAGGAACTTCCGGTGCAGGGAGCGGGTCCGGTCTGCTGGGCGCCGGGCGGAACGGCGCTCCAATGGATCGCGGACACAAACGCCTGTGAGCTTCGGGAGATGCTCACCGGCGCTTTACGCTGGCGTTTTCAGTTGGCGGCCGGAGACGAAGTGGCGGACAACGACTGTCCGGTGGTGGCCATGAGTTTCGATGGCGGCTTGGTTGCGGCGGCGGTGGCGCGGCGTGATGCCCGGGAACAGGGCGAAATTTATCACGGCGAGCGGGTATTGGTTTGGGATGCCGCGACGGGGAAAGCGCTGCCCGACGTGTTGGCGCCGGCCTCGGCCCTGGCGTTCAGTCCCGACGGGGCCTTGCTCGTCGCGGGCCGACCGGATGGCAGCATCGGGTTCTATGCGTTGCCGGACATGACGAATGTTTTCAATCTGCCGCCGGCTTCCCAGCCCATCCCGGTCTCGTGCCTGGCTCTGGCGGAGGATCGGTTGGTGCCTTATGACACGGCGCGCAGAACAAATCGTTGGATGCTGGGCGCGGGCTACAAGGGAGGCCAGGTGGCGCTCTGGGATCTGGATCGACGGCGGGTCCGTCGTTTTTACGACGGCTCAGTCTATGCCGTAGTGTCGCTCGCCTTCCTGCAGGATGGCCAGACGCTGGCGGCCGGCGGGCATACCAGCGGCCGGCTCTACGATTTGATGACGGGCCGAATGCTGCTGCGGTTGGAACGCGGGGCTGGCGACGAAGGTCGGGCGTTAGCCATTGATGACAATAGCAGCCGACTGCTGTGGGGCACGATTGAGACCGGCGGGAGCCCGGGAGTCGTTTTATGGAATCTCGTTCCTCACCGCGGGATCCAGTTGCTGCGCGGATTAAGCTCGGGGATCAGGAAGCTTTGGTTTTCTGCGAATCCGCAACAGAACCTTATCGCCGCGCTATCTGATAGCTGGCAGGTCGCGGTCTGGGAACTGCCGTCTGGACGATTGCGTTATGTCTTCGAGGTACCCGCAGGCATGTATGCCGACAATGCGGGAGGCGCTTTCGATTCGTCAGGCGGGAGGTTTGCCCTGGCCACCTGGCACGAGGCCAGGCTTTATGACCTCGTCACTGGCCGCGTCATGAATCGGTGGGCACTCAATGACGGGTTATCGGATCAGATGCAATTCAACGCGAGCAACCAGCTATTGCTGGTTCGACGGGAGCAGGGACCCTCCTCCCCGCCGGGCAGCCGGAATTGGTGGCGTCTCTATCACCTGGACACCGACGGCTCAGTGAAAGCGTTGCGCGAGCAAACGAACACCCACTTCCGGACCATCGAAACGCTCTTTCGCTCCGGCGGGGAACAATTCGTGGTCTGGGATGCGGGAAAGATGGGGACCCGGCGCACGATTACGGCATACAACGTCGCGGGCGGAAATCCGGTCTGGAACAAAGAAACTGATGAATTGAAGCTTACTCAGCCGGTCGTTCATTTGGATCTGACGGGCCAATGGCTCCTCTACACAGCCGATAACACTCCATTCCGCCGGCTGATTCATTTGCCGGAGTGGATGGAAGTTGCCGTGGTTCCGCACCAGTGTGCGGCCATCAATCCGTCCGGCGACCAGGTCGCCGTGCCGGAACGCGACGGCTTGCGGGTGCGGAACCGGCAGGGGGAGTCCAAAGGAGTCTTGTTGAGCGCAGATCCAGAAGGGTTGGGCGGCCCAACTTTCAGTCCGGACGGTCGGTTGGTGGTGTGGGGCACGGTCCAGGGAATGGTGTTTGTGGCTGATGTGGCTGAGGTCACGAAGCAATTGGCCACGCTCGGCAACCGCCGCAACTAATGGCCTGCGTCATAAATTCCTTACAGATTGTTGCAGCGAACCTTTGGTTCTGGCGAGGCGCGACGAAGGCGCATCATCACGTCTCGTCCCGGACAAAAATCCTTCGTCGCAACATGTAATGAATTGATGACCCAGGACACTAGGTTGGAGAAGCAGACAGACGATGAATGTTAATTCGCCCCCGAAACGTCGAGGTTGACGGCCCGGCTCGGAACCTCTATCGGATGGCGGTGAACCAATTAAGATCTGAATCATGAACAAGCCTGAAGTGCCTTTGTCGTCGCGTCGTGAATTTCTAAAAACCTCGTCGAGTGCCGCGCTAGCCGGCGCCATCCTGGCCCCGCAGATACTCCGGGGGCAGGCCCAAGCGGTTTCTCCTGGGGAAACGCTCAAGGTGGGGTTGATCGGTTGCGGCGGCCGCGGCACCGGCGCGGCTGCCCAGGCTCTCAAGGCCGACGCCAATGTTGCCTTGGTCGCCCTGGGTGACGTGTTTGAGCGTCCGCTCCATAGTTCGATCAAAGCCATCGAAGCCGAAACTGGTCCGGAGAAGATCAAGGTCAAACCGGAGAACATGTTCGCCGGCCTGGACGCCTATAAAAAGGTGCTGGCCTCCGGCATCGACGTGGTGCTGCTGGCCACGCCGCCGGGGTTTCGTCCGGTCCATCTGCGGGCGGCGGTGGAGGCGGGCAAACATATTTTCTGCGAGAAACCGATGGCGACCGATGCCCCGGGGGTGCGTTCAGTGATGGAGTCGGTGCGCCTGGCAAAGGAACGTTCGCTGGCGTTGGTCGCGGGGTTTTGCTGGCGCTACGATTATCCGCTGCGGGAACTTTTTAAGCGCATTCATGATGGCGAGATCGGGGAAGTCCGCGCGATTTACGGCACTTATCTGACCGGGCCGGTCAAACCGATGCCCCCGGCGAACACGCGCAAGGAAGACGTCACCGACGTGGAGTGGATGATTCAGAATTGGTATAACTTCAACTGGCTCGGCGGCGATGGTTTTGTCGAGCAGGCGGTGCACACCTGCGACTGGCTGGCTTGGGCCATGAAAGACGTGCCTCCGGTGAGTTGCAGCGCAGTGGGCGGACGCCAGATCCCCGCGAACGGAGGGAACATCTACGATCACATCGAAGCGAACTTTCTCTGGGCCGACGGCACGCGCGGGTTCCTGGCGCAGCGACAAATTCCCGGGTGCCACAGTGAGAACCAGTTGACGGTGGTGGGCTCCAAAGGCACAGCCCAGATCGACTCGCGCGGCCCCTCGATCATCGGGGCGAAGCCGTGGCGTTATCAGGGGGAGAAGCCGGGCATGTATCAGGTCGAGCACAACGAATTGTTTGCCAGCATCCGCGCGGGAAAACCGATCAACGATGGGGATCGCATGGCCAAGAGCACACTGCTCGGCATCCTGGGTCGCAACGCAGCCTACACCGGCCAGCAATTGACCTGGGAGATGATCCTCAATTCCCAACAGGTGCTCGCCCCGGATATCACCAGCATGGATATGAAGTTTGAGCCGGAACCCATGGCGATGCCCGGCCGCACGAAATTCATCTAACCGGTCTTCGCGGATTCGCGGTAAGTCCTTGACTGGCGTCCTTGAGCCGCTACGACCCGGTTAGAGCGCTAATTCCGGCGCACGCGTTTGGCGCGTTGCATGCGGGAGCGGAGGAAGTCGAAGAGCGCGATCTCGAGCGGCGTCTCGGTGGACAACAGGTGGTAGGTCGCGCCCAGATGTTCGCAGGTCTGGCGGGCGTCCGCCAGGTGCGCCTGGAATTTGCGCAGGTACTCTTTGCGCGCGGCCGCGGGATCGATGTAAAGGTCGCGCTCGGATTCCACATCGAGAAACAAGGTGGCTTTGCTGAAATCAAACTTCAATTCGGCCGGGTCCAGGATGTGGAACAGCAACACTTCATGGCCGGAGGCGACCAGGCTGCCGATGTTCTGTTTGAGCGTTGCGAGCGGAGCCAACAGATCAGAGATGAATACCATCAACCCGCGTTTGCGCACCAGTTCGACGATGCGCCGCAAGGGCGCGGTGAGATCGGTGGACCGGCCGGCGGGGGGTTTTTCCAGCAGCAACATGAGCTGACGCAGATGTCCGCGCCGATGGCGGGCAGGCAAATAATCGCGGATTTGTTCATCGAAGGTCAGGACTCCAACGGCATCGCCTTGCTGGTGGAGGAAATAACCGAATGTGGCAGCCAGGGTGCTGGCGTATTCGGCCTTCGTATAGGGCAGGGAACCGTAGGTCATGGATCGGCTGCCGTCGACCAGCAGATGGCAGCGCAGGTTGGTTTCGTCTTCGAATTTCTTGATGTAATACCGGTCGGTGCGGGCATAGAGACGCCAGTCGAGGTAGCGGGGATCGTCTCCGGGAGTATACTGGCGGTATTCGGTGAACTCGACGGAGAAGCCGTGGTACGGGCTGCGATGCATGCCGTTCCAGAATCCCTCCACCACAATGCGCGCACGCATTTCCAGGTTGCGAATGGCCATGAGGGCCTGGGGCGAGATGAAGCGGGCGTGACTTTCTGTGGCCATGGGAGAGGGAGGTCTGAGGGCGGGCGAACAGCTGAGCGGCTCAGTTCTTGCCTCCGGGCAACTTCACCGTTTCCAGGAGGCGATCAACCACCTTGTCCGCCGTGATGCCTTCGGCTTCGGCGCGGTAGTTGATCAGAATGCGATGCCGCAGCGTGGGATGGGCCAGAGCCCGGATATCATCGGTGGTGACATGCGAGCGGCCTTGCAGGAGCGCGCGCACCTTGGACCCTAAAACAAGGAACTGACCGGCCCGCAATCCGGCCCCCCAACTGACCCAGGTGTTGATGTAATCGGGGGTATCCTTCTGATGCGGGCGCGAGGCGGCGGCGAGGCGGACGGCGTATCGGACGAGGTCTTCGGCCACGGGCACCTTGCGCACGATGTCATGAAAGCGCAGCACATCCTCGCCGCTGAAGAGCGGTTCGATGGTGGGGTTGTGTCGCGCGGTGGTTTGCGTGACGACGACGACTTCTTCGTCCTCGGGGAGATAATCGATCACGGTGTTGAACATGAACCGATCGAGTTGCGCTTCAGGCAACGGGTAAGTGCCCTCCATCTCGATGGGGTTTTGCGTGGCCAGGACGAAGAACGGTTCGGTCAAGGGATGGCGGACGCCGGCCGCGGTGACCTGGTGTTCCTGCATGGCTTCGAGTAGGGCGGCCTGGGTTTTGGGAGGCGTCCGGTTGATTTCGTCAGCCAGGATCATGTTGGCGAAGATGGGGCCTTTGACGAAGACCATGCGCCGCCCGTCGGCGGTATCTTCGAGGATCTCGGTGCCGGTGATATCGGCGGGCATGAGATCGGGGGTGAACTGGATGCGTTGGAATTTGAGATGGAAGATTTGGGCGATGGATTTGACCAGGAGCGTTTTGGCGAGGCCGGGGGCGCCGGTGATGAGGCAATGGCCGCCGGCGAAAAGGGCGATGAGCAATTGCTCGACGACTTCGTTTTGGCCGACGATGACCTTGGCCAGTTCCGCGCGGATTTTGGCGCGGCAGGCCAGGAGTTGGTCGACGGTTTCTTTTTCAGAACTGGCGGCGTTCGGTTTGGCTTCCACGTGATGTCCCTTTCCGGTTATGCGTATGATACGATGCGCTGCGTGCCTAAGTGTGTGTTCTTACGCCGATCAGTTCAATGGGTCGTCGCGTAAAAGACAATGTTAATCCCGAGCGGATAGGCTTTCTTTTCGGAGCGAGGTCCGGCGTGGTTTCAGAGGCTGCTTCCGCACGGCCGAGAACAGCTTTACTCACCTTACGGCCGCTGGGGTTCAGGTTGGCGCGCGCGCCCCGGTTCGGCCTCGAGCTTGTCGGGCTTGGAGGCAGGTGGCACAGGGGGCGGGGACGTACTGGGCGCGGGTGGTGCGGGCGCGGGCGAAGGAGATTCCGCATTCAGTTGGAGCAGGAGCCGATGGGCTTCTCGAAAACGTGGAGCTTCTTCGAGGGCTTGAAGCAAGTGCCGGCGCGCGCCGGGATCGCCGGTTTGATGCAGCAGACGGGCGAGTTGATAATGCGCCCCGGCTGGGTCGGGCGGATCGAGCCGAAGGAGGGTGCGACAGGCGCGGATCGCTTCGTCGCGATCACCCAAGGCTTCGCTGGCCTGAGCCAGCTGTCGGTAGGGCGTGGGCGTCAGCGGGTTGACCGCCAAATAACGCTGGGCGTTGGTGCGGACGGACGGCCAGTTCCCGGCGGCGGCTTCCAATTCCATCAACCGGCCATAGGCATCGGCTTCATCGGCGGCGCGGCTGGCTAATTGATGAAGCACGACCCGTTCTTCGTTGGTTTCATTGAGGTGCCGATGGGCCTGGGCCAGGAGCGGGTAGGCGCTGTCCGAACTGGTATTGCCCGGATAAAGCGTCAGCAACTTTTGCAAGGGCACCTTGGCTTCCGCCCATTTGCGGTCGCGGATCAACTTCCGCGCATAACGGGTCAGCACGTAATAGTTCTTTGAATCCGCGCTGTCATCGTCCGTGTTGCGCTCCGGTTTGCTGAACTCGAGCCCGGGCGCGAGATTTTCCGCCCGGTCGCGGGCGAACTTGGAGAATTGCTTTTCCACCTCGTCGATGGGGGCGGTGTGATTGGCGATGGCGACGTTGATCTCGGCGCCTTCCCCAAGGTCGTGCAGGATGGCCTTGAGGGCATCGAGACCGAACTTCGAGACGAGAAATTCCACCGCCAACGCGGATTCGTAATATGCGAATTGGAGATGAGTCTCGGATTTGGGCGCCAGGAAAGCGGCGCTCAATTCGCTGAGCGGCGTGAATTCCTTGCCGAGGACCATCTCGCGGTAGCGCGGGGTCATGACCTGGCCCCAGGTCGGGTTCTGTTGCAGCTCTTCGTGAACGGAGATCCCTTCGCTCAACCAGCGCGGCATTTTGTTTTTGGTAAGCTGGAGCGTGACGACGTGACAGAACTCATGCCAGAGAACCGCCTGCCAGTTGGCCGTGTGACCGGTTTGGGAGGCCGGGCTGTTGGCGGTGATGACACTGCCAAAGCAGACCCCAAGGTAGCCGGGGTTGCCGGGCATGCCGAACGTGCGCACGCCGAAATCTTTCGGCTCGGGAAAGATCTCAACGATGGTGGGATGAGTCAGCTCCAAGCCGTACTTGGCGCACAAGGTGTTCTTGGCTCGCTGCAAAAGCTCCAGAACGCGGTCCCCATAAATCGCGGCCTCATTGGTGGACATGCGCACGAGAAAATCCGCATTGGTCAGGACAGCGAACTTGGCCAGGTTTTCCTGCAGAGCCGAAAGGTTGAAAGCCGTGACGTCATAGGCATCGGCGTTGTGCACTTCTTCGGCCAGGCGCCAGCCTTCCTCTTCCTGGCCGAGGCGCAGGAGATCCTGGGAGAGCTGGATCTTGGCCGGTAGAAACTTGGGATCGAATTCGAGCGCGCGCCGCTGGCAGGCGGCGCCTTCAGCGAACCGATATTTCTGCGAAAGCTTGCGGCCGATCAGATGATCGACCTCGGGATTGGTGTCCCAGTAGCGCAACGCATTCTCGCGGGACTTGGTTTCGCCGGCGGCGTCATTGCGCAGATGCGCCAGCACCGCGCGGTGGGCCCACGCCTTGGGATGGTTGGGATTGACTGCGAACACCTTCTTCAGGTTCTCTTCGGCTTCGTGGTAGTCCTCGCCATCAACCAGGTGATCCACCAGCAGCAGATAACTGTCCACGTGATTGGTGTTGCGCGTGAGCGTGGCATCGAGGGAGGCCAGCATCTGCAGGCGATCGCTGGGCGCATAACTCCGGGCGAGGCCAAAATGAAAATCGGGATCATCGGCAAATTTCTTCAGACCTTGGGAGAAGGATTTGGATGCCAGTTCGTAGTCGTTCTTGGCCAGAGCCAAATCACCGGCCGCCAGATAAGGTTCGCGATTGCTTGGATCCCGTTTCTTGGCCACATCAAAAAACTGCTCCAGCACCCGGCGTGGATCCATGCCCAGCAACAGGGCCGCCCGCCCGACCGCGACGAGGTTGGCGGTGTCCTGATAAGCCCACATGCGGTAACCGGCCAACGTGTTGATCTCCGCCAGCAGTCCGGCCGCTTCGTTCACCTGTCCGTTCTGCAGGTAAACTTCACGACCCAGCAGCCGCAGGCGCACACTCCAGGGAAATCGTTCCAGGTTTGTGCTGATGACTGTATAGGCGTTGGTGTAGCGGCCGAGCGCCATCATGGATTTGGCCAGCAATAAGCGCCATTCCTCGGATGGTTCCCGCTCCGCGATCGCCGCCTCACACGCGTGGATGCATTCTGCATACTGGCCTTTGATGAAAAGAGGCCGCGCATCATCCAGGTCCGCCGCCCGGCCACGGCTGCAGAACCCGCTCAGCATGACGCCGCCGAACAGACAGACCAGGAACGGGGGGAAGTTCATCGCCGGCACCAGCCAGGAACATCGGCGCCGGCGTGAACGTACGATTGTCATGACGTTGCTTATAGCTCACCGCGTGAACCGAAACAAGCGCCGTGAAGGCATTTGGCCGTGCATCCTGAAATCCGTGAGTTGCAGTCTCCTCTCACCGAATAAAGGAAAAATGCTCGACGACTTTAAGAAGCTCCCCGTTCGAATCCGCGGTCTCTCCGGTTCTGAGGTTGCCTTCCTTCCGCCAAATCGCGCAGGATGCCGCATCGAATTGTAAATTGTGAACGGTGAATCCCGAACCCTGAACCTGGCGATCGCCTTGGGTGATCCGGCGGGCATTGGACCGGAGGTAACCCTGAAGGCCCTCGCCCAGGAATTGGATCAGGACGACAATCGTTATTTGCTGATCGGCAACCCGGCTCTACTTCAGTCCCTCAACGACGAACTGGGTCTGCGCCTGCCGTTAGTCCCGCTAACCAGTAGTTCCCCAAGTCCCTCGGCGCGGATCCGTGTCTTTGATCCGACGTCCGGCTCGCCGGATGCGCTACGGGTTCCTCAGGCCGCGGCGGCGGCTCGAGCGGCCGTGGCCTGGCTTAAACACGGCGCCACCCTCTGTCTGCGCGGTGAGGCGGGTGCCCTCATCACGGCGCCCGTCAACAAGGAAGCGATCATCCGTTCCGGAGAGAAGGATTTTGTCGGCCAGACCGAGATGCTCTCGGCGCTGGCGGGCACCACGCGAACCGCCATGATGTTGTTGGGTTGCGATGATCGCGAGCGCTGGCTGCGCGTGGCGCTGGCGACCACGCACGTGCCCATCGCGCGGGTGGCCGAAGTATTGACCCGGGAAAAAATTGAATTGGCGATCGACCTGGCCGCGCAGTCCTGTGTCGACCTGGGACTCCCCCGGGCGCGGGTCGGAGTTTGCGGTCTGAATCCGCATGCCGGCGAAGGCGGCAAGATTGGCACAGAAGAGATCACCACCGTCATCCCGGCGGTGGAAGCCGCCCGCAAACGGGGTCATGACGTGACGGGTCCGCTGGCCGCCGACACGTTGTTTTATTATGCGTTTAAGGGCGACTTCGACGCTGTGGTCGCCATGTATCATGATCAAGGATTGGCGCCCCTGAAAATGATTGGATTCGAGACCGGAGTGAACTGGACCTTGGGCCTGCCCTTTATTCGGACGTCACCTGACCACGGCACGGCTTATGATATCGCGGGCAAAGGCCAGGCCAATCCCGCCAGCATGATCTCAGCGATTCGCCTGGCCAAGAAACTGGCGAAGGCTGCGCCGATTTCACGGCCATGAACAAGGAGCCGTCAGCGATTTCACGTCGGCACTTTCTTGTTTCTTGGACCTGCGCGGCGGCGGGTGCAGTCGTGGATGGCAGCGGCGCTCCGGCGTTCGCCCAAGCAGGGGAGATACCAATCATCGATATTCATCAGCACACCAATTACGCTGGCCGCACCAACGAACAGTTGGTCCGGCACCAGCAGGTCATGGGCGTGACCACGACGGTGCTGTTGCCGGCGGGACGTTTTTATGGGTTGGATGCCAAGTGCGGAGGCAACGACACGGTGGTGGAGTTAAAGAAGCAGCATCCCGATCAGTTCGTATGCTTTGCCAACGAGGTAGCTGATATCGATGAAGCGCCCGAAGTCATCCGCCATTTTCTGCGCCGGGGCGCCGTTGGGATTGGCGAACAAAAGTTTCGTGTCGGAGCAGATTCGCGTTTTCTGGAGCGCATCGCCCGGTTGGCCGAGGAGTTTTCCGTGCCCTTGCTGATGCACTTCCAACACGGCGTCTACAACACGGACATTCAGAATTTTCATCGGACTTTGGAGAAATTTCCGCGGGTTAACTTCATTGGTCACGCCCAGACGTGGTGGGGAAACGTGGACGCCAAACATGATCAGAAGGTTCTGTATCCGACTGGACCTGTGACGCCGGGCGGGATCACGGATCGGTTGCTTTCGGATTACCCGAACATCTATGGCGATCATTCCGCCGGGTCGGGTTTGAATTTTCTTGTGCGTGATCCGGAGTTTGCCGCCTTGTTCATTCGCCGGCACCAGAACAAGTTGTTATTCGGCTCGGATTGCGACGACATCCTGGGAACCGGCCCTGGGTGCACCGGGGCCCAGATCCTGTCCAACCTGCGCAAGCTGGCCAGAGACGAGGCGGTGCAGCGGAAGATCCTGTTCGAGAACGCCCGAAAACTTCTGGGCTCCAAAGTGCAATTGTAATTCCAGTTCCGGCTGGCGGCATAACGACGGCTCATGAAGGCCAGTGAGGCACCTCCGCTTGGAACGCGCGCGCGTCTGGCCGTGCTACTAGCCGGGTCGTAGCGGCTCAGGGGCGCCAATCAAGCACTTGCGGCGAATCCGCGAAGACCGGTTAGGGCTGGAATGGGTCCAGCAGGCGGGTTCGCTTGTGGTTTGCCATTTCAACGGCTTCCCAATCCAGGAAGTAGCTGGTGTCTTTCTCGACAATCTCGCGCATCAACCGGCTGCGGGCGTGGGCGCGTGAATTGGCGGGAGGCTCATGGCGGGCCTGGGCCACGCGGCTGGGACACCACGGCCCGTCTTCCTTGGCCAGCGGCAAGGCGAGGCTGCGATCCGGATCGATCTGGTGATACTCCAGATCCAGGGATTCGAACCACGGATGACCCCATTCGATCCCTTCCTCTTCGCGGAAGGCTTGGAAGAGGAATTCCTTGCTGATCCAATCCACGATGCCGACGAGGGCGTTGCGATTGGAGGCGAGGGCCTGATGCACCCATTCCCAGAGTTGAAGAATGGCGTCCGTTTCCGCATCCCGGCCCCGGAACATGGCCGCAGCCTTTTGACGATAAGTTTCCAGCATCTCCAAGCCGTCTTTCTTGCGGCCATCCTGCAAGGTCACCCACCAGGGTGGCGCCAGCACTCGCGAAAGCTGGCGGAGTGCACTGACGGCGTCGCCCAGGGTCAAGTCCGGCATTTCGTCCGCATCCAACAAATCGAGCACCAGCCGGGTCGTGCCCACCTTCAGGAACAAGGCGGCGGGCAGGACATTGCTGTCCCCGTGAATGAGGTGTAATCGCCGATAGAGCCGCGGATCGGCCAGGGGTTCGTCGCGGGTATTGATGATGGCGCGGTTATGCTGGACCCACTCAAAGAAGTCATTCTGGATATAATCGGCGCGCTGGCTGATTTGGAAGGTGCCTTCGCCCCGGCCGGCTTCGGGCCGGGCGCGATTCGGGCGCGTCGAGCCGACACGTCCGGCGCCGGTAAACAAAACGCGCAAGGTCAGGAACGTAAGCAGCGACATCACGTTTTTTTCGTGAAGTGGCGAGCGCCGTTCCAGGGAGTAGTTTTCGTGGCAACCGAAGGTGGCGCCGGTGTAATGGTCGACGTTATTTCGGATGAAATGCACTTTCTGGCGCAAGCCGAGCGCCCGAACCGCGTCCAGCAAGAGCATATCCCCGGCCCGATCATAGCGGACGACATCGGTCACGGAAATGCATTCGGGCGTGCAATACTCGATATGCTCCATGTCGATGTAGATTCGGCCTCCGTTGAAGAGGAACCCCCCGTTGCCGGCGGGCGCATCCCAGTCGCGTTCGTGCTGATCGATCAAGCCGTAGCGATGCTTTTCGAAGAGCCAATCGCGGATCGGCGGCAGCAGTTGTTTGGGATCCTGATACGGATCGTCGACCAAACAACCGTACTCCGTCTCAATTCCTGAGATTCGGCGTGCCATGCAATGGATTTGAATAGCTTAACCCGGCCTAAAACGATGCCCTGTAGCACGGCGTCCTTGCAAGCCGGAAGCGCTTGTTACAGGTGCGTGTCGGAGCGTGTATCCAGGTGCCGCCGCGGGTTCACGCTTCGGCACCCGGTTTAAATCAAGCGGCTGCGGCTCACCAAGCCGCGGTTCGGTCCGCTTACGAAAGGTTCAGCACCCGGTAATGAACCGGCCCCGGCAAAGCCCGGTCCAGCAGGGCCACCTCGACCGTTCGACCCGCAATCGTCGGCGGCGACGCCGCGGTCGCGGCCAATTCCGCGAAAGGTTTGGTCTCGACGATGGCCTGCCAGGCCCTCAGACACAGACCAGCGATATGACCGAGCGAATCCTCGGCTTTGAGGTGGCGGCGCAGCCAGCCGGCGGCTTCTTCCTCGTATTTACGGTCGGTTCCTGCCACCAGCACACCGGAGGTCTCATAGTGATGGTTGCCATCGTAGTGAACACGAACCAGCACATCTTGCTCGGGCTTGGTCCCCAATTCGGCGAAAATCGATTCCACGATGAAAGGGGGTGAAAAAATCTGTTCGAAACTTCCCTTGAGGCTCGTACTGAGGGCGAAACTGATCAGACGCCGCAAGGTGACATCCTTGCCGGAACGATTGAATCCCTCCAGGTGGGCTGCCTCGATGGCGGCTTGGCGCAGGCGTTCGATGTCGACGGGATGGCCCAGCGCAGCGAAGCCGTGCCGGTCATAGATCTCGAACACCTTGGACTGCCCCCGGCCCACGCCGAGCAGCAGAATTCCTTCCGGCCGGCTCAAGGCGAACACAGGCGTGCTCCCTTTGAGTTGTTCCTGAATATATTCGCGGCGATTGCTGATCGCCTCCAACCAACGATAGGGCTCCTCAGTCATGCGCCGGCCTCCTGCCACATCTTTTGTTGTTCAGCGGTATCCACGGACTTGATGCCTTTTGCCGAGAGCCATTTGATGGTGGCGAATTGCTGTTTATCGGGATGGACGCCGCCGGTGGCGGTGTCGAATTCGGCGGCGGTCATGAGCAGTTCGTTGGCGAGCACGACGGCTTGGGGGAGGGACATTTCGCCGGGCTTGGGTTGTCCCCAGCGTTCGAGGAAACTCAGGACGCTTTTGATGCTGCCGGAGCCGGAGCCGGAGCCGGCAAACTGGGTGGCCTCGAACTGGGCGCCCAGCGGGTCGTAAAAATAAATCTGCGGCTGGGCCGCGGAGTCATTGGTTTCGACGCCGGCGAAGATGGGGGAGACAATGCCGAACCCCTGGATGGTGGCGGCGATGTTATTGCGCAACAGCTGAGACAACGCCCGGATTTTGGCGGGCAGACTCATCGATTGCAGCTGGCTTCGGCGATAAAACTCGAACGAGGTCTGGAGCGTCCGCGCCATCTCGAAGGCGGTGGCGGGGACTCCGGCGATGGCCATGAGCGAATGAGAATCCAGATCGAGGATCTTCTCGGTTTTATCGGAGAAAACGATATTGCCGGCGGTGGCTCGGTGATCGCCGGCGATAATAACTCCTTCACGGCAATGAAAGGCAAAGACCGTGGTCGCCTGCAGAGGCGTCACGGCCGATCCGGTGGAGCCGAGCTGCGGGACCTGAGTCTTGGGCAGCAGGGCCAGAAAATCGCCGTTCATTGACCGGTCCGTTGGCGATAACGGCGGGCTTGGTCCGGATCGACCTTGCGCATCTTCTTGAGCAGCTCCTCGGTATTGGGCTTCTCGACTTGCGGCGAGCGCGGGCCGTCCCCACCGCCCCCGCCGCCAGGCGACGGCGTGACCGGATGAGGTTTTCGCAATGGATCAGGCATATTCAGTTCAGGTTAAGTTACACGAGTTTCGCGAAAGGCAACTGCGCGAGATCTTCCACGGTTTGCGCGGCGCTGATGGTTTTGAGGCTTTGCCGAATGACCGCGGGATCAAACAGGTTCCGCAGATCCAGTTCGATCTTCATGTGCGCGCCTTTCAGCATGATGTAATCCCATTGCGTGGCCTGCACGGAAGACCCGAACTTCTCGATGCACCGGCCCCGCACCGCCGCCCGGGTCGTCGTCGGCGGACAAAGACTGTGGCCGGTAATCTCATCCAGCGGATAAGGCAGACGGAACGCGCGCTGGTCCAGCAAGGCATAAAACAGACCCTGCTCGCGATCCAACAGGTGATAACTCAGATCCAAACTGCGCAGCCAGGGATCGTCGGCTCCGAGATTTTCGGCCTGACGAAACTGTTCCAGGAGTTGGTACTTGGCGCTCCAGTCTAGCCGGTCCGCGGTGGAGAGCGGATCGCGTTCCAGATCGTTGAGCACTTCCTCCCAGGCCGTCACGACCGCCTGCCAATCGGGATCCAGCCCGGGACAAAATTCCTTCACCAACTGGAGGTAGACCCGTTGGACTTCGATCCCGTTGGTTTTGTAGCCCTGGGTGTCCCGGCACAACCATTTCCAGGTGGCATCCCGGGAGACTGTCTTCAAAGTCTGGATCGGGTCGGCCAGGCGCGGCACGCGATCCGGGGGCGCCCCGTTGAGCAGGGCCTGCAGCACCAGGGAGGTCGTGCCAATCTTGAGCCAGGTCGAATAAAGCGAAAGGTTGGCGTCGCCGATGATGACGTGAAATCTTCGGTAGAGCTCGTTGTTGGCGTGTGGCTCATCCCGCGTATTGATGATGGGCCGCCGTTGCATGGTGTCGACGCTCTGCAATTCCGAAAAGAAATCGCTGCGCTGCGAGATCTGGAAGCCGGGTCCGATGAATTTATCCTCTTCCTCCCAGCCGAACTTGCCGGCCCCGCAAACGATTTGGCGGGTGACGAAGAAGGCGACCATGGCGGTGCTGAGCACTTCCCAGGGCAGCTTGCGGGGCATGAGATAATTTTCGTGGCAACCGTAGCTGTGCCCGCGAAAGTCGGTGTTGTTTTTATAGAGCAAGACCGGGTTGTCGGTGCCCTGGTTCAGGTTGCGCACGCAAGCCATGAGCAGGGCGTCGCCGGCGTAGTCCTGCTGCAGGAGTTCGAGCAGGGTGCTGCATTCCGGAGCGCAATATTCGGGGTGGGCGTGGTCGTTGTAGAAGCGGGCGCCGTTGCGAAGCACCAGGTCGCTCTTGATCTCGCTGAAGGTCATCGCCCGCTGGGCGTCCTGGGCGAAGTAATTGGATTCGTCGCTGTCCTGCAGCAGTTCCTTAACGCGGAACCCGCGCGCATCGCAGTGGGGATCCTCACAGCTGTAATCCCAGCGCATGCGCACCCCGGGCGCGGTGGCGCTGCGGACGAGGGCGATGGATTCAGACACGACATCCACGCTCTCGGGATTCTGTCGTGTGATCCCGATTTCTGTTTCCGTGCCAAACTGGATGTCCATGACTAGTTCGGTTCGGACCATTCCGTGATCCCTGATGCCGTTCTTTTCTACGCCTGGATTCGCCGATGTGCAAGCGCACGGCGTCGGGCGCCTAAGCCACCAGGGGAGTAACGGCCTTTGCCGCGGGCGCTTTAGTCCATTCTCAAAACATCGAGACGGGACAATTAAATGGTTCCGGTTGACTGGGCCGGTTCGGCCGGCCGGTAGGGCGCGAGGCGAACGACGTTGCCCGGTTCAAAATCCGTCAGCTTCAGCCAGTCTTCCGTGATGTCGCTGGGCGGGAACAGATCATTTTCACGATATTCCTTGGCCAGGGCATCGAGCAAATCCTGGGCGCGCAAAGGCGATTCTGTGCCCTGGGCGATGCAGCGTTTGATCGCGTATTCCTTGGCCCGTTCGACAATCGCCGCGATGATCGCGCCGCTGGCCAGATCGCCGCGGTAGAGGTAATCGTGACGGCCGCTGCGAAAACCGATATCCAAAAACCGGTTCTCCTCGGTGCGCGCGTAGTGGGCTTCCACCACCGTTTCGACCAGCACATCGCGCGACTCGGCCAGGGGTAAATCTTCCTGGAGATAGATCTTGTAGATCTCTCTCGCGGCCTGTTTATCGGGCCGGCGCACGCGAATTTTGCGATCGATGCGGCCCGGGCGCAAAATGGCGGGGTCGATCAAATCGGCGCGGTTGGAGGCGATGATGATGACGACATTCTGCAGGACTTCCAACCCGTCCATTTCCGTGCAGAACATGGGCACCAGGGTGGAAAGGATGTTGGAGCCGGTGCGGACGGCGTGTCGGGTGCCGAGGATGGATTCGGCTTCGTCAATAAAGAGGAACGCCAGGTGTCCTTCGGCCGCTTTCTCGCGGCATTGTGCGAACAAGTCCCGGACCTGACGTTCCGATTCTCCCAGCCACATGTTGAGCACCTCCGGGCCTTTCACACTGAGGAAGAACTCCGGATGATCCTCACCTGTCTTCTCGCGGATCTGCAGGCGCAAATTGTGCGCCGTGGCCTTGCCCAGCAGCGTCTTGCCGCAGCCAGGCGGCCCATAGAGCAAGAAGCCCTTGGGAACCGGGTGATTAAATCGTTTGAAAAGTTTCGCGTGCAAAAAGGGCATCTCGATGGAGTCCCGGATTCCTTGCACTGCCTCCTCCTGCCCCCCAATGTTCTTCCAGAGCACCGGTTCCACCCGGGTCAACGAGCGGTCCAGCCGCTTGGCCGTCCCGACCACCTCCACCGCCACCCGCTGGTTCGGGTCCAGTCGCAATTCCAACCCCGCTTTCAGCTTGTCCTTCGCCAGTAACGAGGAGCGGACCACCACCAAATCCGATATGCCCGAATCGTTGCCCACCCGCAGCCGGCCGTCGGAAAGTAATTCCACCACTTTCACCACCGGCCCGTTCTTGTCGAATCCGAAGGAATCTGTGACGGCGAACGCCTCGTTGAGCAACACGCGCGTGCCGGTTTCCAGCGTGACTTCCGGGATGGACGGGTCGAGGCTACAGACGTAATCGGTGCCGCCGACGCAGACGAGGGCGCGGGCTTTGGGCAGCTTTTGCAAGAGCGTGCCCAGGCGCAACGCCGGCGCGCGCAGTTTATCCACGGCTTCGCTCAGTTTTTCGACCGCATTCCGCGCCTGGTCTTGCAGTTCCTCCATCTCCTCGATCCGCCGGCGCAAAATCGTCAGGTCCGGCGGCACGGGCCCTTGCATGGCCAGCCGATGGGAGATGAGATCCAGCAATTGCAGCGTGGAAAGATTACCGGATTCTTCCTCCGGTGCACTGGATGGGTCTGTCGGGAGCGCCTCCGGACTAGGCGGGGGACCAGAGGGTTGTGGTCGGCCTTTGTTGGACTTGTTCACACGGAAAGTCTACACCACAAGGCCAATGATTCAAATTGCAGACTCGGAAAATCTTTTGGCCTGCCCCAAGCCCCTGCGAGTTCGCCTTTCTGGCTGCCGCAGCAATGGACACTGACTCGCGACCTCTTCTCAAAGGATTCTCAAAGGCGAGAAGACGCGGTGGGAAAGACATCGCTTTCCGGCCCGGGAACTGCCATCGTCGGCTCGGCATGCATCGTGCACTTCAGCCCTGGCTTTCCGAGGAAAGCCGATGGTTCGCCCAACAGGGATGGTTTGGATTTAAACAGGCGTGGTTGATCTGGCTGCTGGTCGGTGTTTGGCCGATGGAGCTGGGTGTGGCGCCCGCCGCGGAACCTCCAGCAGCGCCTGCCCCTCGGGCGGCAACTCCGCCGGCATCGGCAACTCCGCCGGCCGGTGCATCTGTCTGGCAGCCGGCTCAGGCGCCGATCATGACCCGTTGGGCAAAAGAGGTGGAGCGCGGCCAGAACCAGGCGCCTTATCCGCGCCCGCAATTGGTGCGAAACGAATGGCAGAACCTAAATGGGCTTTGGGATTTTGCCCTGACGGTGCGCAGCGCCTCGCAGCCGACGCAATTTCAGGCCCGCATTCTGGTTCCTTTTCCAGTCGAGTCCGCCCTTTCAGGGATCATGAGTAATGTCGACGAGCGGAAGCGGGTTTGGTATCGCCGGGCCTTGACGGTGCCCGGGCTCTGGGCGGGACGGCGGGTGCTCTTGCATTTCGGCGCGGTGGACTTCGAAGCCACTGTTCTGGTCAACGGACAACAAATCGGCGTTCATCGTGGCGGCTACGACCCGTTCTATTTCGACATCACCGACACTCTGCGGGCTTCCGGCACCAATGAGCTGGTCGTTGGAGTATGGGACCCGGCCGACGCCAGTCCTTATCCTCGGGGCAAACAGGTCCGCAAACCGGATCAAGGGATCTTTTACACCGGCACCAGCGGCATTTGGCAGACGGTTTGGCTGGAACCCGTGGCGGCGGGGGGCGTGGCCGCGCTGAAATTGACGCCGGATGTGGATGGAGGGCGTCTGCGGTTGACGGCGGCCGGCTTGAGTGCAGATGACACAGTTGCTCTCGAAGCGGAGGCGTCGGCGAGCGGGCAGGTGGTGGCTCGGGCCGCCGGCAAGTACGGTTCGGAACTGAGCCTGGCGATCGCCGATCCCAAGTTATGGAGTCCGGACGAGCCGTTTCTTTACGATTTAAAAGTCACCGCCAAGCGAGGCGACCAAGTGTTGGATGTGGTCTCCAGCTACTTCGGGATGCGCAAGGTTTCGCTGGGCCAGGAGGGCGGACGCACCAAGATCTTCCTGAACAACAAACTTTTCTTCATGCTGGGACCGCTGGATCAGGGTTTTTGGCCGGATGGTCTGTACACGGCTCCGACCGACGAAGCGCTTCGCTACGACATTGAGCTCACGAAGAAGCTCGGGTTCAACATGGCCCGCAAACACGTCAAGGTGGAACCGAGTCGCTGGTATTATTGGTGCGACAAGTTGGGGTTGTTGGTCTGGCAGGATATGCCCAGCGGCGACCGTTTCATTGGCCCGCGCGATGCCGACATTACCCGCTCCCCGGAATCGGCGAAGCAATTTGAAGCCGAGCTGCAGGCGCTGATCGAGGCGCGTCACAATCATCCGTCCATTGTCATGTGGGTGGTTTTTAATGAAGGTTGGGGCCAATACGATACGGCGCGGCTGGCCAAGTGGGTGAAGGATTATGATCCGACGCGGCTGGTCGATTCCGCCAGCGGCTGGACCGATCGATCGGTCGGTGACGTGCATGATATTCACCGCTATCCCGGGCCGGGCGCTCCTCCGCCCGAGACGAGTCGAGCCGCGGTGCTGGGCGAGTTCGGCGGCCTCGGCTACAGGGTCAATGGCCACACCTGGGCCGGCAAGACCTGGGGCTATCGCGGCATGGAGAGTATCGAGAAGCTTTCCCGCCAATATGTGAAGCTGTTGCGCGGCGTTTATGCCCTGAAAGAAAATGTCGGCCTGAGCGCCGCCGTTTATACGCAAACCACCGACGTCGAGTTTGAAGGCAACGGCTTGGTCACCTATGACCGTGAAGTGATTAAAATGCCGGTCGACTTGGTGGCCGACGCCAACCGTGGGAAGTTTCCGCCTGAGCCGAAGATGACGGTGCTGATCCAGTCCTCCCAGCAAGAAGGCATGCCCTGGCGGTACAGCTTGGAAAGGCCGAATGAAAACTGGTTTAAGCCGGAGTTCGACGGCGCGGGCTGGAAAGAGGGTCTGGGCGGATTCGGCACCACCGGCACGCCGGGTTCCGTGGTGCGCACCGAATGGAAGACGGGCGACATCTGGCTGCGTCGGGAGGTGACGCTGCCGGACTTTACGCTCAAGGATCTACGCCTGGTTTTGCATCACGACGAGGATGCCGAGGTCTATCTCAACGGTGTGCTGGCGGTGAAGACCACGGGTTGGATCGGAGATTATGACGAATTCGACCTGACCCCCGAGTCCATCAAGACCTTGAAGCCAGGCCGAAACCTGATCGCGATTCATTGCCATCAAACCGGCGGCGGCCAGTATATCGACGCCGGCCTGGTTAATTACGAACCGGTGCCCAAATAAGTCAGGACAGTAACTGCTAACCCGCGCGGCGATTGAAGGCCACGGCGTCCGCGTAACGAACCCCTCGCCCGCCAAAGATATCCAGGGCGGACCCGATGGTGAGGTCGATTCGACCGCGCCCTCGTCGAGTCACTTCTTCCAGATCCGCAAGCGATTGGGCGCCTCCGGCGTAGGTCAATGGCAATGGGGTCCAATCTGCCAGCTGCTGGACCAACTCCGAATCAATCCCGCGGCAGAGCCCTTCGACATCCGCGGCGTGGATCAGGAACTCGTTACAAAACCCGGCCAGCTTATTGAGCACACCGGCGCCCAGGATCACATTGGTGAAGCGTTGCCAACGGTGAGTGACCACCACGTAGTCTGCGCCTCTCCGGCGGCAGCTCAGGTCCAGAACGAGGCGCTCTTTGCCGACCTGAGCGGCCAGAGCGTTCAGTCGCTCCCAGTCCAGAGTGTCGTTCTGAAAGATCCACGAGGTGACGATAACATGGGAAGCACCCGCCTCGAGCCAGGCTTTGGCATTCTCCAGATTCAGGCCGCCGCCTACTTGCAGGCCTCCCGGATAAGCCTGTAACGCCTCGCGCGCGGCGGTGTCATTGCCCGAGCCGAGCATGATAAGGTGGCCGCCGCGCAAGTTGTCCTGTTGGTAGAGCGCGGCGTACCAGGCGGCGGATCGGTCGGAAACGAAGTTGGTGCGCAATGCCGCGGGATCGTCGCCCAACGTGCCGCCCACGATCTGTTTCACCTTGCCTTCGTGCAAGTCGATACAGGGCCGAAACATCCCTGGAAGTTTGAAGGGGGAGCGCAGGTTGTCGAACAGAATCTGTCCAATTTGGCCTTTCTCGCGCAGCGCCTTGGCGCTTAAATCCCGGCGCATGATCATCGCTCGATCCCCGTTGCGCATCAGCTTGGGAGGCGGCGGCACCGACCTGCCCTCTTACTACGAACGTTTCGGCGGATTCCTCATCGCCGCGGCCATCGACAAATATGTCTATATCACTTTGCACGAAACTTTCGTTGCGGAGTTGATCGTGAAATATTCCAAGCTCGAACGGGTGCAGAAAGTGGATCAGATCGAGCATCCCATCATCCGGGAGGCGTTCAAGCTGGTTGGGTTGGAGGCGGGTTACCTGGAGGTGACGAGCATGGCGGACATCCCGGCCGGGACGGGCTTGGGCAGTTCCGGGAGTTTCACCACCGCCCTGCTCAAGGCATTGCACGCGCACAAAAAGAATCTGGTTCCCAACGCGGACCTGGCCGCGCAAGCCTGCCAGATCGAGATCGAACGGCTGAAGGAACCGGTCGGCAAGCAGGACCAGTATATCGCCG
Source organism: Verrucomicrobiia bacterium (assembly GCA_035577805.1). Lineage (GTDB taxonomy): Bacteria > Verrucomicrobiota > Verrucomicrobiia > Limisphaerales > JADJPG01 > DATLUX01. Next base: position 27,167 of record DATLUX010000123.1, read on the forward strand.
CGCTCGGCGGGATTACCTGCTTCCAGTTTCACCAAAATGGCCGTGTCGAAGCCGCCCCAGCCAAGATCAGCGAAGAGACCCGCTACAATCTCGAAGATAACCTGTTGATGTTTTTTACCGGTTACAGCCGCAGCGCCGGAGCCATTCTCAAGGATCAGCATGAAAAATCTAAAAAAGAGGATCCGGCGATGCTCGAGAACCTCCATCACACCAAGGAAATCGGGTATGCCAGCCAACGCGCGCTGGAGGGCGGCGCTCTGCGCGAGTTTGCGCGGTTGATGGACGAACATTGGCAGCGCAAAAGGATCCGCAGCGGCGGCATGAGCAACCCTAAGATTAACGAGTGGTACGAACTGGCCAGGGCCAACGGCGCTTTGGGCGGCAAACTTATCGGCGCTGGCGGCGGAGGGTTCCTCATGTTTTACGCCGAACAGGAAAAATCCAAACTCCGCCACGCCATGCGCGAGGCTGGGCTCAAGGAGGTCCGGTTCCGCTTTGATTTCGAAGGCACCAAACTCCTGATCGCTTGAAAGACCTGCCTGTGGCGATTCTCGCCGGGGGCCTCGCCACCCGGTTGCGGCCCCTGACCGAACACATCCCCAAGGTGCTGTTGCCGGTGGCGGGCCGCCCGTTCCTTGCTCATCAGCTCGAGTTGCTCCGGCGCCAGGGGATCACGCGGGTGGTCCTGTGCGTCGGGCACCTGGGTCACTTGATCCAAGCCGAGTACGGCACGGGCGCCGCCAACGGCGTCCGGATTGACTATTCTTTCGACGGCCCGGTCTTGTTGGGGACCGGTGGGGCAATTCAGCAAGCCCTGCCGTTGTTGGGCGAACAATTCTTCGTGCTTTACGGAGATTCGTATTTACCGGTGCCGTTCCAGCCCATCGCGGAGTGTTTTGAGCGCAGCGGGCGTCTGGGCCTGATGACGGTCTATCGAAATGAGGGCCATTATGACACGAGCAACGTCGTCTTCGCAGGCGGCGAGATCCGGGTCTACGACAAGAAACAATGCCTGCCGGAGATGCGCCATATCGATTATGGCTTGAGCCTGTTCCGGCCGGCGGCCTTTGCCGGTTGGCCGGCCGATCGGCCCTTCGACCTCGCGAGCGTCATGCAAGACCTGGTCAAACGCGGGCAACTAGCCGGTTACGAGGTCACAGAACGTTTCTATGAAATTGGGTCCCCAGCCGGGTTGGCCGAATTGGAAGCGTTGCTCACAGAAGAATAGCACCGGAGGGGCAGGAAAAATGGTGGGCAGAAAAATGAACCGGGCTGCAGTGAATGGTGGGGTTAGGTGGATGGCTGCGCAGTGCGGGGCTGCGTTGTTTATGTGAATCTTGCTGTCCCCTGTATGGTTCTGTCCGCTCCATCTGGTCAGGAATAGTTAACACAAATCCGCGTCTCATTAGTGTGAACCCCAATTCCTCCCCTGCTCCTAGAATAGGAAGGGCGAGTCTTGGGCGTGGCAGCGGCGCGTTACCATACCAACCGACGAACCATGCGGACATGAGAATGCCCGGCAACCGGCTTCGCAAGGGCTTTACCCTGATCGAATTATTGGTCGTCATCGCCATCATCGCCATTCTTGCCGGCCTGTTGCTTCCTGCGTTGGCCAAGGCCAAAGCGAAGGCGGCCCTGGCTGGTTCCGCGAGCAACCTCAAGCAAATCGCGTTGGGTTATATCGTTTGGGTGAACGACAGCGAAAAGTGGGCCTTACCCTGGCGCATCGAGGCAACGGATGGGGGGACGCGAGATCATCCCAGCGGCCTCCAGAACAACGCCTGGTTCCAATACTCCTGGATCTCAAATGAATTGCTGAGTCCCAAAGTATTGGCCTGCCCTGCCGACAAGGAAGCCAAGCCGGCCGAGGATTTCACGGGCAGCTCCGTCAGTGGCTTCCTGCATCCCAATTTCCGCAATGAAGCGTGCAGTTACGATTTAGGTTTGGATGCCGGCTCCAATACTCACGGTCCCGGGGGCCCATCCAATTACCGCGCCATCCTGCCTTGGGACATGACTCAAGAACACATTCTGATGGCCGACCGCAATATTAGCACCGGCCCAGCCCGCAGCCGTTGTTCCTCGGGTCTCTCGCCGGTCTATGAAGCGCCCATGGGCACCTCCGTTTGGCTCAACAAACCCAAATACGGCCATGGCACGATCGGCAATGTCGCGCTTTGCGATGGCAGCGTCCAAAAACCCCTCAAAAAAGACCTCAACCAAATGCTCATGAAGGGCGTGGACGATGACAGCGTGCACTTCCTCCTGCCGCGTCCCGCGCTGTAACCGCGCGATAATCCGTAGCAGCCGATGGCATGAGGCTCACTCTATCTTCTCCGGACAAGGATTGGAGAATGGACCTTGGTCGGAAGCTTTGTTCGGCAATCTTTGTCGATGGCGTCTTGTGCGATCCTCACTTGACCCGTGCCTCCGGCGCCTCGTCCGAGTTGATCAATTTTAACGCCTCTCCGCAGAATTTCGGCAGCCACCAGGTTTCATGCTGAAGGTTCTCCGTGAGGGCCGGTGCGACTAATGGCGATTCCCTGGCTGCTCGCAAATCAACCTGCACCAACGCCCAGGCCGCCAACCCTCGGAGCGTCTTGTTTGTTTCCGTCAGGCAGCCTAAAAGCATCGGAACTGCGGATTGTGCAGCCTTGCCATAATTGCCCAGAGCCTCTACGGCAAGCTCGCGCACTTTGGTGCTTCCATCGCTGACGCGCTGCGAAAGCGCTGGGACTGCCAATTGTGGCACGGCCTTCAGTCTCATCAGGCTGGCCACACCGCCATAACGGACACCCGAATCGGGATCGTTTAAGGCTGCAACGCATGCAGGAACGACCAGCTCCGCGTTTCCGTGGAAATCTCCCAATGCCCGAACTGCATTACAGGTGCTGCTTCTGCGCCAGTCGTAAGATCTTCGATTTTAGGCCAGAATCCGTTGCCTGAAGCTCGCGAACCAGGAACGGGACGGCATTTGTTCCCATCTGGCAGATCGCTTGCACAGCGGCGGTTTGCGTTCTTGAACTACGCAAATCTCCCAACCAAGAGCTCAACGGCTTTCCTTTGCATAATGGCTCCGACTGGTGCGACACGCAAAGAACCGTACCGACCACCAGCGCCGCAAGACCGCCACACACACCCAAGATTCGATCCCTTTTCATATCGAACTTGTGGCTGACGCCTGGACACGACCGGCAATTCAACAGCACCATGCACCCGGACGTGCCATTGGCACGAATCCAAAGTTTGGAAGAGCCGCCATGGCTTGGCGCCCCAATTCCCTTGCCCCCAATTCCCTTGCCCCGCAGGGCCGGCTGATCGGTGACGAAGGCTGGGTTTTGGAATGAGCCTAGGTGGTGAGCGAGGCTGACGTTGTCCATGAGGTTTGAAAGCGGCGACTGCTAAGCCCCAATTGCTTCGCCGGATGGGGCTGGGGGATTGGGCGAGGGAATTTGGGGCAAGGTGCGTTGGTTGCCACAGATGGGGAGGGGCCCGCAGATTGGCGCAGATTGGCGCAGATAAGAGAGGCCGCCGATGAGGTGGCAGGAAACGGCTCGATGGGATCTTTCTGCCAGCCGCTTTCGTCTTTGCACGGGCTGCGTTCTTGATACGCTGGCTGGGCCATGACGCTGGATTTTGTAAAGATGAACGGAGCGGGAAACGATTTCATCCTGATCGACAATCGCTCGGGCCAGGTGCAGCTCACGACGGAGCAGGTGCGCCGGTTGTGTCATCGACAACGGGGGATCGGCGCCGACGGCTTGTTTCTGCTCGTGCCCAATCGATCGGGGCGCGCGGAGTGGTCCTGGGACTTCTACAATAGCGACGGCAGCCGGGCGGAGATGTGCGGGAACGGCGCGCGTTGTTTTGCGCGATTCATCCAGCGCGTGGCCGGAGTGGGCGCCACGAATCAGACCAGCTTCGAGACACTAGCGGGCATCATCACGGCCAGGTTCCAGGGCGAGCTGGTGACGGTGAATCTCACCCCGCCGAAAGATCTTCGTTTGAATGAAGTGATCGCGGCGGCCGGCGCCAAGATCGAGGTGCACTCCCTGAACACAGGAGTGCCGCATGCGGTGATCCTGGTGCCCGAGGCCGACCGGGCCATGGTGCAACAGCT
>DATLUX010000124.1:0-5643 GCA_035577805.1 Verrucomicrobiia bacterium
GGCCATCCACTTGCGCGTTTCCGTGGTAAGCCACGGCGTCCTCTTCCAGCGTTTCCAGCTCAGCGCTTAACTCGAGCACCTGCCCGGGTTGAACGGACGTAAGGAAATCGATGTGCGTGGCCAGCCCGGCTACCGGACGGCTCTTGAATTCCAGCGCCGCCATCGCGGCCCAAGCCGCCAGTTGCCCGACGGCTTCCGTCACCAGCGTGGCGGGAAAGTTGGGAACGTCGACCGGAATGGTGTAGCGCCCGCGGATCTGCCGGCCGGGATCCAGTTCGGTGATCCGGTCCACAAAGGTGAAGGCGCGAAAATGTGCGTCCATACTGGGCCGCCGTGCAGGCGGGGAATCAGGCCGGTTGCGGGCCGGGCGCGGCGGCGCTTTCGCGCTGCCGCCGGACCACCAAGGCGCAGAACGTGGCCACGGTAAACAGGCGCGGGATGTCCGCGGACTTCAAGGGGGCCTTGAACCGGTCTGCGGGCACCTCGTTCAGGAAGTGTCTGAGCCGAGCGAGCCCGGCTTCGGTGACAACCCCGTCCTGTTCAAATTGGGCGATGGAAAGATCGCCGCGGGCTTCCTCCACGATTTTGCCGCGTGGGATCTTCACTTTGAAGGCCCGTTCCAGGCGGAACACAATGTCAAGGAAATCGATGGATTCGGCTCCCAAATCATCGATCAGGGATGCGTCTGGTTTGATCTTTTCGGCGTCGCAGCCCAACGCGCCGGCCATGATCTCCGCCACTTTTGGAAACACGGCCGCCATCTGTTCCTGGGTGATGTTTGTGATCGTCATAAATTGCTCATTCCATCTTGAAGCCGCCGTCCACGTGCAGCACTTGCCCGGTGATGTAATCCGCGTAACGCGAACTCAAAAACCAAACGGCGTGGGCGACCTCTTCCGGCCCGCCAATCCGGCGCAGCAGGATGCGGGACTGGACCTGGTCTCCGGCTCGTTCGCGCACGGCGCGTGACATCTCGGTCTCGATCACGCCTGGGGCCACCGCGTTGACGGTGATGCCGCGTGGGGCGACCTCGACGGCCAGCGCGCGCGTGAAGGCGTTAAGAGCCCCTTTGCTCGCGGCGTAATTGGTCTGGCCGCGCCCGCCTTTCTCACCGGCCACCGAGCTGATGTTAATGATCTTGCCGCGGCGCTGCGTCATCAGAAAGGGCACGACCGCCCGGGTCATGTTGAAAGTGCCTTCCACGTTGGTCGCCAGCACATCCCGAACGTCCTCCGGTTCCAATGCGCCCAACGGGTTGTCGCGGATCACCCCGGCGTTATTGACCAGAAGATCAATGCGCCCGGTGCGATCGAATACCTTCTCGGCCAGCGCCGCACAGGCGGCGGCGTCCCGCACATCCATCGGCTCACCGGTCACGCGCACGTCGCCGGCCGACGACACGACTTCCGCCGCGGCGGTTTTGTCGCGGTAGGTAAAGATCACCTCCATCCCGGCGCCGGCCAGGACATGCACGATGGCGCGGCCAATGCCCCGGCTGCCGCCGGTGACGATCGCGACACCGCCGGTCAGACCGGAATCTGCAAGGGAGGGACTCTTCATCCTGTCATCCTGAGATGCAATAACCACCGTCCACCACCAGGGTATGGCCCGTAATCCTGGAGGCTTCGGGCAGACAGAGCAAGTACACGGCGTTGGCCACGTCTTCGGGGCTCAGCGTGGGCCCGGCCGGCGTCCGGCGCGCATACTCGTCGAGCAACTGTTGCCGATTGGGAAAGTACTTGAGGGCATCGGTGTCCACCACTCCGGCGCTCACGGTATTGACGCGAATCCCGCGTGGCCCCAGTTCCTGGGCCAGGCTGCGCGCGATCGATTCGAGCGCCGCCTTGGATGCGCCGATGAACGCGTACTGCGGGATGGCTCGCGTCGCGCCCAGGCTCGAGATGCCGATGATGCGTCCTCCTTCCCGCATGAGCGGCGCGGCTTGTTGGGCCAGCAAGTTCAGAGCAAGGGCATTGGTTTCCAGGCAACGGCGCCAATGCTTGAGGGTGAGTTCCAGGGCCGGACGCAGCACGCCGATGGCCGCGTTGCTCACCACGATATCCACGCGATCAAATTGGTGCCGAAAGGCCGCGAACGCTTCGGCGACGCTGGCGGGTTCGCTGACGTCCGCCTGCACGGCCAGCGCCTGGCGACCTTGCCCACGAATCGCCAAACAAACCGCCTCCGCTTGCTCGTGACTGTTGTGATAAATGATGGCCACGTCACAGCCGGCCGCGGCCAACTTGAGCGCGATCGCCCGGCCAATGCCGCGCGAGGCGCCAGTGACGAATGCAACCCTTCCGGCAAGTGGTGCGCTCATGATTCGGTACGGGGACTAGTGTGGAAAGTCGGCGGGCAAAAAGCAACTTTGTCTGCCAGGAAACGGGCGGCCCGGCGAGCCGGCCCGGCCAGGTCCGTTTTCGGTCCGACCTGCTCTCTCTGCCGTCACCTCTCCGGCTTGTCCAAGATCGGTCCCGATCGTCCCCACAGCTTGGGGAACAACCTCCCTGTTCGACGCAGGTAATCGCGATAGGTCTCGCCGTGCACGGCCAGTAAATAAGTCTCCTCATCCAACGCCTTGAGCCAGACGCACACAAAATGAATCAGCAAGGCGATCAACGACAGCCAGGTGGGCAGCAGCCAGGCGGCCCCGGCCAACATGACGACCTGAAACAGGTAAATCGGATGTCGCACCCATTGATACGGTCCGTGGCTCACGAGAACGGTCTTCTCTTTGCGGTTGATGCCCATTCGCCACGTGTCTCCCATCGCCGCGTAACACCAAAGAGTGCCCACGTAGCCGGTCGCCACCAGCAGTGCGCCGCCGACCAAGGAAGGCCCATGCAGCAGCGCGGCGTATCCTCTCCGCCACGCCGAAGCCGCTTCGCCTCCCACGAAGAAAGGCTGGAACAGCCAGATGCCGGCCACCACCATCCACCCTGCCCACAACAGCTTTTCCTTCGTGCCCCGCGGCCGGACATTGGGCGAGCGCCCAATCTGCCGGCGAATCCGGCGAGCCTGCACTGCCACGCCCACCCAGTAGACGAAGGCCGAGACAAACACGATCGCCCGACGCAAAAGCAGCTCGTCAGAACTCATGGCGTTGGGCACGTCGGGCGCGAATCCAGCGCTGGAGTTCGAGCACCCAATGTTTTTTGATGCTGTACCAAACGTCCGCCGCCCACAGGATGTTCGAGGCGTCCGCGTCGAATTGTTCATCCAAGCGCAGCTTCACGATCCATTCGTCGGCTGGTCGATAATTATCGATCCAGGCCCGGATTGGCTGGCTGTTGAGCAAATGTTTGGTGTCGGGAATGCTCATGTGTTTATAGGCGCTTGGCAACCATACGTTTCGCACCGCGGCGTGGCCTTCGGGCTTGTAATGGTTCATCGGGCCGTATCCCAGGTAATCGCCCCCCCACAGGTCGGCGCCTTTGCAGAAGCCGGTGAACTCCTCGACCGCGTCAGGGATGCGATGCAACCGCAATCCGGGCACCAGACACATGTCCCACTGATTAGGCAGAAGCCGGGCCAGTCCACCGGATCCCACCGCGGACGCGTACGGAAGGATGAGACCGGCCACCGGCCGTGGATAGCCGTCAATCGGATCGATGATTTCGCACCGCGTCTCTTGGCTCCACGTGATCGGATTCCAGACGTGCAATTTCGCCGGGGGTTTTTGGGCCAGCCGGTGCAGGACTTTGACGGCCTGCATACCGCCTTGACTGTGACCCACCATCATGGGGCGCAATCCTTCTTTTTCGTAATACCAGGCGATGACGCCGGCGATCTTCCGGCTGCTTTCGTAACAGCTGAACGTCCAGGTGCCGTCGCTGGCGTTGGTGAGGCTGCGTCCAGGATAACCCATGCCGATGAGGAATTCAGCAAACGATCTGGAATGCCGTACTGTCGAGTGGACCCCGCCGTGCAGGTTGATGATCCGGGGCGCAGGGGCATTGGACAAAAGTTCGCGCACGTCCTGGCCGGTGACGTTCCGGGGATCGAGGGCGAGAATCTTGGTTTCCTGTTCCGGGGTGAGCCCGGATTCGTGTCTGGCCAGCGTTTGCTCCAGCTGTTGGGCCTGAGCCGCATCCAGGCCCTGACGCGGGTAGGTGCCGCAACCGGCCAGAATGGTTGTCGCCAATAGCGCAAGCGCTGTGGCCGCCCCGCCTCTCATGTTGGCTCGCGCAATTGTTCCAGCTGCTGCCTGAAATGGCGTTGCACACACTCGATGTCCTCTGCCGAAAAGACCGTGGTCCGATAGCTTAAACCCACGTTGGCGTGGTCCCCGACGGTGGTCACCGAAAACACCAGGGGTGTGGCCGGCCCGGTGGAGACGGCCCGGAAGTAATCGATGGGGCCCTCTTCAGTCGAAGGTTCCCACAAGGAATTCAAATTCATATTCGTCAAGCCTCCCCACAGGGGATAGTTCTTCTGATAAAACTTCTTGCGCCGAGCCGGCGAGAAAAATCGGAGCACGAACCGACCCAAAGCCAGTTCGACGGGCGTCGCCAAATAGAGCCGATGCTGCTTGATCGCCCGCGTCTGTTGTCGGATGTCCCCGGCCAGTTCGCGCAGGTTCATCCCTTCCAACACGGGGTGCGTCACGATAAACGACCCCAAGAAAAGGCCGAAACCACGCGCCCGATCCATGCCCAACTCTTTTCGCAAGTTCACGATGCAACCCACCGAAATCTGCCGACGCTTTTTCGCTCGGAGCCGCTGTCCGGTCAGCGGTGCCACCGATTGCAAAAGGAGCGCCAACAACAGGTCATTGACGGTGACGTCCCAATCCTTCGCCGCTGCCACCAGGGAACACAGACGCTCCCGCGGCATGGAAAAGAAACTGAATCCATTGTGCAGGTTCTGCGGTTCACGGTAACGCGGACGATGCGATTGTCTGAGGCGCCGGAGCTGCCCCGCAAAGGCAAACAACTTCCGCGCCACGACACCCGGATAGCGGAGAAGGAGGTGAGCCTGGTGTGACGGATAACGGTCCAACTTTGCCAAGGCTGAATGGTTTGGCCTGAGATAGTCGCGAACCAGGGTCCGGAGCAAGTGAACGATCGCTTCGGCGTCTGCCACCGGGTGGAAGTAGGCCAAGCCAAGGAAGAACGAATCCGTGGCCGGCATGGCGAAGAAGCGGAAGGGCGTGAAACCGGGCGTGGGCACGAAGGGCGTGTTGATTTGCCATTCCACTTCGGCGCACAGCGCCAAATCAGCCTCGGGCTCGTCCGCGAGGATCTTTACCTCGCAAGCGGCGGGACCATCCTGATACGCATAAACACACTGCCAGGAATCGAGCACGAGCCGGGTGAGACCGGCGCGTTCGAGCGCAGCGCTCAAGCTGGCTTGCAATCGTTGCGCCTCGAGAACGCCGGGAACCCGCGCCACATGCACGGCGTTGTAGGGATGCATTTCATCCCACTCCAGCATCGTCTTCTGAAAGCTGTTTAGTCGGCCTTGCATTGGCCCAGGGATGCGGCGACAGCCGCGTCCAGTCGGGGCACACGTTCTCCGCCTTTTCCCGGGATCAATCAACTGTGAAGGAAGGCGGTAGTCTCACTCTACCCATGAACCGACCCTCACCCGGCCATACGGCCACCCTCTCCCATCGGATGGGAGAGGGGCTGGGGGTGAGGG
>DATLUX010000125.1:0-5272 GCA_035577805.1 Verrucomicrobiia bacterium
GTTGCGCACCGTGAAGCCCTGAAACAGTGTTTTGCGCGTGACGTGACCGATGATCTTTACCACGGAATCCTGGTTCCGGCCGTCAATGATGGTGAGTTCAGGTCCCAGTTCACTGCGGACAATGATTTCTTTTCCCTGGAAATTAATGTTCTCAAGGTAGGTTCCGGGCGCAACGAGGACGGTGTCGCCCAAGGCGGCGCGATCGATGGCCTGTTGGATGGTGGCAAAGTCGGCGGGCACCCGCCAGGTTCTGGTCGGCGGAGTGTCCGGAGCCAGTTGTGAATGGTATCGGATTTCGCCGCTCAGCGGGGCCATGAAACATTCACAATGCTGGGTGAAGGTGACCCACAAACGGTTCACGTCGCCCGCATCGGTAAGGCCAAGTTCGCGAATCTCGAAGTCGCCACACAGCTGATTGCAACCCCGGCCATTGCCAGAAACGCTCAAGCCGGGCGTGTCGTCGTTGAATGGCCAACGTGTGGCATTGGTGTAGACACCCACCTGCAAGGCCGTTGCGCCTGGGCCATCAAAGTAAGCCGAGTACCCAAATGCGGACACGACAAATCGGTCAGCCGAACCACTCACGCCGAACTCCGCCTCGTTGAGCGTGTAATAGGTGCCTCCTTGTCCAATGTAGTCTCCAGAGGAACTATAGTAGGCCACCAGGTTCGATTGGGCGCTCGCCGCCCCCGACACCAGCAAAGCACTGGCGAGAACCAGCCAACCGAGCAGACGTTTTCCGTTAGGTTTCACGTGGGGAAAGTGCATCGGCTTGTAGCAGAAGCGCGGGCGTATGTCAGCAGAATAGTGGCGTCAATTGGCGTCAATGAGCCGATGGAGGAACCACTTTCCAGCGACGATGCATCCAGATCCATTGCTCCGGATGACGCAGGAGCATGCGTTCCAAGGCGGCGTTGTAGGCCCGGGTGTTGAGCCGGATCGCTTCGCCCACGTTCTCATGCTCAATCAATGGCAATTCCTCCTCGAACCGGAGCACATGCCGTCCATCCGGCTCGCGCCAGCTGTAAGCCGGGACGACGGGAGCGCCGGTCGTCAGGGCCAACAACGCCACGCTCTTGAAGGTGCCGGCCGGATGTCCGAGAAACTCCACGGTGATCCCGTCGCCTTTGCCGGCATGCTGATCGAAGACATAAACAATGATCCCGCCGTTGGCCAGCAGGTCGAGGATCTGATCCAAAGAACCGCGCTTCGGCAGCACCCCGAAACCAGCCCGCTGAAAGCGGCGCGTGACAAAGTCATTGATCAAACGGGTCTTGATCGGACGCCGCACAAAGTGCAGCAACCCGCGGTATTGGGGATACTGGCTGATACCCGCCACGGTGGAAACCTCGAAGTTTCCGAAGTGGCCCGTGAGCAGTAAAATGCCTTTGCCCTTCTGATGGGCCCGGAGCGGTACGTCCACATTTTCCACCCGGATCCAGTCTTTGCGTCGAGTCTGCGACATGAACGGCCAGCGAATAAACTCCCACGTGAACCGCACATAGTGGGCGTAATAAGCCTGGGCCAGCCGAAGGATCTCAGCTTCGGATAACACGTCGCCAAACACGCGCCGCAAATTCCCCAGCACCACGCCTCGCCGGTACGGCAGGAGATGATAAAGCCAACGCCCGTACCAAGGCACTTCGATCGGCCGCCGATCCACCCAGGCAATCGCCGAGGCGCTGGTCTCCGTGTGGGTGAGGGAAACCCGGATCTCGGCGACTCGATGCCGATCCAGCACGGCCTGGGCGTTGGCGCTGGGCTTCACGCAGGGTGCGCCATGAGCCGTCCGTTCCACCGCAAAATCCGCCGCCGTAATCATGCCTAGGGCCGTCTCGCGCGGAAAAAGTTTGCAACAGGCTTCCTTGGCGGCGAATCGCGCGGCCAGGCTGGCCACGCGGCCCGCGCCCGTCCCGGCGATCTCCAGTTCGCTGGCGGTGAAAAGCTTCGTGAGTTCTTCCCCCGTCTTGTCCTGGAGGAACCGCGCCACGCGGGCGACCTCGACCGTGTCCAGGCCGCAACGACGGCCCGGCGGAGCTTCGGGAAGTTGCAGTTGCGCATTCATGGGCTTGAGGAGAAATCAGGGCCGCGCACGACCAGCGCGGTGTTCATCCCGCCAAAACCACGGCAGAGAACCAGCGCGCTGTTGTGACGCAACGGTTGCGAGGAAGGTGACGCGGGGAAGGGGGCCAACTCAAGATCCAATGAATGCAACGTGGCGATGCCCGGAACGATTCTCTCGCGCAACGCGGCCAGCGCCAGCACCAGGTCCAGCACGCCCGACCCCGCGATCAGGTGGCCAACCGACCACTTGAAGGCAGTCACCGGCGGGATGTCATTCCCGAAGACACGCCGAAGCGCCCGGACCTCGGAGGCGTCCGAAGCGGCCGTGCCATTGCCGTGCGCGACCACCATGCCCACGCGCTCCGGACCAAGACCGGCCGCGGCCAGGGCGATTTCGATGGCGCGGCTCAACCCATCGCCATCGGGCCGGATCTCCACCACGCCGCCCGCTTCCGTGACGCAACCTGTGCCGAGCCATTCGCCCAAAATGGTCGCGCCGCGGGCTTGCGCATCTTCCAATACTTCCAACATCACGGCCGCGGCCCCCTCGCCGAATACGGTGCCGGAACGATCTTGATCAAAGGGCCGCACGGTATCCGGTGACATCAAACCGAGCCGATGGTAGTGGAATAAGGTTTCCGGTTCGAAGGGAGTGTCGTGCCCCACGGCCACGGCGCGATCGGCTTCGTGGGCGGTGATGGCGGCGGCGGCTTCCGCGACAGCCATGATCCCGCCCACGCCCTGATTGGTGATGCAAGCGTTGGTCCCCTTGAAGCCATGCCGGATGCCGACGTGACAAACCACATTGTTGGGCAGGATTTTCAACAACCACATCGGGTTCACCATCCCGTCCAGTTCGCGCCCGAAACGTTGCAGGTCGTCGCCGGTCTCGCTCAGGAGCGGAAAGAAATCGTAATTGTTCCGGTAATTCCCACCGCCGGACCCGGCGAGAATCCCGCTCCGATCATTGAAGGACGCCACGGCCTCGGCCGGGAGCGTCTCCCGGTACGCGGAAATGCCGGACCGTTGAATGGCCATGCCGGCTGCGTAAAGACCAAATAAATCGGTGCGCAAAACGCTCTTGTGCAACTTGCGGTCCTCCACCAGCGTCCGGTTGTCCACATCCGTCACTTCGGCGGCCATGCGGGCCGCCCAGCCGTTGCTATTCCAAGCGCGGGTTTTTTGGATGGCGGAACGACCTGCTCGCACTGCCTCCCAGATCGTTTCCGGGCTCAGCCCAGTCCCACACACCGCGCCGCTTCCGGTGATCACAACTCTGCGCGAAGTTTTCATGGCACTCCTTGTGGCCGCCGGAAGGCCAGCGTGCTGTTTGAGCCGCCGAAACCCAACGAATTGGACAGGGCCGCGCGGATGTCCATGGGTTTCGATTTTTCGCGCACCAGGTTTATGGCGCACTCCGGATCAGGCCGGCCATGGTTCGCGTTGACCGGCGCCATGCCGTCGCGAATGGCCAGGGCGCAGACCACTGCTTCGACGGCGCCCGCCGCCGCGATCAAATGTCCCATGCAGCTTTTGGTGGAGCTGACCGCCACGCGCGTGATGTGATCGCCCAACACGCCGCGCAACGCCGCGCATTCACTGCGGTCGTTCATCAACGTGGAGGTGCCGTGCGCGTTCACGTAATCCACCTCCTCCGGCGTTAATCCCGCATCCGCCAGCGCCTGGCGCATCGACTGAATCGGCCCGTCCCCGGACGGGTGCGAATCGGTGATGCGATAGCTGCTGAGCGAATTGCCGTCGCCGGCCAGTTCGGCGTAAATCGAAGCGCCCCGGCGGCGCGCCGCCTCCCAATCTTCAAGGACCATAAAGCCGGCGCCCTCGGCCAAGACCATGCCATTGCGCGTGGCATCGAACGGGCGGCTGGCGCGTTCCGGCGCGTCGTTGTCCGTCGAAAGCGCTCCCAATAAACAAAACGCCGACAAGCCGATGGGGTTCAGCATCGAATCATAACCGCCGGCGAGCACGAAATCCGCCTGTCCCCGGCGCATCACCTTCAAAGCGGTCCCGACGGCCTGGCCGCCGGACGCGCAGGCCGTGTGCACGGAAGTAGCGTAGCCTTGGATGCCAAACTGCCGCGTCAACACCGCCAGACCCGTGTTGGCTTGACTGCGACAGAATGCCACCGGGTCGGCAGGAAAGGCGCCATCCACCAACCCATTCGCATCAAACTCGCCCTGGCGGCCGCAATGAGCATGCACCGTTTTGACCTCCTCGAACGTCGTGCACATCATCCCGGCGCCCACCGACAATCCCCAGCGCCGGCTCGTGGCCGGCTCCGGGCGAATGCCCGCGTCCCGCAACGCTTCCTCCGCCGCAGCCAGCGCGAATCGGTGCGAGGGCAAGGTGAACTTGAGCAATTTGCGATCGAGTTCCTCCGATGGTCCGTCGAACCCTTTCACCTCCCCGCCGATCCGGGCCGGGAACCCACTGGCATCAAATCCACGAATCCGGCTGATGCCGCTGCGGCCGGCCAACAAGTTTGCCCACGTGGTCGGAGCATCGTTGCCGACCGGCGTCACCAGGCCAACGCCGGTGATTGCGACTCGACGGCGCGTATTCATGCGGGAAAATCTAACGTAGCAGCCGAGGTAACGAGGCTCTGATCTCTTTCCCGGAGAACGCGCCGGGATAGAGTGAGCCTCCTGACGTCGGCTGCTACGAAACAGGATAGGTTCATGCGTATTCCAGCCGGACGCGGGCGCTGGCGATCATTCGTTTGCCTTCGCGAGTTTCCAAGGACACGCTGGCGGCGTCTGCGGAAAGCTGGGTCAGCTTCGCTTCAATCTGCAAGGTCCCGCCGGGCGGCGTAAAGGTGCGCAGCTTCACGTCCGAAACCCTTCGCAACACCCAACGGCGCCCGGCCGAAGCCGGGAGGGTTGCCGCGAGTGAAGCGACCAGTTCCAAATTCGAGTTCATCAGCAGGGTTCCGGGCAGGACCGGGCGGCGTGGAAAATGGTCGGCAAAAAAAGGCGCCTGGTTGGGCACGTGCAGTGTGGCGTGGGCGCTTTCTCCATGCTGGCCGCCGACGTTGTCCAGCGCGAGGTTGGTTACATTACCCCAGGTACCGGGCAGGGCGCCGTGGTGGCGAAGGAGTTCGAACCGTTCGCGAATTGCGTGCGGGTCGTCGAACTGTTCCAGCGGCAACATGGGCCCCACGCAATCCCGAAGCGCGATGACCGGGCGGCCA
>DATLUX010000126.1:0-60210 GCA_035577805.1 Verrucomicrobiia bacterium
GCGCTTGGTCCGGTGAGTCGCGCCCCACCCCGCGCCCAGCGGTTCATCCCAGGTCAGCCAACCAGGCCTCCTTCGGAACGAGCAAGGTTTTCCATTCTTATTGCATTCGGATTCCCCAGGGAGAATAAGTTGTGAAACCTCCATTATGAGAATCCAATTCACGTCTGCATTATTGGTGAAGGTCGTGATCCTTCTTTTCCCATCGGTCTCGGGGATAGCCGCCGCGGAGGAGAAATCCGGGATGGAAACTCCGCTTTACTCTGGCCCGGCTCCGGGGTCTGAAAAATGGGATTGGTCAGAGAGAATCAGTCAGCACTTCGAGCGGTCTGCCGATGGCGCAGGACGTGGTGCGACCGGTATTGTTGCATTACCCGGCCGAGCGCAGCAAGGCAGCGGGCGTGACCATGATCGTCGCGCCCGAAATGACCCAATTGACCGCACGGCTCAAGTTATCTCTGCCACTCCTAGAACCTCCTAGGCTTATCTCATTTGGTGTCCGGTGTCACACCCGCGGTGACGGAGCGAAAAGGAGGTCGCCAACGCGCCGTCTGCGCAGTTACAGTTCTGACGTGGATGTTGCGGATCATGTGGAGCAGATGACGCTCGCCCAGAAGTTGGGCGGTACCCCTCATGTTTCCCTTTTGTTGCGCAAGGTGTGATGCGAAGCCGGCGGGAAGGCGTAGGCGGCCGTGATGAAAAAGACGAGGAATGCGACGGCCACCATCGGCGGCCAGAGGAGGCATCGCGGTTCGTTCGAGTTTTCGGACAGTCCGGGGTTCAACCCTCGCTTCTCCTCCCCTTCCAACCCGCCTGTTGCAGGAGACGCTCGCGCAGTGATGGGCCAGCGCGGCAACGATCCGATGGACCGCGTCATTGGGCAAACGGGACCATCGCGTCTTCGCGTCCAAAACATGCTTTTCTTTCCGCGCATGATGCTGCAGGCTGACACAAGATGAAATCGATGGGACCTTTGTTCCGCACGACGGGCCGCCCTGTTCGGTCGCGCCCAGGATTCGCGGCCTGCCGCGGACCTCTGTCGCGCCGCAGTTTTCTGGAGGCGGGCGCCTTGAGCCTGCTCGGGCTGGGTTTCAGCGATTTCCTCCAGCTCAGAGCGCTGGGCAAGGAGGCGGGTTGCACGCCCAAGGACAACGCGGTCATCTTTGTCTGGTTGCCCGGCGGTCCGGCGCACCTGGACACCTACGACATGAAGCCGGATCAGCCGCTGGAGATTCGCGGCGAATTCCAGCCGATCGCTACGAACGTCCCGGGCATCAGTATTTGCGAACTGTTTCCGCGACAGGCGAAGATCGCTGACAAGTTCAACATCATCCGCTCGGTCTGCCACGACTTTGCCGACCATGGTGGAGCCCACAAGCGTTTCATGACCGGACGCATTCCGGCAACGCCGACCGAGTTCGTCAACGATGCGCCCGCCGTTACCTCCATCGTCGCGAAAATGATGGAAAGCCGTCACCGGGGCGCGCTGCCGCCCGTGGTCGCGGGAGTGGATTCAGGACGTAGCCAGATCGATGTATTCAGCCTTGGCCCCGCGTGGGCGGGCTCGGCCAATACCCCATTCATGATCGTGGGCGACCCGAGCAACGAGAAGTTCAAGGTCCAGAATCTGGGCCTGACACCGGACATGGAAACGCGGCTGACCGACCGGCTCCATCTCCTGGAAGGCATGGACCGATTGCGACGCGACCTGGACCAGAGCGGGTTGATGGAAGCGATGGATCGGTTCAGCCAGCGGGCTATGGCGATGCTAACGAGTCCGGAAGTGCGGGAGGCATTCGACCTGGCCGCGGAGCCGGCCACAGTGCGCGACCGATACGGCTGGAGTGCCTACGGTCAGCGCGGATTAATGGCGCGACGACTGGTCGAGGCGGGTTGCCCGTTCGTCACGATGGTTTGGGAGAATCCGTTCCCGAACGGGACGGTGCCGAAGGATTGCTGCTACAACTGGGATTCACACGCCGTGAACTGTCACATCTTCGAGGATTCACGCTGGCGTTTCCCGTTTTACGATCAGGCGGTGAGCGCGCTCATCGAGGATCTCTATGCGCGCGGGCTGGACAAACGGGTTTTGCTGGTGGTCACAGGAGAATTCGGACGCACGCCCCGCGTCGAGCAGAACAAGGGCACTCAAACCGGCGTGACTCAACCCGGCCGCGACCACTGGCCGCAAGCGATGAGCTTGATCGTGTCCGGCGGCGGCATGCGCACCGGGCAAATCATCGGCGCCACCAATGCGCGCGGCGAGTACCCCGTGGAACGCGTTCTTTCCCCGAACGATCTCTGGGCGACGGTCTATCAGCATCTTGGCATCGATTTCCACGCCACGCTCGATGACTTCTCCGGGCGCCCCCAACCCATCTTGCCCTTTGGACAGCCGATCGAAGAGTTGCTCCCGGCAGGGGCCTGAGACGCTGACCAGCCCGGAGATACGCTCGATCCAACCAACAGATCTAGGTTTCCATTCTTATTGCATTCGGGTTCCCCAGGGAGAATAAGTTGTGAAACCTCCATTATGAGAATCCAATTCACGTCTGCATTATTGGTGAAGGTCGTGATCCTTCTTTTCCCATCGGTCTCGGGGATAGCCGCCGCGGAGGAGAAATCCGGGATGGAAATTCCGCTTTACTCTGGCCCGGCTCCGGGGTCTGAAAAATGGGATTGGTCAGAGAGATCAGTCAGCACTTCGAGCGGTCTGCCGATGGCGCAAGACGTGGTGCGACCGGTGTTGTTGCGTTACCCGGCCGAGCGCAGCAAGGCAGCGGGCGTGACCATGATCGTCGCGCCCGGGGGCGGATTCCGAACGTTGATGATGAGCTACGAAGGAGTGGATATAGCTCGCCGGCTCAACGCGATGGGAATCGACGCTCTCGTTCTCAAATACCGGCTCTTGTATAGCGGTCCCGGGAGTCCGCAGGCTCCGGCGGGCGGTGCGGCTGCGGCAGGAGAAAGACCAACGATCCTCGGGGCGTACAAGGGCCAGGCCGGGCAGGATGTAGTGGCGCTCGCGGCCGAGGATGGACGACAGGCGGTGCGGCTTGCGCGCGAACGGGCCGGGCAGTTCGGGGCGCGAGCGGACCGAATCGGCATGATTGGCTTCTCGGCGGGCGGGGTGGTCACGTCGGCAGCATTGTTCGGACCGGCCGCGACCAGGCCGGATTTCGCCGCGATTATCTACGGGGCGTGGGAAATAAAAGAGGTCCCGAACCCCGCGCCTCCTCTGTTCCTCGCCGTGGCCGCGGATGATGCCCTTGCGATTAACCGGACGCTTGACCTGTTTTCGGCTTATCGCAAGGGAAAAGGGCAGGCCGAACTGCATGCATTCCAAATGGGCGCGCATGGTTTTGTGAATAAGGGAGGAGGCGCGGACCATTTCATGGATCGGCTGGAGGAGTGGCTCGTCGCGAACAAAATTCTGTCGAAGTGACAGGGTCGTTGTGCCTTCATTCTGCCAACCGTTGTGGTCAGGGCGCGGCCGCCTGCAGTGACGAGATCCATTGACTCAGAACCTTGGTGCCTTCTGCATCGGGCCGGATCGTTCCCAGCGGGGGCATCTGGCCAGGGATGCGCAGGGCACTCCGGCTGACCAGCACGGAGCGTGTCGGTGCGCCGGGGACAATAATACGCCCGTCCTTCAGGTTGAACATTCCGTGCTGGGGCATTTGATCGATCAAGCGCATGTTCCTGAGCGCAGTTGTGGCGGACATATCCATGGCGGAGTTGCCGCCGCCTTCGTGCATGTGGCAGTGCGCGCAGTTGACGGCGAGATAAGCGCGCGCGCGGGTTTCAAGCGACACGTTGGTGTCCAGAAGGCTCGAGTAACGCGCGGCGGAACCCAGCCGGCTGGCAATCCAGGAGGACTTTCCGGCGACAAGCAAATCGAGTTGTTCCAACCGGGCGATCTGGTTCACGGCTGGCTCGTCTGCGGCTGGCCGATTCAGTTGGCGGGTATTCAGCGAAAGCGCGAAGTTCGCCGCGCGCGAATGGCAGACCAGGCAATCGGAGCGGCTGGGCACGAGCCACGGGCGGGGTCCTTCGGGCAGGTTCAACGTCGTGCGCATTCCCTTGGCCGGCGCCAGCTCGGCGTCGGACTGCTGATCGTTCCAGACGTAGGTGTAGCCGGTCCAATCGTTCTCACGCTTGAGCATCACCCGCGTTTCGACGCGACGCGGGCCGCCGCTGGTATCGAGGGCGAGGGTCTGCACGAGCGCGACGCCGTTGTCGAGTTGCCACGGGCCACCTTCGGAAGCGTGAAGCTTGGTGTCCGCGGGCGCGCCGATCCAATGCCTTCCCTTCGCGCCGTCATGCCAGCCGGGATGATTAATCTCGTACGCCACCACGCCCGGCGCAGGCAATTCGGCGGTGAGATCACTGAAAAGGCCCGTTTCGCTCAGTTTCCGCGCAAACGCCGCCGCGTTCTGGGGTGGCGCGCAGGGCGCGAGCCGATAGAGGCCGCCGTTGTAATCAACCACGAGCGGTTCATCGTCCACGTCCACGCCGAAGCCGACGATCATTAACGAGGTGTCGGCCAGTTCGCGGTGCCAGAGGGCATTCTTCCCGCTATGGCGCATCGCGCCGATCCGGCCCGTCGAGTAATCGCCGTAGAGGTAAGCGCCGTTCAGATCGGGATAAGTGCGCCCGCGATAAACGATGCCGCCGGTGAGGGAACGATATTCGCTGTGATCATGCTCAATCGTCGGCGGCGTAAAGGGCGAAGGGCCTTTGAGCCGATCCTTGAGGAACGGCCGGCTGCCTTCGTAGGCGCTCCAGCCGTAATTCTCGCCGCGCCCGAGCAAATGCGCATACTCACGCAAGTCCTGGCCGTTTTCGCCCACCCAGATTTGGCCGGTCTCGGGATCGCTGGTGATGCGCCACGGATTGCGGAGCCCGTAGGCCCACGTCTCGGGCCGCGCGTTCGTGAGAGCAACAAACGGGTTGTCTGCCGGCACAAGGTAAGGCTGCCCCGCGGGCGCCCCATCCACATCGATGCGCAGAACCTTCGACCGCAGGGAGGAGAGATTCTGTCCAATGTCATCGCGATCCATCGCGGACGTGCCGTCGCCGGACGTGACGTACATCATGCCGTCCTTGCCGAACGTGCAGTCGCCGCCGTTGTGGCCGTTGCTGGGCCATTCGATGATGACAAACCGCGACTCGGGCATCACGCCCTTGGTCTGCGCATCGAACGTGTAGCGCACGATGCGGGTATACTTCTGCCGGCCTTCGCCCGGGCCATTGACGCCGAAATAGATGAACCGGTTGCGGAGGAAGTTGGGATGAAAGGTCAGGCTGTATACGTGCTCTTTGAATTCGAGCAAGACCTCCGCTTCGGTGACGTCCGGTCTGGCCTCGAAGCGTCGCAGCACACCGCGCAGTTCGTCGTAGCCGTAGTTCTCCAGGTAGACGATTCGGCTCGCACCCGGTTCGCGCGTGGCCGCGACGGTGTGCTTGGGCTTGAGTTGCGGATAGGCGGGCACGGCACAAAACGGCGGTGGCGCCTCCGGCGTGCCAACCAGCCGACTATTGGTCCAAGCAACGCGGGGCTCGCTGGCCTGGGCGGCGGCGAGGGTCAAGGGTAGCGCGAACCAGGCGCAGCGGAGGACAAGCGCAAGGAGTCGGCGGTTCATAGTTGGGCAAGCGCGATCACATCTTGATGTGGCCGTTTCTTTCAACGCGCCAAGCAAACCAGCACAACCGGCCGTTCGTAAAGCCGCTTCGAAGAAACTTTCGGCCTTCTGCCGGGTGCCTGACCGCATCCTGAACAACAGGTCCGCTCGCTTCAGCCCTTGCCGATACGCTGAACTGTTGCTATCCGGAAGGAAAAATCCCGATGCGCAAAGCTCTGCTGTTACTCTCTCCGTTGATTCTCTGGGCCGACGCAACTCGCGCCGCCGAACCGATCCCGGTCGGGTCGACTTCTTCCACAAATCCATTCCCCGTCGCCATCCGCGTGGATGCGACGAAGACGGGCGGGGCATTGAAACCCTTCTGGCGCTTCTTTGGCGCGGACGAACCGAATTACGCCTACATGGAGCACGGCCAAAAGCTGCTCTCGGAACTTGGTGACCTGCGGCCCAGACAGGTTTATTTCCGCGCCCACAATTTGCTGACCTCCGGCGACGGGACGCCAGCGTTGAAATGGGGTTCCACCGGCGTCTTTCGCGAGGACGCCGACGGCAAAGCGCTCTACGATTGGCGGATTGTGGATCGCATCTTCGACACGTATCTCGAACACGACGTGAGACCGTACGCGCAGATTGGCTTCATGCCGAAAGATCTTTCCGTCAAACCGGAACCCTATCAGCACCACTGGACGCCTCGGGCGCGTTACGACGAGATTTACACCGGCTGGGCCTATCCGCCGAAGGATTATGCCAAGTGGGCGGAACTGGTTTTCCAATGGACGAAACACTGCGTCGGCAAGTACGGGCGCGCGGAGGTCGAGTCGTGGTACTGGGAAGTCTGGAACGAACCAAACATCGGCTACTGGCGCGGCACGCCGGCGGAGTTCCACCAGCTCCACGACTACGCCATCGACGCAGTGCGCCGCGCGCTGCCCACGGCACGCGTGGGCGGCGCGGACACCGCGGGCAGCGGCGGAAAGTTCACGCGCGATTTCATCGAACATTGCCTGCGTGGAACCAACCACGCGACCGGCCAGGTGGGCACGCCGCTCGACTTTGTTTCCTTCCACGCCAAAGGCGCCCCTACCTACACGAATGACCATGTCCGCATGGGCATCGCGGCACAACTGCGCACCATCGACGATGGCTTCCGCATCGTGGCGTCGTATCCCGAACTCAGAGGCAAGCCGATCGTCATCGGCGAATCCGACCCGGAAGGTTGTGCCGCGTGCCAGGGGCCGCAACTGGCTTACCGCAATGGCACGATGTACTCCAGCTACACCGCCGCCGTCTTCGCGCGCAAATACGACCTGGCCGACAAACACGGCGTGAACCTCGAAGCCGTACTCACGTGGGCATTCGAGTTTGAGGACCAGCCTTACTTCGCCGGGTTTCGTTCCCTGGCCAGCAACGGCCTCGATAAGCCCGTGTTGAATGTCTTTCGCATGTTCGCTCGGATGAGCGGCCAGCGACTCAGCGCAGAAAGCGACGGCGGGATTCCGCTTGAGGAGATGATGAGAAGCGGCATCCGAGGCCGGCCGGATGTCGCTGCGCTCGCGAGTCTTGACGCCAACCAGCTCTGCGTGCTCGCGTGGCACTACCACGACGATGACGTGCCGGGACCGGACGCGGCGGTGGAATTAAGGCTGGACCATCTTCCGCTGGTGGGCCGGGAGGTGACGCTCGAGCACTTTCGCATCGATGAAGAGCACAGCAACGCATTTACGGCTTGGAAAAGACTGGGATCGCCGCCACAGCCCACGCCGGAGCAATACGCCCAACTGGAAAAAGCCGGGCAACTGGCTGCGTTCGATTCGCCCCAACTCCTCCGCCTGGAAAACGGCCAGGCCACGCTGAAGTTCACCTTGCCGCGGCGGGCGGTTTCACTGCTGCAACTCACGTGGTAGTGCAACTAACGAGGCAGTGCCTCGGAGCGGCAAGGCACACATGCCGTCCAAGCTTTCCAAGGGACTGACTTCGTCTTGCCGGTCCCTCGTTAGCCGTTCGTGACAAAAGTCAGAGGACGAATTCGGCCGAAACAGGTCGACGACGACAGGCCCGGAGGGTTGCATCGTTCAATGACTTTCGGTTCTCTTCCAGCAGCGGCAAGACTTGAGCGAGGGTCAAGGGAGTTCGCCTCGAAACAAAATCCGGCGCATCGGGCAACTCCAAGGCGGGTGCAGCGCAGCCTTGGTCGTGCAGTCGGAGGTCCGGATCAAGGCGCGACGGCTCGGACGACTTTCTCATAGAGATCAAGGCTAGCGTATTTCAAAAACAATTGCCGCCAGTTTTCTTGCCGCACGTCCACTCGATTGGCAAGCAGAAGGTTGATGACATCGTCCATATCTCCCAGGATTCGGTGAGGGATGTTCTGCTTGATGACATGGAGTTTCAGAGCGATGAGGTGTTCCAAAGACGGGAAACGGGCATTCGAAGGACCGAGGCTCTTGAGTTCTGAGGCCGCGAACATGGCCTCGAAGGTCGAATCGCTGACGAACATCAGGTCCAGATCAATCCAGCCTTCCCTCGAGGTAAACTGGGTGAAATGCTCGTGCTCGTGGGCTGGTTCGTAGCCGTAGCCAGCGAGTAAACTGCGCCAGGCATCCCGATCGAAGCGGTGCACCAAAAAGTCCAGATCCACCGTGTTGCGGGGATACCCATAGGCGATGACCGCGAGACCGCCGATAACTAGAAAGCGAAGTTCCGGGTTCTTCGCGCAGACTGCGATGATTTCAGCGGGGGTCATTTGCCGCGGTCTGCTCGCGCAACTGGGTGGCGGGGCTGCGGCGAGGCTTCTGGGTTCATCGCGATGCGCGGGACTATCCGCCTGCGGCACCGCCTTGACAAGCACCCAGACACTCGTCCGGTGCCATCCTGATCACGAAGTTCAGGGCGATCAACCGCAAAGTACACCCTGATCTTAAAGCTACATGTAGGTTCCCGCACCGCCGAGCATGCTCATTTAGCAAATGTTAAGCTTGCTCCGTTTGCTGAGTAGTCGCTGGCAAGGGACCGCCCACAGATAACCCTGATTCGCACAGATAATGAGGCTAGTGAAAACCAGGAACCAGGAACCAGGAACCAGACTAGAACTGCCGCATCCGATCTTGGCATCGGCCCGCTAATCTGATACAGCCATTCCACCATGAGTGTCTCGTCAGCCAAGTACAAGGTCGCTGTCATGTTGACGCAGACGCCCACGCCCGAGGAAGGCGCGATCTGGATGTTCGTCTTAAGCCAGGTGCGGCGTCCGCAGGAGGCTGCCGCGGCTTACACGCGGGCGTGGGAATTGGCCTCGCGGCTGCCGGAGAATGCCATTGCCGCTGGTCCTGCGCTACGGGGTCTGGCCGTGGCGTGCGTGGACTTGGGCGATTTGGAGCGGGCGGAGAAACTGTTGCGAGATTCCCTCGTCATCAATCCCGGCAATCCCGTCGCGACGCGGGAACTGGATTACATCGCCCAACGCCGCCTTGAGGTCACACGTTCACAACCTGGCAGCAGCGCGGAATAATGTCGCATCGGCCTTGGTGCGTTCCCGGACACATCCCCAGTCTCGAAATATCCTGACACAGTGAAGACCGTGTGGAAGTTGATAGATCCCTCACCATGAACCGACCTTCACCCGGCCTCCAGCCACCCTCGGCCCATCCCCTTTCACAGGTTCCGCAGCCGAGGGGACGGGGAGAGGGCCAGCTGAAAAAGGAAATCAACCGATTGCGGCCCTGGCCTCGTGGCTGGTCTGTGGGCCTGGTCCTTTTCGGCGCTGCCTTTGGCCTGCTGGCGCAAGACGCCATCCGGATTACGGAGTTCATGGCGGTCAACCACGCCACTCTGGCGGACGAAGATGGGGACTTCCCGGATTGGGTGGAGATTCACAACAGCGGAGACAGCCCCGCGAATCTGGCAGGGTGGCATCTAACTGACAATCCCGGTAACCCGGACAAATGGACCTTTCCGCCGGTGAGTCTCCCGGCAGGCGGAAGGGTGGTCGTGTTCGCTTCTAACAAGGACCGTGCGATCGCCGGATCGCCACTGCACACCAACTTCCAACTGGCCGGCGATGGGGGGTACCTCGCGCTGGTCCGCCCGGACCTGACGCTCGCGAGCCAGTTCGCGAATTATCCGAACCAGGTAGCGGATGTCTCCTACGGTGTCGGTCTGAACGAAGCTGCGTCACCCGTCCTCCTAACCGGAGCCCCGGCGAGCATCCATGTTCCCAGCGACGGCAGTCTCGGCTCATCCTGGACTGCAGCCGGGTTCGACGATTCGACCTGGAACAGCTCGCTCGCTCGGAATCTCCCGTCACTGGTCATCACCGAAGCCGGACCCGGTGAGCCTGCCTTCGTCGAGGTTCAAAATGTGTCGGCCGACACGCTGAACACGTCGGGATGGGTGGTGGCGGTGAGTGCGAGCACGCCAGGCAATCCTAGCGCGGCCAACGGCACACTTTGGGCCCTGCCGGCGAGTGTGGCGGCTGGGCAGGTTCTCTACCGCACCGATGACGTGGGCGACAACTATTGGGGGAGCGATCTCGCCTGGTCGCCCGGCGGGAGCGGCTGGGTGATGATCGTCGACAACCAAGGAAAAGTCGTGGATTTCACTGCGTGGGGTTATACCCAGGCCGAGATCGCCAGCCTGCAGCTCACGGTGGGCGGCCAGGTCATTGGCGGCGCGATTCCGCTCGCGGTGGCCGATTACCAGTACGAAGGGAACCCGGCGATCGCGCACGGCATCAGCCCGACCTATCCCGACCTGAATGGCACACTCCTTACTGACGGCAATCTGGGCACGAGCGACTGGCGGAGCGGCTATGTCGGCTCGCAAGAGCCCACCGGCAACAGCGGCCGCTTTCAGCCGCGGGTCACTTTTGACTTGGGGAGCTTCGCCTTCGTTCGTTCGGTCACCATAACCTATATAGCGGACCAGTCCGCCGGCATCTATGCTCCCGACCGGGTCACGGTTTCGTTTAGCACCAACGGTCCGAGTGGCGTGTTTGACCGCGCGGTGGTCAGCACCGGGTTTGACGACTCACCGGACGGAAATCCGACGACCTACTTCGGCGCCCGGAGGACACTCACGATCGACCTGGGCGGCGCGTGGGCCAACGCGGTGCGCCTCGACTTTCTGAACGACCGCGAATGGACGTTCTTAAGCGAAGTATCCTTTATGGGGGCGACCGCCAACCTCGGCTGGCGCGGCGCAGGAGCGGCCACCAACGCCTTGCCTGGCGTATCGCTGCAGCGCCAAGGTTCGGCCGATCACGGGGTGCTGGCTGACTTTGTTTGGCAACCGGCCTCGCCCGGAATTGCCAACCCAGGGCTCACCACGCCGTTTCCCATTCCGCCCATCGTGACCGGCCTCGGCTACGAGCAATCCTCCGGGTTTGAGGGTGCGTTCGCCACCGATCTGTTGGCCGCCATGCAGGGACGCAACGCCTCGGTCTACCTGCGCGTTCCATTCCAGGTGACGCAAGGCGAGACCTATGCGGCCCGGCTGCGGATCAAATACGACGGCGGCTTCATCGCCTATCTTAACGGCCAGGAAATCGCCCGCCGTAACGCCCCCGTCACGCCGGCGTGGAACTCGGCCGCGACGGCCAGCCGCGCCCCGACGGACGCACTCGCGTTCACAACCATCGATCTGCCGCTCACGGCGCCTCTGCCGCTCGGGAAGAACGTCCTGGCAATTCACGGGCTCAACGACAGTGTCAGCAGTCCGAATTTCTTGCTCGTGCCCGAGTTGGACGTGGTGCGGCCAAGTGCCGCCGGCGAGACGAACGTCTTCTTCTCGACGCCCACGCCGGGGCTGGCCAATTCGATAGGCCGGCCGGCGATTGCGCCGGCGCCGGTCTTCTCGCAACCGTCCGGCATCCACGCCGCCACATTCAACCTGTCGATCACCTCGCCGGATCCGCTCGCTCAGATCCGCTACACGCTCGACGGCAGCGAGCCCACGGCAACGGCGCCGCTCTACTCAACGCCGATTGCCATTCAGTCGACCACGCTAGTCAAAGCCCGCACCTTCCGCGACGAACAGATTCCCAGCCCGATTCGGATGGGAGGCTATCTCCTCATCGATCCGGCGCTCGTCCGGCGTGACTCGGACGTGCCGCTGGTGATTCTCGATTCGATGCAGCAGACCATTCCCGGCGGTGGCCAATGGGCATCGACGCTGACGGCGTTGATAGACACTGATGCGACAGGGCGAGCTCACATGACCAACGCGCCGGACTTCCTCGGCCGCGGCGCGCTGCACGTCCGCGGCTCCAGTTCCATCGGCTGGCCGAAGCAGAACTACTCCTTTGAGACGCGGGATGCCGCAGGCGACGACGCGGACGTCTCGGCGTTTGGGTTTCCCGCCGGATCCGATTGGGTCTTGTACGCGTCCTACCTCGACCGAACGCTCCTGCGCGATTCACTGGTCTACGATCTGGCCAATCAGGCTGGGCCTTACGCGGTGCGGACGCGGCCGGTGGAAGTTTACCTGAACACGGGCGGTGGCCTCATCTCGGAGGCGGATTACGTGGGGGTGTACATCTTCATGGAACGGATCAAACGCGGACGCGATCGCGTGAACGTGGCCCGGCTCGAACCGTCCGACGCGATCGAGCCTGGAATCTCCGGGGGCTACGTCCTGAAAATCGACCGGGGCACGGCGACGATCCCCGCGGCTCTGTCGCGGGATTTCGTTCCGGTAGATCCGGAGGACGCTGGGCTGACTCCGGCCCAACGGACCTGGATCGGCAACTACATCGCCCAATTCGAGTCAGCTCTATCGGGGGCCGGCTTTGCCAACCCGGCCATCGGCTACGCCCAGTACATCGATGTGCCGTCGTGGATTGACTACCACATCATGACCGAACTGACCTACAACGTGGACGAGTGGTACCTGAGCACTTACCTGTCGAAGGATCGGGGCGGCAAGCTGAAGCTGGGCCCGTTCTGGGATTTCGACCGATCCCTCGGCAACACCACCCAGATCGGCGGCGCGGGAACGACCGGCTGGTACTCCGACGCAATCACGAGCTTCTTCGCCAGCTATTGGGGACTGCCGCCGGCCCAGGTTGTTGAGTATCCCTGGTTCCGCCGCCTCTTCCAGGACTCGAATTTCTCCCAGCAATACGTCGATCGTTACCAGGAGCTGCGACGGACCGTGCTTTCCGAAACAAATATTGCGGCCACGGTGGACCGACTGGCGGCGGCGCGGCTTGAATCACAGGCGCGCAATTACCAAAAGTGGCCCACGCTCAACTCCGTCATCGCGCCCAGTTCGCTGGCGTTCCCCACCTACCAGCAGCACGTGAATCATCTCAAAACCTGGATAACGCAACGACTCGCCTGGATCGACAGCCACTACTTGCCCGGACCCTTCTTCAACCAGAACGGCGGGGATGTCCCCGACGGGTTTCAGGTCATCATCTTCGGCGCAGGCGGCACAATTTACTTTACGGTAGACGGCTCCGACCCGCGGGCGCCTGGAGGGGCGGTTGCGCAAACGGCGCAAGGGTACGAATTGCCCGTGACCATCACCGGGCCGACGACGGTCCAGGCTCGCATCCGCAGCGGCACGAATTGGAGCGGCCTGACCAAAGCCGTTTTCTATCCGCCGCAGGACCTGTCCCAGCTCGCCGTGACGGAGATCATGTACCATCCGCCTGCGTTCGGCGTGGTGAGCGGAGACGAGGTGGAGTTCCTTGAATTCAAGAATACCGGCGCCGATGTGCTGAACCTCGGCGCGCTCAGCTTCACCGCCGGCATCACGTTC
Source organism: Verrucomicrobiia bacterium (assembly GCA_035577805.1). GTDB lineage: Bacteria > Verrucomicrobiota > Verrucomicrobiia > Limisphaerales > JADJPG01 > DATLUX01. The sequence goes on from DATLUX010000126.1 coordinate 13,404, forward strand.
ACTTTCACCAACGACACGCGACTGGCGCCCGGCGCCTTCTTCGTGCTCGCTCGCAACGCGGCGGCCTTCGCCAGCAAATATCCAGGCAGGCTGGTCAACGGCATCTATACGGGCAGGCTCGACAATGGCGGCGAAACGCTGCGCCTCGCCACGCAGTCCGGCAGCACGGTGCTCTCCGTCGAGTACCAAGACCGCGCGCCGTGGCCCCTGGCCGCGGATGGTTATGGCTTCTCGATCGTGCCGAGAACCGGCGCCCCCTTCAACTCGGATCATGGTGCGCACTGGCGGGCCAGCAGCGCCGCCGGCGGCTCACCCGGCACCGACGATCCCGACCCCACGGTGCCGCCCGTGCTCATCAACGAAATCCTCACCCACACGGAGCCGCCCGAGGTGGACTGGATCGAGCTGTTCAATCCAAATGTGTTCGAGGTGGACCTCGGCGGCTGGTTCCTGAGCGACGACGGCGGCTGGCCGACGAAGTTCCGCATCCCGCAGGGCACGATGATTCGCGCGGGCGGCTACCGCGTGTTCACGGAAGAGGAGTTCAACGCCCAGCCCGGATCGCTCAACAGCTTCGCGCTCGATTCAGATGGGGATGCCATTTACCTCGCGTCCGGCGACGCTAACACCAACCTCACGGGCTACAGCCACGGCTTCAGCTTCGGCGCCGCGGCCACCGGAGTCAGCTTCGGCCGCTACGTGATCAGCACCGGCGAAGAGCAGTTCCCTGCGCAACGGACGACCACTCGTGAGGTGGGCAATGCCGGTCCGCGCATCGGCCCCATCGTCATCAGCGAGATTCAGTACCACCCGGACGCGGGCAACGATGAGTTTGTCGAGTTGCGTAACATCACTGAAAGCGCGGTGCCGCTCTTCGATCCGCTGCATCCGACCAACACGTGGCGCGTGAACGGTCTGGCCTACGCCATTCCAACCAATGTTACGCTGTCCGCCAACGGTCTATTGCTGATCGTGGGTGGGGATCCGGAAGTATTTCGCGCGAAGCATGGCGTTCCGACGGGAACCGCGGTCCTGGGCCCATTCGCCGGCACACTGCAGGACAGCGGCGAAAGGCTCGAACTCCAGCGCCCGGACGGACCCGGGACCAACGGCGTCCGTTACGTCACGGTGGACGAAGTCCGCTACAACGACCGCGCCCCATGGCCGCCAGGCGCGGACGGCGGCGGGCCCTCCCTGCAGCGCAAAACGCTCTCGGCCTACGGCAACGATCCAAACAACTGGAACGCGGCTTTTCCCACACCTGGTGCGGACTTCTTGTCCGGCCCGGCGCCCCTCATCACGTTCCAGCCGCAAAGTCAAACCATCGTGGCCTATCAAGGCGTGACGTTCTCGGTTGCCGCCTCCGGGGTTGCGCCGCTGTTCTACCAGTGGCTCTTCAACGACAAGCCCATTATCGACGGAACCAACGCCACGCTGGTCCTTCCCAACGTGCCGCCCTCGCAGGCCGGCCGTTACAGCGCCATCGTTTATAACGCCTTCGGCTCCGCCTCCTCGGATGCCGCCCAGCTCACGATTCTCAATCTGCCCGTCGTCCTTCTGTCGCCCCAAAACGTTAACACCAACGTCGGGGCCACCGTGACCTTCGCCGTGACCGCCCAGGGGACCGGACTATTGCGCTACCAATGGCAATTCAACCTTGCCCCACTCCCGGGCGCCACCAACCGCACCCTCACGCTGACCAACGTGCAACTGGCCGACACCGGTAGCTATTCCGTGGTGGTCGAAGACCAGATTGGATCAGTGGCCAGCCCACCTGCCAGCTTGCGCGTTCTGCTGGCCCCCACGTTCCTCTCGCAGCCGCAAAGCCAATCGGTGGTCGTCGGTGACCCGGTCACCTTCGAGGTCTCCGTCATCGGGACCGCGCCGCTGGGATTCCGATGGCTACGCAATGGGGCCACAGTGGTTCCGTTTACTCTGGGAAAATCTTCCTTCACGATCACGAACGTGACCATGTTAGATGCGGGATCCTACAGGGTGGTCGTAACCAACTCGGTGAACACCGCCGGCATGGCCAGCAGCGTGGCCGTATTGACTGTCCTGGCGGATAGCGATGGCGACCGTCTGCCGGACATCTGGGAAATCGCGTACCAATTTGATCCGAACGCGCCGGGCGACGGGACCAACGACCCGGACGGGGACGGCCTGAGCAATCGGCAGGAATACCTGGCTGGAACCGATCCGCGCGACGCCCTGAGCTATCTCAAGATCGATCGCCTCACCGTCGGATCGGGCCTGCCAACCCTGGAGTATCAGGCCATATCCAATAAGACTTACAGTATCTTGTGGAAGCCTTCGCTCGACTCGGCCAACTGGTCTGTTCTGACAAATCTCCCGGCTTACTCCACCAACCGCTTGGAGCGCGTGGCGGACCCCACTCCGGCCGTCACGCGGCGCCTTTACCGCCTCGCAACCCCCGCGCTGCGCCCCTAAAGGCGGTGAACAACCTGTCATTGCTCGCCGGCCAAAAAATCAGCGCGCGGCACTGAACATGTCAGTTGATACACGATGAGCTGCTCGTTTTGCAGGAGGCACGGAAAATTCTGGCGAAGATGCTGGTCAAAGCGCGCGTAGTGTTCCATCCACCAGAAGGAGGGCCAGGCATAAACAAAATAGGCGGCACCTTGGGCGCGCAGCCGTTCCAACTCTCGCAACGCGGCCTCGTCGTTTTCCGGCGGGCCCCACCAGTGACCATCGCGTTCGAGGAATGGTAGGACGCGCCGACCGGGGAAAGCGGCGCCGGGCCACTGACCGTCGTCGGCGAGGATGAAGGTCGCGCCGTCCGGAACCAGGCTGAGTAATTTCGTCGCAGAGGTGCGAAGGGCTAAATCCCAGTTCTCTGGCACGGTGGCGCGCGGTGTTTGCACGGCGGATTGCCACGCGGGTTCCGGGGCGTGCGGGTTGTAATGCTGGATTAATCTTTCCAGGCGATGCAACGCCTCCGGCAGCGAATGGCCGGCCACGAAGAGACGCTGCTGCTTCCCATCCACCTTCTCGGGGAACGCGAAGCTGACGCTGGTTAAGCCCGCCTCGCGGTAGAGCAACCGGTAGTTGTGCATCCACACGTGATCGGAAATCGGAGCCTGCCAGTCTTCGCACCAGTCGATGTTCACAACATCATCCACGCTTTCCGCGATGCGATTGATGAAGGCCCGCACGGCGCCGTTGGGGTGATGGAGGAAGACCTCAACCGCGATGGCGAGGTCAAATCGGCCGCCCGGAAATGGCTGGTCCGAATACAGGTCATGGCGGGCCAGCGTGACGTTGTCGCAGTCCCAACAATAGGTGCGCGCATTGGCCAGTTGATCTTCGCTCAGATCCAACGCCGTGATCGCACTGTCCGGGAAGGCGTCGGCCAGCACCTTGGTCATCCGCCCGAAGCCACAGCCAATCTCCAAAATCCTGCGGTACGGCACGCCGCTCAACTTGAGGACATCGATGAGAAACGATTCCTGCAATCGATGATAGTGGCCGGCCAGCCGGCTCTCCGCACCGTAGGTCCGTCCACGTTTGTTCCAGTAAGTGTTGATTTCGGCCGGTTGATTCATGACCGTGCTCGTTCCGCGCGGTGGGCCCGTCCTGCCTGAGTCTTATGTCCGAATGACAAACAGGTGACGTCATATAGTAGATATAAACGACTAGCCTGCGAGCTTTTTTTACAATCAAGGTTCATCCGGGGCGCATCTTGACACTGCCCCCATAATAGGGCTCAAACGGTTGCTGGAGTAGTGGCGAGAGCGGCACCCCAACCAAAGGAAAACGATGAAGACGGACCCGACGCGACCGCGAACCTTGGGTGAGATCGAACTGGAAGTGCTAGCCGAGGGCCGTGAGTGGACCCGCCAGCGGCTCCAGCAACGGCTGCAGGAAGAAGCCGAGCGACATGGCGGGGTTTTTCCCCCTCAGCGGCCAGCGCTTAGTCCACCGGCGCCCGCGCCGAATGCAACTGCGCACCGCCGCCGGCGTCGTTGAACTGGAAGTTCTCTACGGCCAGGACCCCTCCGACCAACACTGGGGTTGTCCGACGCGCGAACACTGGGGGTTGACGTGTCACCAGCAACTGAGCTTGGCGCTGGAAGATCAACTGGCCTTCACCTTGACTGCCACCAGTTCGTACGAAGAAGCCGCAGCCGTGGCGGCCAAGTGGGGAACGAGCATCAGCAGTGGGGCTCTGCATGCCTTAGCGCAGCGCTTGGGCAGCCGAGCCGAAACACGGACGCAAGAGCAATTGGCTACCACCCCGCTGGAACGGCAGCCCGAACGTGCTGCGACAAAACTTGCTGTGCTCATGCTTGACGGGTGGCAGGTGCGCCAGCGCGGGCCAGGGTGGGGAAAGAAGAGGACCCTGGAACCTCGCGTAGAATGGCATGAATGGAAGACCGGCGTGTATTACGGGCACGAACAATCCGCTCAGACAGCTGGGGGACGGGGCGTGCTCTCTGAAAAGATCCTCATCGGCTGGCAAGGCGAGCCTTTAGAGTTTGGTCGGCGCCTACACTGGCAGGCCTTGCGCGAAGGCTTGGGCCGCGCCAAGGCCAAGCTGATCGTGGCGGACGGAGCCCCCTGGATTTGGAACTTGGCGCAGGACCGCTGGGCAGAGGCGGTTGAACTTTTGGACTTCTACCACGCCAGCCAGCACCTTTGGGACCTAGGCCGTGCGCTCCACGGTCAGGACGAAACGGCTGCGGCAAAATGGGCCGAGCCTCGCCGCCATCAACTTCGACACGGACAACAGGACAAGCTATTGACTGAGCTCAGTCAATTGAAGGTGCCGCGGGGCAAAGCCGGTAAAGTGGTCCGGCGGGAACAAAACTATTTTGCCACACATGCCCAGCGCCTGAATTATCAAAAGATTCACCGACACGGCTGGCCAATTGGTTCCGGGCCGGTGGAATCTGCGTGCCGCCAGCGACAATGTCGCTTCAAACGTCCCGGCCAATTCTGGACCGCCAAAGGTATGCGCCACCTCAGTGCTTTGACCGAAGCACGCCACAACCATTACTGGGAGCAACTCTGGTCGGTCAACTAAACGGGGGCAGTGCCTGAATACGCCCGTTCATCCGTCACCGTCAATGGCGGCGCGGACCACAGGCGGGTGGTGCTACCCAGAGCGTCTCGCCATCTCGGGAGAACGCCTTGGCGATTTCGCCGGACAACGCGCTCCACCTCAAGATTGACGCAACAACAGAATTGATATTCCATGGTCGAGCATTATGCCCACCACCTTGACCGTTCACGACGAGACCAGTTCCGGACAAAAGACCAATACGTTCACGCTCGCGTGCCTGACGGAAAGAATGACTGTGCGCGAGTTGCTTCACGCGCGTATCTATCAGGAAGTGCAGGACTACAATCAGAAGGAACCGGAATATTTTCGGGGCTTGGTCGAGCCGATCAACGCGGAGCGCGTCCTCAACGGATACAAACTCAAGGCCCAACGAAAGATCGATTGGCAGGAGCAATATCAGCGGGCGCTGGAAGCGTTTGAGCGCAACGGATTCTTCGTGCTCGTCGGCGACAAGCAGGCGGAAAGTCTGGATCAGGACTTTCCTGTCGAGGTCGACACCGAGATCAGCTTCGTGAAACTCGTGCCGCTGGTCGGAGGTTGAAGTCATGAATGTCGCGTCCGTGTCATGCAGTGCGGCCGCCCTCTGCCGCTTTGGCATCGGCCGCAAGATCGGGATCAAAGCGCCCAGCGCGGAAGCGAGGCAAGATGGGCCTTGAGAAAGCTCTCAGGGACCTGAAAAAGGCCGTCACCGGTGGCAGCATCAGTAGCAGTGGCGCGCTGGGCCCGGACGGTTTTCCGAGCGATCCGGCTTCGCAGCACTTCACTTGGCATGGCCGGATCAATGATTTCCTGGCGGAAGTGCCCGACTTCACCGCGGAATACACCATCAAACCGGCCGCTTATCCATCAGGCCGCTGCATCCTCGACGCCCCGGCCGCGGAGCAGATTCTTGCGGTCGAAGCCATGATGCTACGCCGTGCGTGGATTCACAAAGAGCACTCACACTCTTTCTCCACTTCCTTCGGCCTCCTTCACAAACTTACGAATCAGCTGTTCCGTCGCGAACTGCCGTACACGTGCGACGATGCCGCCCGACTGGTTAAAATCGTCGCCGCGCAAATGGCGAGCACCCACTGGTTCGATGATGATTTGATCCCCATTCTAAAGATTTGCGAAAGACTCAAGGCCCAAGCCGCGCTCTCCGCCGAACTTCGCCAAGCTCTGCAGCAGCTCAAGGCCGCCATGAGGCCGAACAGTCGCTGGGAAAGCGCCGCCCGCGAACGGTTCCGCGACACCATCGACCGCCTCATGGCGCTCCGGCCAGCGGAGCCGCTCGATGCTGGCGAAGCGTGGAGCAACGGCGCTCTTGAGGACCTCAAGCAGATGCCCGCCCAGACCGGCGATGCCTGGAGGACCCTGTTTGAGCATTGCCTTAGTGCCACCTCCTCTAAGCCCACTCAGAAATGGACCCGCACCGCCCAAACCCTCATCGAAGCCATCGGCCGTGACGAATTCAAGCCCAGGATTGTTCGTTGGTTTGAATTGGTCGCATTGCCGCGGCCCATTCATTGCCCTCCACGGTCCCGCTGGCAACCAGACCCCGACTTGCTTTTGACCGATAAAAACTCCGCCACCCTCAAAGGCCTGGCCTGGTGTGGCGCGGAATGGAAAGACGCCGAAATCACACGCGCTCTTTCCCGATTGGCTCAAACTTGCTTCAAGAAAGTTCCCAATCTGGGCGCCCGCTGTCCGCGCGTCGGCAATGCCTGCCTCTACAGCTTGAGCGTGACGTCCACAGATGAAGCGGCCGCCGAATTGACCCGACTCAATCAAATCGTCAAACAGCCGTCCGCCAGAAAACTCATCGACAAATCGCTGGATACAGCAGCCGAAAAGAGCGGTCAGACACGTGAGGATCTCGAGGAAGCCACCGTGCCGACCTATGGCCTGGATGCGGAAGGCTGCCTGAAGCAGGTCCTGGGCGATTTTACGGCTGAATTTCGCGTCACCGGCCCGGACGCTCAGCAACTCCTCTGGCGCAAAGCCGACGGTAAGCTCCAGAAGTCTACTCCCGCCGACGTGAAGGCTCAGCATGCCACTGAGCTGAAAAAGCTTAAGCGCACCCTCCAGGATATCGAGAAGATGCTGCCGGCTCAGCGGCAACGGATCGAGCGCCTGCTCCTGTCCGAACGAGAATGGGAATTCAAACCATGGCGTGACCGCTATTTGGATCACCCGTTGCTGGCCCATCTCGCCCGCCGCCTGATTTGGCAGTTCCGGCAGGACAATCAACAGGCGGCCGGTGTTTGGCGCGACGGAACCATCGTCGACGTGCAGGACCGCGGCCTGGACTGGCTTTCGCCCAAAACGCGCGTCCGGCTCTGGCACCCGTTGGGCCAGAACGTGAAGGCCGTCGCCCAATGGCGGCAATGGTTCGAAACGCACCAAATCTCTCAACCTTTCAAGCAAGTGCACCGGGAGATTTACATCCTGACGGATGCCGAACGGCAAACGGGGACGTATTCAAATCGATTTGCTGCCCACCTCATTCGCCAACATCAATTCGCGGCCTTAACCAAGGAGCGCGGGTGGACCTACCGGCTCCAGGGCGACTTCGACTCTCACAACGTCCCCACCCTGCTCTTGCCGGGATGGGATCTGGCCGTTGAATTCTGGACCGAGGCACCCGGAGGACGTGAACAAACATCCGCATCCGGTATTTACCTCTATTTGAGCACCGACCAGGTCAGGTTCTGTAACCTAACCGGAGAACCGCGGCCGCTGAGCGAAGTGCCGGCGCTTATTTTTTCTGAAATCATGCGGGACGTGGACTTGTTCGTGGGCGTTTGCAGCGTCGGCAACGATCCGGCCTGGCATGACCGCGGAGAAGCCGGGGCGCAAGGCGGCTATTGGTATCGATACGCCTTCGGCAATTTGTCTGCCTCGGCGCAGACGCGGCGCGAAGTTCTGGAACGGCTGGTGCCCCGCCTGAAAATCGCCGGGGTATGTTCGTTGCAGGAAAAGTTTCTGGTCGTGCGCGGCAGTTTGCGCACCTACAAAATTCATCTAGGCAGCGCCAACATTTTGATGGAACCGAACGACCGCTACCTCTGCATCGTGCCGGACCGCAGTCACGTCGGCCCACTCTCAAATCAAAATGTTTTCTTGCCGTTCGAAGGCGATAACACCCTGGCCATCATTCTCAGCAAAGCGTTTTTGCTGGCTGACGATGCCAAGATCAAAGACCTGAGCATCCTGAATCAGATCCGGCACTAAGTGTCTTGTAATTTGACGATCTAAATTCACCGCTCCTGGTGTCACGCTGCCTTGCTGGAGGTGGACCCCGGGACCTTGCGACGTGGCTATTTGCATGCTGAGCATGCCTGAGATGGAACTAATGCCATCCAAATGTGTCTTGCACCGGCTGCTTCGACGAGCGCGGTTGGCGCCTCGGGGTATCGTACTGATTATGACTTTAGTGGTCTTCGGCGGTTTGGGCGCGGCGCGGGCGCAGGATTCGCCCACGAATATCGTCGTCCAGTTTGGCGTTACTTCTGGGACGGCGTCGGAGCGGCGGCTGACGATCTGGCTTGGTTTGGAAATTACATTTCCGACTCAGGGCGTCTGGCCAACGGGCACGGTGGAATATGCCACGGTCGATGGCACGGCCAGGGGCGGCCTAGATTACGTTCCCGTCCAAGGAACCTATCATTATTATCCTAACCAGAGTCCCCTCCAACCGTACATCGTGGTCAATTTGATGGAAGACACCGAAGCGGAGCCTGACGAGTATTTCATGCTGACTTTGCGCAACCCGCAGAATGGAGCCGCGCTGGGCAGCAAAACAAACCTGATGATCATTATCCGCGACAATGACAGCCTGGCCGGCCCGGGCCTCGGACCCGACACGGGGGCGTTTTTCCGCGGGTTTTACAATGATAACAAAACCCTCGTGACCGGCGCGTTCAGGGCGGTGGACGGAGTCGCGCGCGCGGGGATCGCGCGGCTGAATCCGGACAACACGCTCGACCAAACCTTTGAATTGTCTTCCGAAGTTTGCACGCAACGGGCAGATGGTGCCGTGGAAGGCGACGGAAAGGTCCTTTTGGCCGGATGCCTTACTAACGCGGACAACCAACAGCTTACGTATCAACCGATGTTCCGGGTTACAACCGAAGGAAAGTTAGACCCCACATTCAATGCCTACGTGCTGGACAGGTGCTGCAACGCGGAGGGGCTGATCAGGCAGATTCTCCCGCAGCCGGATGGCCGCATTATTATTTCGGGATTGTTCACGAACGTAAACGGCATTGGACGCCCGGGGATAGCCCGGCTGGAGCAGGACGGGAGCGTCGATCTTGGGTTCGTGGTCGAGACTTTGCCGCGTGGTGCCTTTTCGGAACTGACGTTGCTGCCGGACGGGAAATATCTTGGCGTTCAACTGTCGCAAACGGTCATTCGATTGAATGCGAATGGGTCGCACGACCGCACGTTCAATCTGGAGACGAACGGGTATTGCTCTGTTCAGCCGCGGGTAATGGCCGTGCAGCCCGACGGCAAGGTGCTGGTGGGAGGCTCGTATTGTGTGCCTGCTACGGGAGGATTCAAGACACTTGTTATCAGGTACAATGCGGATGGGAGCAGGGACCCGAGTTTCATCGCGACAAACGATTTCACCGGCGGCAACGGGTTTACAAAAATGGCGCTGCAACCGGACGGCCAAGTGCTGGTGGCTGGCTCATTTGAGAGCGTGAATGGGCTTGCCCGGAGTTGCCTCGCGCGGCTGAACCCGGATGGATCCGTGGACGAGAACTTTCCCACCGCTTCGGTGGGAGTCACGTTTGTCGGTGTGCGGCCCGACGAAAAGATTTTCCTGTGTGGCTGGTTCACATCTGTTGCAGGTGTCCCACGGTATTACGTCGCGCTGCTGAATCCGGACGGCACGCTGGTGTGCAATGCACATCCGAGGTCGCCCGTGCTGCTCAGCGGCGGCGACTTTCAATTCTCGCTGCGCGGCTATGAAGAGGGCGCTTACACGATTGACGTGTCCACTGATCTTCAGCACTGGACACCTATCCACACGAACGCGCCCGGGAATGTTCTGCTGAATTTCACGGATCCGATCCATGGCGACCCACCCCTTCGTTTCTTTCGGACGCGTGTGTGGCCGCCATAATTTCCTCGGGATCTAGCGCGACGGGCGTTGATTCCAACAAGAATCGAACTTCACAAGCCCGCCTCCCACCTTCATTTGCGGAAATCGTGGTTGCTGAAACGGAGATGGCAACGTCAAGAAGCCAAGGGAATGAAAACACCCCATAAATGCCCACGACAGCTGCTCGCGGCCACGGGCGCTTTGAGCCTGGCGACCTCAGTTCTTGTCGTTACTCGCTAATGAGCCGGAAGTATCGGGCGTCGCCGACGGGTTGCAGCGTCGCCCGGCCCGAGAGCCCGAGATCGATCCACGGGCCGGACAGGGTTTCGGCGCTGAGCAGACGATAACCGGCACCCGGCCACGCGATTCCGATTCCTGCACTTGAACGCATTGTGCGTCAATCTTACCTCCCAGTACTAGCCCCGTAGCCGGGAGCATCAGAGTCCTGTATTCCCATTTCATCATCAGAACAAATCCAGCCCCTTCAGACGGAACTTGACCCGCTCTCGCTTCTGGTCCTCGGGGAAGCGGACCACGAGCGAAAGCGGACCGCTCACCGCTTCGCCGTCTTCGCTCATGCCGTAGGCTTGCAGCGTGAAGTTCCGTGTGGATTCGGCATTCTTGGCCTTGAAACCGCGTTCGTTCATCCATGAATTCGCGTTCCGTTGGCCGCTGGTCATTGCTTGAACCTCCAGCTGCCGAATCGCGGGCGGACCTTTGAACTGGGCCTGAACCTTCGTTTGTCGATTCTTCGACGTGACTTTTGTGATCGCGAGTTTTGCGCCGGGCAGCACGTTGGCAAGGTCCACGTCGTTGGTGCTATTGGCGGAGACATTGGGAACGGTCATTTCCTTCCAGTTGCCGGCGGTGAGCGCGATGGCTTCGGCGTCGAGCTGTTCGATGCTCTGTGCGTCGGCGGCGGGGAGCGGGAGACGGAGCTGAACCTGCATCGAATTCGCCTGACTACGGCCACCAGAGGAATAGGCCACCGACTCGGTCGAATCCTCATCGGCCTTCGCGTCAGCGATGGGCCGGCCCTTGTCGTCCACCGCAGTGAGCACGCGCACGCCAGTGACGGATTGCAACGTGCGGCCTTTCGGCGCGAACAGCTTTGCCTGCACCACTGCGCCGGTGGGCTGATGGCCGAAGGCCGAGGAGGCGTTCTTAAGATGTTTCTGCCCGTCAGGGAACCAATGCAGCGTCGTGACAGTCACGCTCATCGCTTCCGCAGCGAAGCCGGGCCCGGCGTCGGTGATCGGCAACTCCGGCTCACCGCCGACACGCCGTCCGGACTGCCGCTGCAGGGTCTTCGAGTCAAGCGGCCCGTCGATCTTCAAGCCGCCGAGTTCGGCGGTGATGACGGTGGGAGCGTCGTAAAGCTTGGAGGCGGCGGCGAGCGTCTCGTCCCTCTTGGCGTCGATGGTGAGCCAGGTCGCATTGCCCTCAGTCTGCGGGAGGCCGCTCGACAGCACTTTCCCGGGCAGCACGAAGCGGATCTCGGCGTTGACTTTCGACGCTTTCCACATCTGCTTCGCGTTCTTCGTCCAACGCGCGTTGCCAGAATACGGCGCAAGTGTGAGGCGTAGGTTGCTATTATCCGCCTTCTCGAAACGCAGGCTCTCGAACGCCAGGCCCGACTGGCCCCACAGCGCGTAGGGATTCTTGAGCAACTCTTCCAGCGAGGGGAAAGTTTGCGTCGATACCACCCGGACCATGTTGCTGTTCACGTCGATGGATTGGAGCTTCGTCTCGCCCATCTGAAACATCTGCTCCTGGCGTTCCTCGGTGATCTCTCGGAATTTCTTTGCGAGTTCTTCGTCCGAGTAGGGCTTCGAATCCTGTTGGGCCGGCGCCGGGGGAAGGACGCGTTCGTCCTCGTCGTCGCCTTCCTGCATCTTCTTCATCTGCTCCTGCATCCGCACCTGCTGTTCGACCGTTAGTCGAGGCTGTGCCAATTCAGTGCGGACAACGCAGCTTCCGTCCGCATTAAGAGTAAGCGTGGTTCGGGATTCGTTGGCCGCCGCGGGCAGAGCCAGGAAGGCCACAAACAGCGCGACGGAAAACGGAATGACGAATGACGAATGGAAAACGAAGCCTCCCCGGAGCGCTGCACTCCAATGCTGCACGTTGCTGACGTCGAATCGCGTCGCATCGGCGTGCGGCGTTCCGCGTTTCGAGTCGCGACGGACGGCGCAGCGTAATGTTGTCATGGCATTGTTCCTTTCTACCTTGTCCCCACGGATACCTTCTCGACCAGGATCGGCACGGTCACGCTCGCGCCTGCGCCGCTGGCCACCAGCGCGAGAGATAGCGGGGGCTTCGGTTTGCCGGCGACCATCACCATCATCGAGTCCTCGCCGCCGAAGCCTTGTCGCATGAAAAACGTCGGCCATGGCCGTCCTTGCGCGTCATAAATCTGCGCGTCGGTCATCGTTGCCCTGGTGCCCGAAGTGTCGAAGATGAGCGACGTGAATGGGCCTTGTGACACGCCCATGGTGAGTTTCAACGCCAATCCGAGTTCCGCAAGTTTCGGGTCGCTGATCGACTGTCCCACCGGTTCAAAGTTGAAGTCCCTCTCGTTTTTCATCTCGCGGATCCAGTTCGCCGGTATGGCGTTGGAAACCTTCACCATCTGTGAGCCGGAGAAATATTGGAGGGAGATGCTTCCCTTGATGCGGGCGATATCCTTCACCTTCCAGTCCGGCGGCTGGAAAGTCAGGGTGACCAGGTGGCGATGGATGGCATCCTCTTTTTCTTTTTCTTCCCCATCTTCGGCTTCTACGTCGATGACTCCGCCAGGATGCCTGCCGGAAAACCTCGCGCCGCCAAACTCATCGTTATCCTGCGGCAGCTTCAGGCTCGTTCCATTCGCGTCCACCACTTCGTCGATTTTCACCGGGTCCCATTTCTGCGGCGCCAGTTCGCGCGGCAGCGTGACTGTGCCGACCAATTGCGCCTGATTCTGGCCCGCGCCGCCTTCGCCACTCAAGTCCAGCGTGCGCGTGACTCGCAGCGCACACGGCACGAACTTTGCCGCCGCTGAGATCTTGTTTGTGTCCAGCGCGCCGCCGCTGGTGATGACACCCGCCGGCGCGTCCGCAAACGACAGCATGGACAGCCGGGGCGGCCCGCGCGGGGAAAACTTCAAACCGTCCACAGGACAACTGGCTTCCAGCACCATGCCGGCCTGCCGCGCGAACTCCGCGGCGTTTGTCTGCTTCGATCGATCCGCTATCCACGTCACAGTTTTGCTGTCGCGCGTTCCGCCGGCCGTCGCGGAAACTGCCGCGCTGGGCAGCGTCACGCGGAACTCCGCGCGCATTTCGTCCTTCTTTTTCTGCAACTCGTCCAGACCCGGCATTTGCGCGCCGAGCGGCCCCATGTCGCCGTCCTTCATTTCCGCCAATCGCGCCGCGGCCTCGATCCCGAGCAGTGCCTTAAACGACAGCGCGCCGTTGGTGATTGTGAATGAAAGCCCGTGCGCCTTGGCGTAGGGGCTGGCCAACAGCGCATTCACGTCCTTGAACGTTGCGCTGATGACCAGTGACGAACCGTCGTCGGCTGCTTCCTCGTTAGCCGTGACCGTGAAGTGCTTCGGCGGGAAGAATCGCTTTGCCTCATCTTCGCTCAGCGGCGGATAGATCGGCGGGGTGTCTTCGCCGCCCATCCCCCGACCGAAGCCGAGCGCGCCCAGCATGCCGGCCGGCACGAGCACGCGCGTCTCGATGCGCACCGAGCCGGAGCCGTCGGCGTTGACCGTGAGTTCGTCTTTCGTCTTGAAGCAGCCGCAGAGTGCGACGGCCAGCACCGCTATCCAACTCCATTTCCAAATACGTTGCATGTTGTCCATTTCTCGTTCGTTGAAACGTTGCCTCGCCAAATCGCGAACCGTTGAACCGTGGAGCGAGAGCCGGTTTGGCGATGCAACGTTTCCAGCTTCAGTCCATGCTCATTCCCGGCCCCGCCGTCCGTATCCGCTTATTCACGTCCACGCGCAACTGGCGCGCCTCGGGTCCGGTCATGCCCTTGAGGGCGCGCAGCACCTTGCGCAACTCGTAGTCGTTGCGCGTCGATTCCATAAGGCTGCGCAGAAGCGGGAGGTATTTCGGATTCTGCGTCAGCGCGATGGCTGTGAGGAGCGGGTCGGGAAGGATCATCCCTTTGCTTTCCGACAACTCGCCGCGGATTTCGATCAGCCGCTCCACGCCGTCCAATTCGCCGTGCTGCGCGAGCAAGAGCGCGAACGGCGTAATCATTTCCGCGTTCGTCGCCTTGATCCATTTGCGCGCGGACTCCAGGTAAGCGGGCTTCGTTTCAAGCGGGGCCAACGGGCGCGCTTCGTTCACGCTGTAACCTTCGATGCGCCCGGTCTGCATCTCTTCATAGCGGAAGTATTCGAACTCCCATTGCAAACCGGCCGCCTGGCGAATCTCTGGTTGGAGCAAGGCCAGCGCCGCGACGCGGCGCGGGTAACCGTGCTCGTCGGCAATCAATGGGCCGAGCCTGGCTTCGAGCGCCGGACGATCCTTGAGCATCCGCGCCAGCGCCTGCGCCGCGGTGCCGCGCACCCAGCCGTTCGTTTCGAGCAATGCTTTTTCAAAAACGTTTGTGTCGGCACCGTCCGGCCAGCGCCCCATCGCGTAAATCGCCGCGCCTCGCCACGCCGCGTTCGTCGATTCGAGCAGCGCCCTCACCAGCGGCTTGTTCTTCTCCGCGTCGCCCAGCAAGGACCACGTCTTGCGCGGAGTGCCATAGACGGCGCTGCTGCCGCCAAGCAACAGCTGCAGCATCCCTTTCAAATCGTCGTTCGCCGCGCGTTCAACCGTCGCGCGGAAACGCGCCGGTTCGCGCAGGAACTCCATGACGGGTGCCGACGCTTTTTCGCTCTCGACCGTCGCGAGCGCGAATAATGCCGGTGTCGCGCAAAAGTTTTCGACGACCGCCTTGCCTTCCGGCCACGGCAGCTTTGCGAGAATCAGGCCGAGTGCCGGCGACGTGGCCAATCGGCGCACGCCCTTTTCATCCAGCTTTTCCAAAGCCGAGGCGAGGAGCGGGAGGTCTTTTTTGCCATCGCCGGTGGCAAACAGTGCCGCGGCCACGCCCAGGCCGGGATTTCCACCAGTTTTTTTGGCAAGCGCCTCGTGCCACGATGCGAGTTGTTCGGCGGACACGGGAGGCTTGTTCGTTTTACCGCCGCGGGACGGCGAGCCGTCCTCCATGTCAGTCGCGTAACGGTTGATGCCGTACTTCGACGCCACGCGCCGCTCGCCGGCCATGATGCTCAGCGCAATCTCTGCCGCCGTCTCGCGCACGTCGTTATCGTCGTCCGCCAGCAATGGGCTGATCATCGGCGCCGCCAGTTTGGGTGGGCGGCGCCCGATCAACTCCGCGGCGGCCTGGCGCAGACGCGGCTCTTTTGCCACCGCCGTCTTTGTGATGAGCGGCATCCAGGCGTCGTTCGTTTGGTTGTTGGCGTTGGGCGGTTCGATGCGCGCCAGCGCCTTGAGGATCGTGAGCCGTGCCTGAGAGTCGCCACCGTCATACATCGACTGCACAATTGCCACCGTTTCGTCCGACTCAGATTGCGCGAGCATCTCGACGGCCTCGCCGCGCAGGGCTGGGAGCCGGTTTGCCAATTCCGCGAGTTGTGCGGGCTTCGGCCGCTCGCTGAGCGAGCCCAGCGCAACCAGCGTGTTCTTCACCACGAACGCATCGGGGTCAGTCAACAGCATCGTGAGGTTGGTCGAGAGCTGGTTCACCCGCAGTTTGCCGGCGACTTCCGCCGCCGCCGCGCGCACGCGCCAGCGCGGGTCGGCGAGGCACTGGCCCAACGCCACGACGAGGTTGGTGGTCAGCGTTTCTTTCGCGCCAGGGGACGGGTTGAAGGCGTCTTCCTTGCCGTGAACTTCGTTCAATGCCATGAGCGCCGTGCAAGCGACAATTTCATTGTCGTCATTGACGACGCCGAGCAACGGCGCGGTGGCCTCGGCGTTCTTCGTCTTGCCGAGCGCCTGCGCGGCGGTCATGCGAAGGTTGGCGTCCTGCGCCTTGAGCAACGCCGCCATCGCCGGGATCACGTCCTGGCCGCCAATGCCGGCCAACGCGCGGACGGCGTTCTCGACCACGAGGGGGTCGGCGTCGTTCGCGAGTTCGGCGAGCGCGGGGACGGCGTCGCGTCCGGCGCGGCCAAGGCGGGTGGCGGCGTCCTGACGCTCCGTACTCGACCAGCGCGCGAGTGGCAGGCGGACGCCACCAACCCGGCGGTCCACGGCGTCGGGCACGAGGATCGCCCAGCGGATGTCTTCCAGGAGGGCGAGAAGACGCGGGTTCTCGCGGTCGTAGCGTTTGATGGCCGCGCGCAATGACGGCAACGCCTCCAACCCGTGGCCAACGAGCGCGGACATCGCTTCCGTGCGCCTGGCGCCATCGCCGGATTTGAGCGAGTCAATGGACGCCTGGATGGAGGCGGCGGTCGTCGCATCGACCGCGCGAGGCGCGGTAGGCGGCGGGAGTTTGCCGGTGCCGGCCCACCACTTCTTCAGAACTGTGACCGTCTCCCCGAGTTCGGCGGGCGATTGCCACGGGTCGATGAAAGGGGCGTTGGTCGCCATGCGCTGGAGCAGGTCACTGGCGCTGACGCGCACGCCGAGATACGGATCGGCCACCGCGTCGATGAGCCACGGCACGGCGGCTTCGCGCTGTGCGGTGAGGAATTTGGTGACGCTGACGCGCTCGGATGGATCCGGATCGCCGAGCATCGCGACGAGGCGCTTGAAGTCATTGGTGTCAAGGCCGTCGGTCGCGGCCTTCCTCGTGAACTCGCCAAGCTTTGAGCCGGGCGCAGTGCCTTCCCACTCGCCGCGCTGCACGCGCTCGCGACCGTCTTTGATCCAGGCGACAAGCGCCGACGCGTCCATGTAACCGGTGTGGCGGGAGACGATTTTGCCGTCTGGCGTGAGCAGCGCGAGGGCCGGGATGGCGGAGACGTTGAACGACTGGGCCATCTTCTGGTTCGCGTCGATGTCCACCACCGCGATTCGCACGGCGCCGGCGCCCTCGACGAATTCCTTCGCCGGAAACGTATTTTTCTTCATCGCCTTGCATGGACCGCACCATTCAGCGCTGAAGTCGAGCAGAACGAGGGATTGGTCGGCGGCAGCAACCTCGGAGGCGGCCGCGAGAGTGGAGTGGAAAGTGGGCTTGGGCGGCGGTGGCTCTGCAACTCCGTGCGCTGTTGATACAGCGATCGCAATGGCAACCACGATGGCGCGTAAATCGTAAATCCTAAATCCTGGATCCGAACCTCGCGGGCGCGATCCCGGGATGTTACTGCAAAAGGGCATACCCCAGGATGTTTGCATTCACCTTCTGCGCGTTCTTGATTTCGTTGCCGCCGCAACAGCAGCAGCCGTGCATCGTGCCGGTGTCGTTGAGACCGTCCGGCGTGAAGATCATGACCAATTTGCCGCCCGCGGTGACGCCAAAAAGCTTCGCGTCGACGACGCTCTTCGTGTCGAGGCGCTTCACGTCATAAACGGTGCGGAAGATGGGATGCTCCATCGAGACCTCGGAGAGCTTGCGCTCGGGGAAGACGGCCTCGATCTCGCGCTTGAACGAGTCGCTCCATTCCTTGCTGCTACAACCCGCGCTGGCCAGGAGGAAGCCGCCTTTCTCCAGGTACGCCTTGAGGTTCTTGCGCTCGTCCTCAGTGAGCGAGAACGCGCCTTCGCCTGTCATCACGGCGAAGGGGAACTTGAAGACCTCCTTCTCCGCGAGCTTCACCGGCTTGAACTTGCGCGCCGTGCAGATGCTTGTTTCCGCCGCGACGGCGGAGAGGAATTCCTCGCTGAAGCAGACGGAGCTTTTCGTGCCGGCGTAAATGAGGTTGGCACACTCCACGAGGTCGCTGCTGCCCGCCAGCGCATCCGCCGCCCCCGCCGGAACCCGAACGAACCAGAGCGCCAGCAGCGCGCCGACGAGCAACGGGCTGATCGGTCCGAAGAAGCTCCAACTGCCCAGTTCCAGCGAATCCTCCCGCGTCCGCACCCATTTCGACGAGAGCCCGATGGGTTTGGCCCTGGGGTTTGGCCGATGCTTCTTCAGAGCATTGAGCGTCGGGCTTTGAGGTTCCCTTGCCCCGGGCGGCTGCTGTCTTGGAATTGTCTTCATCGTTTCTCTCCTTCTTCGGTCGCCGTCTCGGCGATGGATTTGAAGTACTCGCCGACAATGTCCCGGTACTTAAGAGGGAATTTCGCATCCGGCTGCAGGCGCACGCGGCCGGGCGCGCCGGCCGGGGCGAGGCTAGGGTCGTTGGGGTCGCCGGGGGTGGAGGCGATGCGTTGGCCGCGGCCGGAACCCTCGCCATTTTCATCACGTTTGCCCCCGGATTGTTCGCCGGCCAGCTCCATATTTGGACCGTAAAGGCCCACGTCGTCGTTGAACAAACCGTAGCCGTCCTGGCCGCCGTCGCCGTCGCCGCTGTTCGCGCCCATTGCAGCCAGGATTTGGCCGAGCGAACTGCCGGCCTTGGAAATCTTCGGCTGGAACCGCGCCGTCATGCACTGCTTGCCCTGATTCGGAAGGCCCTGGCACTTGCCGACCAATTTGTCCAGCTTGTCGGCGGCGAGCTGCGCGAAGGCATAGCCGGTCATGTTGTCCTTTTCATGCAGGCTCTGCACGACGATGTTGATGTCCTCCTCCGCTTTCGTTTCGGCGAGTGCCTTGAGGAATTTCTCCACGTCGTCGCGCAGTGCGGCGTATTGGACGTCGTTCGGAACTTTGGCGAGAAGCTCCGGCAGCGTCTCGGCGTAACGCTTGAGGGCGGCGGTGGTTCTCTTCTCTTGTTCCTTCAACTCCTCGATCTCGACCTGCTCGGTGCGGGGGAGCGCGTCCTGCCGGTCGGCAAAACGGCGGAGCATTTGCGCGACGGTCGCCTGCGCGCGGGCGATGCGCACGAACTCGTCGGACTTGGCCAACAGGCGGGCGACTTCGGCCAACTGCTGCGCAGGCTGGCCGACCTCCTCCTGCTCGCGCTTCGACATCTCAGAAAGTTGCTTCGCCAGGTCCTTAAAGTCCTGCACACCGGACGGCTTGCGGGCGGCGCTGGCGGCTTTCTTCTTGACGTCGCCAATCTGCGATTGCTGCTGCGAAAGCGTGTCCCGAAACTCCTGTTCCACGTCGAACATCGCCGGACTGTTCATCAGTTTGGCGAGCGCCTTCTCGTATTCCTCGATCTCTTTTGCGAGTTCCTGCGCTTCCTTCTGCGCGGCCTCGCCTTCGGCGTCCGTCTGGGCGTTGGCGGCTTTGCGCTCGGCTGCGCGGGCGCGTTCGGCCAGACGGCGGAGCCAGTTGCCGAGCTTGAAGTAAGGCTCGAACAGCGCCTTCTTCGCCGCCATTCGCATGAGCACCTGTTTGTATTGCTCCTCGGAAATGATTTCGAGCCGGTAGGGTTTGGTGAAGGCGATGTTCGGCCCTCTTGGGTCGTTGTCGGCGGCTTCGAAGAAGTACTCGATGACATCGCCGGGGCGCACGCCGAGCTGGCCCATGTCGAACGCGCCGCTCGACTCGACTTTCTGCGGCCCGCCTTGCAGCGCGAGTTTCATCCCGAACGGCCGTTCGATGGATCGGTTGTGCCCGCGCAACCACACCACGCGCGTCACGCCGAAGTCGTCCTCGGCCTGCACTTTTACGGGAATCTTGATGTTGGGTGTGGCGACGGCATCGCGGCCCGGTTCCAGCACGGCAATGCGCGGACGCTGGTCAGGCAAGATGTTGAACTGGCCGCGCTTTGGTTCGGCGCACTCGAGTCCGTCCACGTCGCGGACGGAAAGAGTGAAGAGCGTCGGCGCGGTAAGGGTGAAAGAGCCGAAGACGATGTTGTTCGTCGCCTCCGATTTCAGGGTGACTGCGACTGGCTTTCCTCCAAGCACTGGTGTCAACGAGAGCCGTCCGTCTTTAAGCGGACGATTGCTTGCGAGGCGGAAGCTGAGGCGCGTGTCGGCGGGCAGTGCCTGCGGTTCTTCGGCGAGCTTCCCGGTCTTCGTCGGCTTTCCCGTGTAACTCGGAAACTCCGCCGTCAATTCGACCATTGTGATCTGCGGCGTGAAGCGGATGCGGATGGGGAAGCGCTTGCTTCGGGCCTGCCCGTCGGTGACGAAGTATTCGGTCGGTTCGCGCAGGTTGGCGAGCGTCTGGAAGAACGACTTGTCCGGGGCGAGGAACATTATTGTGCGCGACGGCGAGGCGTTCCCACCGGACCTGGCCACGAGCCAGAGCTTGTCCACCAGCCGTCCGCTCGCACTGGCCTTGATCTCGAACTGCCCGCCATAGAGCACTTCACCTTGCTTTGGAGTGACTTCAATTCTCAACCGGCTGAACGGGGGATGATCCCCGCGCGGATCGAGGAAGCGCGGGAGCACGGTTTGAAGCACATCGCCGCCTTGAGTGACGAATAGGACCCACGCGATTACCGCCACACCAGCACCGCCCGCCGCGATGGCCACGCCGCGCCGCACCACCGGCCAAACCTTCACGCCCGCCGCCGTGCGCCGGCCGAGTTCCACTGCCTCACGCCGGAGGAATTCCCCGACGGCCTCGTCGGTGGAACGTTGTCCGAGTTGGACGGCATTGGTCAGGCGGTCACCGAGCGCCGGCTCGTGCCGCTCGAAGAGACGGGCCACGCGGATGTCACCCAGCCGTCGAAACGGAGTCACGGCGAGAATCAGGACGACCAGCGCGATTACTCCAAGCAACCACGGCGTCGCGACGCGTGCCCCGTCCGAAAAATCCAGCGCGGCGTCACCCAGCAGGAATGCCAGGGCCGCCGTCGCAACGGCGGCCAGCAAAAGCAGCGCCCCGCGCAGCGCCAGCCACGCAGCAACCCGCCGGCGGAGGTGGGAGAGGACGGGGATGTTCACAAGAGGTTGAACAGGTGCAAGCGTCGCGGCGTTCCGGGATGCCCGGTCTTGGTTATCTGGTATTGGTCGTTCACAACAGTCCTTCCCTGCGCCGCAGCCACCATTCTGCCCCAAGCAGCGCGAACATCGCGGCCAGCACCCACCAGCGATCCCACACCGGGCGCTGGCGATGGGCCAACTGGCGCGCGGCTTCCCAACGCTGCACGATCGAGGGCATGCGCGCAATGTCGTTTGCGGCCAGAGTTTGTCCGCCCGAAACCTGAGCCAGCCGGCGCATCGTTTCCGCGTCGGCGCTGAGATCGCGCTTTTCCACGGACGCGCTCAAGACCTCGACGCTCTGCGACAACTCGGCGGGTTTGCCCACATTGTTCTTCAACGTGACGCGGTAAGTGCCGGGCGCGAAGGGACCGGCCTCGGCGACGAAGTTGCCGCCCCGGGCGCGCGGGTCCACTTCGATGGTGTGGCCAGTGCCTTCGATGACCAGCTTGGGTTGGTAGCTCAAGGCGTCTAGATTTCGCGTGGAAATGAGGAACTGCATCGGTTGCTCGCTGGTGTAGTATCGGCGCGCGCTGGTGAGCGCAACCTCGGAGCCGGGGAGAAACTGGCTGCCGCTGAGAAGCCATTGGAGCAGCGAGATCCAGAATCGACGATAGGCGACTTCGCTCTCCTCCTGGCCCGACTCGCGGAAGGCCCACCGCCAAAGCCCGCTGGCGTTCAGGCTGAGCGCTTTGCCCTGGCCGTAACGTTGATAGGCGACGAGCACCGGGCCATCGCTCTTGTCGGCGG
The DNA here is from genome assembly GCA_035577805.1 of Verrucomicrobiia bacterium. Lineage (GTDB taxonomy): Bacteria > Verrucomicrobiota > Verrucomicrobiia > Limisphaerales > JADJPG01 > DATLUX01. The sequence continues at coordinate 35,287 of DATLUX010000126.1, forward strand.
CGGTGGCCAGCGAGACGGCAAGCGGTTTTTCGCCGAGCGTGATGCTGGCGTGGTCGAGGGCAGGGAGGCGTTCAAGAAGTTCGTCGAGCGTGCCGGCCGTTCCGAGGTCGAAGATCGGATTGTCGCGGCCGGCTTCGGTGGGCTTGAGCTTGACGCTGGGCGTGCTGCCGCTACCCCACGCCACCGGCTCGAATTTTGCCAGTGGCTGAAAACGCCCGCCGTATGGCTTGCCGCGCGCGAAGACGACACTGCCGCCCCGTTTCGCTGTGAAGTCCGTGAGCAGGTCCTCGGTCGTGTTGTCGAAGAAGGCTTCTGCGCCGCGGCCGAGCACGATCACATCGAAAGCATTCATCGCCTCGGCGGTGCGCGGGAAAAGATCGTGTTCAACGCGCGTCTCGGCGCCCGTGCTGGAGATAATGGCGACGTGGCGTTGGGCGTTAAGGCGATAGACGGCGGTGAGATCCACGTTCGGATCGCGTTTGAGTCCCTGCACGAGAAACTTCGTATCCCAGTGCGGCTGGCCCTCGGCCACGAGCACGCGGACCTTGTCGCCGACGCTGCGGAGGAACACGGCCCGATCGTTGTTCGCCGTGTCCCCTTCTTCGGGCTGTGGCGGGACACGGAAGACGTAGCGTTGTTCTCCCGCGTCGGGCGCTTTTACTTTTAGCGAGACGCGCGCGGTGCCGTTCGTATCGGGGATGACCTCGCGACTCTCAATGACTTTGTCATCACGGAGCAGTTCGACTTTGAAACTCCGATTCGGGTAGCCGGTGGCGCGCAGCGTGGCGTTAAGTTCAACTTCGGCACCGCTGAAAGCAAGGGCCTCGGAGGAAGCCGTTTCAATCCACAGGTCGTGCTTCGCGACAGGGCCGCCGAGCGTCCACGTCCAGAGTGGGACGCTGCGGGCGAGGGCAAGTTGAGCGGCGTCGAGGGTATTCGGCGTCGTGGCGCGGCCATCAGAGATGAGAAGCACGCCGGCTTGCGCCGGCGCATCGCCCAGTTCGGAGACGACCGACATGACGGCCGAGGCGATGTCGGAAGCATCACCACTGGCGGCGTCGGACGCGGAAAGTTTGGGCAGGTCGGCGGGCGCGAGGTCGCGGTCGAAGCGACGAAGATCGAGGACGAATTCCTTCTCCAGGCCGGCGACCGTGGAGGAGTTGGTGAGCACGCGCAGGGCGGCGGCGAGGCGCGCGCTGTTGTCCACGTCGCGTGTGCGCATGGAAGCAGACGTGTCGATAAGGATGGCAAGCTTCGGCTTACCTGTGCGCTCGCGCTGGAGGAGGGCCTGCGGATTGAGTGCCACCCAAAGCAAAGCGCCGACCAGCAACACCCGCAACGTGACGAGCGCGCCGCCCCGTCGCTCCCGCCACCAGCGCATAAGCGCCAACGCGAGCAAAACCACTGCCACAGCCACGATAACGCGGGTGTGCCAGGGCGGAGTGTAGAGCCAAGTCATTTGGAGACTTCTGCAAAGGTTGTGGCCGCGCTTGCGGAGGACGGTGCCGAGCGCGTCGATGCGGGCCGGAGGGGAGCTTGCGCTTCCTTGCGTTGGCTACTGCCGCTGCGCCAGAAGGAAAGGAGGATCATCTCCAGTGCGAGCATCAGCGCTGCGGTAGCGGCCAGAGCGGGCCAGAGTGGGCGCGTCTTCCCGGCTAGGAGCAAATCTTCTTCATCGCGAACGACGCTGACGAGTGCGCCGGGACCGGGCTTGAGGCTTTCCACCGCAAGGAGGCGGGTGTCGCTTTCGCGGGGATCGACATTCACGGAGGCGGTGGCGACAATTTGGTCGCCTTGTTTTGCGGTGTATGCGCCGGGCGTGCGTGCCATGGGGAGCAAAAGGCGGGTGATGCGGCCGCTCGACACGACCTTCGTCTCGACGGGCTTGCCGTCGGGGTCAGTAATTTTTACTTCGTTGTCCCCGACCGTCGGAACGTCGAGGGTCCAGGCGTTGCCAGGCGTGATGGTGCGCTCATCGGTACTGCGGCGGAGCGAGCGCAGGAGTTCGTGCAGCAGCGCCGGAAACATCGGGCTGCCGATGAGATCGCCGCCGTCAGGCGTAAGCGGGATGTTCGCGAAGACGGCGGATCCCTTGCCGACCGTGCTCAGGGTGAGCGCGGCGGAGTTGTCAGGGTAGGCCAGAAGAACTTCGTTGGCGCGGCCTTCGAGGGTCTGCGTCTGGTAATGTCGGCGGATGCGCAGCGTGGAAAAGTCGGTGCTGTCGGTGTCGGCGAAAAGTTTACGCGGACCGGCGACGAGTGCGTCGCCCGGGTCGCTCGTCACGATGAGCTGGAGTTGAATGGGCGCGGCCAGGGCTGGCGGCATCAGTGCCGGCGCCGTGGGACCGTCGAGGAAAGCGATGCATCGCGCGCCGTCCTGCACGCGGCGCTGGAGAATCTCGATGGCTTCGCCGGCAAGCTGCGCCGGGCTGACCAGAACGAAGACGTCGGCGGTTTCGAGGATGCCGCGGTCGGCGTCGGCGCTGTGGCGGCGAACGAGAGTAAAGCCGGGAGCGGCGGCGGGCGAGGGGGCAAGGGCGCGGGCCACGAACCACGCGGCGCTCTTCTGGTCGTTCGCATCGGCGTCGCTGACCAGCAGGACTTGCAGCGCCTTCTGCACGGTCACAGCGAGGTGCCGGCTGTTGTCGTCGGGAAAGTCATCCGGTTGGAGAGTGGCCCGCCCGGTGACGGGCCCCGGTCGAGTGAAGGTGACGTTCAACGCGGCGTCGGCGGTGCTGAACGGCGCGACGGTGACACGGGCTTCCTGGGTGAGGTCGGCCAGTTCGAGACGCACGGTTTCCTGGCGAGGACGCGCCGTGGAATTGAAGACGGTGCAGAGGACTTCCGTGGCTTCGCCGGTCACCGGCTCGGCGGGCGCGAGGCGCACGGCGGTGAGGGCAACATTGTCAATCGAAACCGTGGTGACGGGACGCAGGCGCGTCACGATACCGCCGGGAAGTTCCTTCACCGCCTGCCAGTTGCTCTGCTGAAAATCGCTGAAGACGTAAATTGTGCCGGATCCGCCGAGCAGTTTTTGGGCGAGAGCAAGGGCCGCGGCGGGATCGCCGAGTTCGTGGGTCGCAGTGGTCCTGATGAGTTCCTCGTGGAGCGCGGGAATATTGCGGGACAGCGCGGGCAATAGTGCGCGGGGCGTGGCGCCGACGAGGATGACGGCGGCTTCGCTGCCGGATTCGAGCGCGCGGAGGACATCGGCGGCCTCGGCTTGCGCGCGGGCAAAGAGCGGGACACCGCGCTGCACGGCGCGCAGCGAGAGCGAGGCGTCGAGGACGAGCGCGACGCGTTTGGTGGACTCGGCGGCAGTGGCGGCGCCGGTGGGTTTGAGGAAAGGGCGCGTGAACAGGAGGGCGAGGGCGAGGACGGCGAGCGTGCGGAGCGTGAGGAGAATGATCGTACGGAGGCGATGGAGGGATTGTTGCCCCGCGCAGGCTTCGAGGAGGAATCGGAATGGCGGAAACGCGATGCGGCGAGGCCGGGCACGGGTGAGGAAGTGGATGAGCACCGGCAAGCCCGCGGCAAAGAGGCCGAAGAGGAGCCACGGATTGGTGAAGCCGAGCCAGGTCATGGGGTAGTTCCGAAGATTTCGGATTTCATCTCTGCTCGCGCTCCAAAAAGCAGTGCCTTAGAAACGCGTAGGGGTTGTCGCTCGTCCGGGCGAGGAACCAGTCGCAGCCCCGGGCCTGGCAGTGGCCCTGGATTTCGTTGAGGTGCGCGTCGAAGCGCTGGCGGTAAAGCGCGCGAATGGCGTCCGGTTCGGCGTTGAAGGAGCCGCTCCCTTCCGTCTCGATGAAGCGCGCGGCGGCGACGGCGGGCAAATCCAGTTCCTCCGGGTGGGCCACGTGGAAGAGCATCACGTCGAAACGCGAACGCCGGAAGAGATCGATGCTCTTCCAGAAGCCTTCGCCGGTGTCCAGGAAGTCACTCAGGACGGCGAGGACACCGCGGCGTTTTGTGCGCGTGAATACCTGATCGAGGCACGCGCCAAGGTCGGTGCGGCCTCCGGCTTTCGCGCGGCCGAGGGATTCGAGCACGCGGTTCAGGTGGGTAAACGACGCGCCGGCGGGCAGATGGTCGTGGAGCTTTTCGTCGGCGAGAGAGAGGCCAATTTCGTCCCCTTCGCGGATGACGAGGTAGCCGAGCGCGGCGGCAAGGCGGGCAGCATGTTCGAGTTTGCCCGGCGTCTTCTCCGCGGAGCCGGCGAAGTCCATCGAGGCGCTTTTGTCCACGACGAGGTAGGTGAGGAGATTGCGCTCGGCGTCGTAAAGACGGACATAGTGGCGATCGGTGCGGGCGAAAACTTTCCAGTCCACGAGGCGAATGTCATCCCCCGGGGAATACTCCCGGTAATCAGCGAATTCAACGGCAGTGCCGCGGTAGTGTGATTTGTGCGGGCCGGCGAAAGTGCCTTCCGCCGCGCCGCGCGGGCTGAGGCGGACATGGCGCAACGCCTCCATCGCGGCAAGGTCCAGGAACCGATGTTGGGGCGAAGGCATGGCGCCTCATTTCAACGCAGTTTTGACGAGGTGTTGCACGATCGCGTCGCTCTCAATGCCTTCGCCGAGCGCATTGTAGTTGGCGACGAGGCGGTGGCGAAGAACGGGCACGGCCATGCGCTGGAGGTCGCTGACTTCGGGAGTGGGACGGCCGTCAAGCAACGCGCTGGCCTTGGCGGCGGTGACGAGATGTTGCGTGGCGCGCGGGCCAGCGCCCCAGGCGACATAGCGTTTCACGTACTCGCTGGCGCCCTTGTCCTTCGGGCGGCTGGCCGTGGTAATGGCGACCGCAGCTTCGAGGACGTGTCGGCTGACGGGCATCTGGTCGATGATGGCGATGAACCCGCTGAACTCCTCACGCCTGGCCAGCGGCGTGAGGCCGCTGGATTTCGCGCGGATGGGAAGCGCTGCGATATCCACTTCGTCGGCGCGCGACGGATAGCCGACATGGATGCTCAACATGAAGCGGTCGAGCTGCGCCTCGGGCAACGGGTAAGTGCCTTCCTGCTCGATGGGATTCTGCGTCGCCACGACGATGAACGGCGGTTCCATGTGATAGGTCTTGCCGCTCACCGTGACGGCCAGCTCCTGCATCGCTTCGAGCAGCGCGGCCTGCGTCTTGGGCGGGGTGCGGTTGATTTCGTCGGCGAGGATGAGGTTGGCGAAAATCGGTCCACGGCGGAACACGAGGTCACGTCGCTGTCCGCCTTCGTCCGCTTGAAGAATCTCCGTGCCGGTAATGTCGGCCGGCATCAGGTCAGGCGTGAATTGGATGCGACGGAAGTCCCAGCCCAGCAAGTCGGAGAGCGCCTTCACCATCATCGTCTTCGCCAGGCCAGGTACGCCGATGACGAGCATGTGGCCGCCGGACATGAGTCCGGTGAGCAGCAGGCGCACGACTTCCGCCTGGCCGATGAGGACGGTGCCGAGTTGTTGCTGGATGGAAGCGCAGCACGCGCGCAACCGCGCCACGTCTTGTTCCGCCACTTTGATGGCTTCTGGGTTCATGGTTTTGCGTGTTGAAGTGAAAAACCGTCCGACTGACGAAGTTGCTTGTAGCGTCGCACGGAGCGGGAGTCAAATCCTCGGAAGCCGCCAAAGAATCTCGCACAAATGCCCACGACAGCTGCTCGCGGCCACGGGCGCTTTGAGCCTGGCGACCTCAGTTCTTGTCGTTACTCGCTCATGAGCCGGAAGTATCGGGCGTCGCCGACGGGTTGCAGCGTCGCCCGGCCCGAAAGCCCGAGATCGATCCACGGGCCGGACAGGGTTTCGGCGCTGAGCAGACGATAACCGGCACCCGGCCACGCGATTCCGATTCCCGCACTGGAACGCATTGTTTGCAGAACCGGTGGCGGAAAGGCGCCGGCCCGCGTCAGGTCGCGCAGCACAGCCTCGACGCCTTCGCTCGCGTTGACCATCAGCCGGACAAACGCGGCGGGCAGTGCGGCCTCGGGCGGGAGGACGGGGATGACGCGCAGTTCGTCGCCGGTGCAACAACCGAACTTCATCGAGGTAGCGCTACTGAGTCGCAACATCCCGTTTGTGTTCAACACCGCGAACGTTTCCGGCCAGCGATCCAGTAGCAGCGGGTGAGTCTCGGGAATGACGGGTCCGTCGAATCGCTCGGTGGCGACCAGCTTATCGTGATCGTAAAACTCGAGGATGACGCCGACGGCGTTCAGCGGCTGGAAATCCGCCGTCGCGACAACGCCGATGGAACTGCTGGCCAGATTGAACTTGAGGATGGTTTTGAGGTCCGGCGCAGTCGGGGAACCAGCGCCCAACAGATGAAAGCCCATACCCTGGCCGTCTCGCAGCGCACTCGCGTCGACGACGCCAAACGCGAGGCTGATGCTTCCGCTGTAACCCAAGTCCAGGCCCGGCCCGCTCGAGTCCTCATCGGCGCTAAACGCCAAGCCGTCCGCATCGGGTGTGCCGCGGTGAAGCGAGGCCACGTCGGGAGCGGCCTGGACCGGCCGGTCGAAGGCGGAGATCCCCTCCGCCAGGATGGGCAAATCGGCCAGGCCAGTGGCGATGATGCGAACGACCGAATTCGTGGCGGGACGCGGCGGCGTTGACATAAACGACACGCGACTGCCATCGCGCGGACGACCGTTGATGGTACCGTCCCACGAAATGGGTGCTTCGGCAGGACGTGCTTTAATGAGCCCATCCCAACCCGTGGAACGCGTGCCGCGTTCGGCGGCGCTGACGATTTCGCCTGGGAAACTGACGTGGAGCGAGCCGCTGGATCGTTCCAGGACGAGAGTAACCGGGAACTTCGTGAGGCCGGCTTCGGGGAACAACGCAAGCATCGTGTTGGTCGCGTCTTCGGGCAACGATTGTAAAAACGACCCGAGCAGCTCGCCGCGGGGATTCACCGCGGAGCTCCGGATACTCCGCGTCGCGTCGATGCCGCCGTTGCCATACTTCAACTCCCAGGCGCTTGTGCCGCGGTTTAATGTCAGCGTCACAGCCGGCCGCTCGCCGTCCTCAAGATCAAACACCTCAATGGTCGCGCCGTCGGGCGCTTCCATGTCCAGAACGGTGGTGAAACGGAACTCGGATGCCCCGCCCACGAAGTAATTCACGCCGGCGTTTTTTTGATCAGGCGACGCGAGCAGGCGAGTGACCGGACCGGGACCAACCGAACCGATCCCAGGCAACTCGAACATGGGTTCGCGAGTCAAACTGGCGTTTCCGATGGGCCACTGGAGCAGACCATTGGCGTTCAGAACGATGACCCCGGGATCGAGCGCGACGGGCGTTGATTCCAACACCCACTTAGGCAAGGGCCGGACGGCGACCGGGAAACTGCAGGAGGCGATCAAACCGCACGCGTTGGTGGCGTAACAGGTCACCTGCTGGGTCCCGAACGGAAACGCGCTGCCAGACGGCGGGACGCAAACCACTGGCCCGATGTTGCCGGTTGCAGTGGGTTGGTAAAAAATGTTTGCCGGAGCCGTTTGCGCGTAAATCCGAATTTTTGGCGGACACTCGAGCACGGCTGGCGGGCCCGGTTCGCTGCCGGTCACGGTGACGGTGAACTGGCACTGCCCAGAGGCGTTGATCCAGCTGGTGATGGCCGTGCAAGTGACAGTCGTGGTGCCCACCGGAAATGGCGCGCCCGGTGGCGGAGAACAGGAGATTGTCGTCGGACACCCGTTTGGTAACAGCGCCGGAATCGAATAGTTGAAGTTGGTGGTTCCAGCGGAACAAACCGCGTAGGATGGGCACCCAAGGAACGTCGGGGTCGGCGGGAAACAAATACACAACGGGGCAGCCAGGGCGACGATGGCCCCTTCGCCGACGTCAACGACTGGTTCGGAGGGATTCCAACGGCCGGCGGCAAAGTGATTCGTCTGGTAGCTCTGTGCGTCGGCATCCCAACGCACCAAGACGGCGCCATCTTCGGGCGCGCGCCCGGTGATGGTCTCCCAGGCGCCGGGCCCGTTCGTTTGGCGGCTGCGGAAATAATACACATTCGGTTGCATCGTCGGAAATGTCTCCGGCGCGGAATTGGGTTCTCCCGCAAAAGTAAGGTCGTACGAGGTAGGCAGGGGATTTGACAAGAACGCGGCTTCGCCCGGCAATAGCGTCGTGGTGGAGGGCGAGCGGTCCGCGCCGTCGACCCACCCGCCAGCGACGCTGTCAAACAAGTCCGCGTGGAAGGTCTGGGATGTCTCATCCCATTTCAGGAGCTGCGAACCTTCGGGGACGTTTTTGAGAATCGTCGAAAGGGTGTCGTCGGGATGGGCGCCCAGTTGGTTGGCGATGAGATTCGAGCCGGGCCGAATCGCCACTGTATACGACTGCGATTCGACGAGTTGCCCAAAGGCGATTGGGAGCGCGGCCGTAAAATGGACGGCGACGAGAGCGGTGAGGAGGATTTGAGTGAGTTTCATGGCTGTCAATTCGTATGCGCGTCTGAGCTGAGCTGCCGAGGGCGTTCCGGCCGGATGCCGGCGTTCCCGGGGGCCTCTCATCTGAATTAACCGTGATGATGCCGGGCGATTACAAAGTTTCGCTGGAGTCGTTCAGAAGGGATGCACTGCCCTCGATGCATCAACTGTAGCGGCGGTCTATAACCGCCGCTTTTCTCGCTGCTTTAGCGCACGGCGGCGGTCGCAGACCGCCGCTACAGCCGTTTCCAGTCCCCCAGGATGCGCAGGCGCTTTAAACACGTACCGGCTTAGAAAGCCCGCGCTCCAGAGGACAGTGCAGTTTGGTGCGCGGCGTTTACGCCGCTTCATCGTCCGTCGGCTCGAGGACCAAGGAACTACCCAACGCTTGTTCCGATCCCCATCTGGAAGCGGCCTAAAAGGCCGCGATCCAGGCGGCCGTATCCGAATGCGCCCGTTGAACTCTTGCCTGCTCACACAGGATTGACTCTTCCGCCGGGGATCGGGATGATGGCCTTAACCTCGCTATGCTGGGCATTCTCCTCAGTCCCGCCGGAAAATTGACCCGCTGCATGGCTCTGCTGCTGCTGCTTGCCACGGCCAACACCCCTGCCATGAGTCATCCCAGCGGGGACGCGCCGCCGCAGTTTTTCCGGCAGTTCTGCTTTGACTGCCACGGCGAGACCAAAGCCAAGGGGCACTTCAACTTCGAGCGGCTTGCTGCGCAGGCGTCGGTCGGCCCGCACGCCGAGGCTTGGGAAAAAGTTGTGGAGATGCTCGACAAGGGCGAGATGCCGCCGAAGGAAGCCAAGCGTCAGCCCAGCGTAGCCGAGCGCAAGGCCGCGGCGGCGTGGGTGCGCTCCACCTTGCAGGCTTACGAACGCCTCCATGGCGGGGAGCCAGGTCACGTGACGGTGCGGCGGCTCACCAGCGGCGAGTACGCCTATGCTATCCGTGATCTCACGGGCCTCGACGTCAAGACCGGCGTTGACGCCTCGGGTGACTCGGTGGGGGGCGAGGGCTTCACGAATTTCGGCGATGTGCAGTTTGTCCAGGACGCGAGCATCGAGCAGTACCTCGAAGCGGCAAAGGAGGTCTCGGACCACGCGATGATTGGCGCGAGTCCGTTGCATTTCCACGCCGACACCGGACGCACCGGGCTCGAACTCTCCGCGCTCAACCGCATCAACGAACTGTACGCGAGCAAGGGCTTTCGGGTGGTGTCGGGCGAAGGCGGCGGTCCGTTCGGGCTGGAGCGCTACGGCAAGGCGTTTTTCACCGCGTGGTTCTTCAAACATCGCGCCCTCCTCGGCCAGCCAGCGGCGACGTTGAGCGACCTCGCGGCCAGGGAAGGAATCACCGGTCGTTTTGCCGAGCATGTGGCGGGGGTCGTCGAGCGCCCTCATCTGGGTTATCCCGTCCGTGAAATGGTCCAGCAGTGGCGGGCGTTGCCAGTCCCGACTCGCGCCAACGATACGGCGAGTATCGCCCTGGCGCGCGATGACTGCGATAAACTCGCGAAACACCTCACGACCTGGCCCAGCTGGTTCTTCGGCCGCGGCGACATCGCGGCAGGCGGCGCGGGCGACGAGAGTCCGCTAGTCTTTGACGACAAGACGCTCGCGGTCGAAGCGACGCACCCCTACACGCATCCCTTGGGCCTGCGTTTCGGCCGCGGCGCGCGGGCCGCCGCAGCCACCACGCCGGCGGGGCCGCGCAAGGTGGTTTTCAATTTCTCGAACATCAATCCGCTCGCGAGCGCAAAACCCGTCGTGCTCTGGCGAAACGCGCGGGTAACCACACGCGCGCAACCCGCTCGCAGCCAAGGTGACGCCAGCGCCGCCTCGGCAAACACCAACACGGCCATCGCGGCCTCCAGTCCGCGCGCCCGCTTTTCCCCTGTCCTCGAGACGAAATCACTGCGCTCCTTGCTTTCCGCCGACGCGGCCGCGCCACTTGCCTTTGGAACCAGCCCCGACCAGTCCACCATGGGTCCGGACGACTTCGCGGCGACCAACACTGTCACCGTCGTGCTGCCACCCGCCACGCCCGGCACCACTGACGAACTGCAAGTCGAGGCAGAGCTCGGCGCGGAGCGCAATGCCGTGGTGCGCGTGCTCGTGGCTGACAGCGAAGCGGTGCCGCCGCGCGGCGCCCGGGCGCGCGCCTTTCTGGGCGACGCGGCCAGCGCGGGATATCGAACGTTCCGGGCTGGGCTCGCGGAATACGTCGCGCTGCTGCCCCCGAATTCCCATGGGGAGGCCAATCCGGCGGACAAGGACCCGGTCCCCGCGCCGTTCGACAACACCTACAACAGCCCCGAGCACGACGCCTTTGTGACGAAGGTGAAGTATCAACGCAGCGACGCGTTCTTCACCGACAAGATGGTCGATGACACCGAGCGTGAGCGGCTCAAGCAGGCGTGGGACGATCTCCTTGGCTGCTGGCCCTATCATGACGCCTACCTTGGCCTGCTGGCCGAGCATTTCAACGTGAAGCTGAAGAGCCCGCGCATGCAGGACATGGATGCCGCGCGCATCACGGCGCTGCCGTCGCAGATGCAGCCGCAGGTGGCGGCGTTGCGCGCGCATTACGACCAGGTGATGGCCGCCTTCGCGCGCGCCGAGCCCAGGCACCTGGAGGATGCCCTGGAATTCGCGAGCCGCGCCTGGCGCCGGCCGCTCACGCCGGATGAAATGACGCGCCTGCTGAACTTTTACCGGCACGCGCGCCAGGAAAACGGCCTCGAGCACGACGACGCCGTCCGGGCGTTGCTCGCGCGTATCCTGGTCTCACCCGAATTCCTGTATCGTGTGGAGACGGTGCCTGCGCGCACCGAGCAGCCGCTCACTGACTGGGAGCTGGCCAGCCGCATCAGCTTCTTCCTCTGGTCCTCCGTGCCGGACGACGAACTGCGCCGCGCCGCCGCCGCCGGCGAGTTGCGCAAGCCCGAACTGCGGGCTCGCCAAGTCAGGCGCATGATCGCCGCCCCTCAAGCCCGCCGGCTTGCGACGGAGTTCTTCGGGCAATGGCTCGGTTTCTACCGCTTCGACGAGTTTCGCGGCGTGGACACGGGGCGCTTCCCGGAATTCACCGGTGACGTGAAGTCCGCGATGTATGACGAGGCGGTGTCCACCTTCGAGTATCTGGTCCGGCAGGAACGCCCACTCCGCGAGTTACTCCACGCCGACTACACCTTCCTCAACCCAGCGCTCGCCAAATTCTACGGGCTCGAAAAAGAACTGCCGGCGACAGAGAACGTCGTGCGCGTGGACGGCGCCAACGCCTTCAATCGCGGCGGCGCCCTTCGTCTGGGCGCGGTGCTCACGATCACTTCGGCGCCGCTGCGCACGAGCCCGGTCAAACGCGGCGACTGGGTGCTGCGCCGAATCCTCGGCACCCCTACGCCGCCGCCGCCGGGCAACGCTGCCACACTCCCCGGCGATCCCAAGGCTTTCGGCGGGCTGTCGCTCCGTGAGAAGCTGACCGAGCACAAACAGAATCCCGTCTGCGCCAACTGCCATGTGCGCATCGATCCACTGGGCTTCCCGCTCGAGGGCTTCGATCCAGTCGGACGCGCACGAGCAAAATACGAAGACGGCCTGATCGTGGACCTGACCGGCGAGTTCGCCGACCAGAGCACCATCGTGGGCACCGACGGCCTTCTGCAATACCTGCGGGTTCGCGAGCCGCAGATCATGAAGACGCTCGCCAAAAAGATGCTCGGCTACGCCCTCGGCCGCACCGTGCTCGCCTCCGACCGCGCGCTCCTCGACGATCTGACCGCTCGCGGCGGCGACGCCACGTTCGCGGAACTCGCCATCAAAATCATCGACAGCCGCCAGTTCCGCCACCGCGAGGGTCGCGACGACGAAGCGACCCGCCCATTGCCCTTAACCCCCCGCGCCCTTTGAATATGAACACGCACAGCCTGAATCATTCTTGCCTCTCGCGCCGGCGCTTCCTGCGCGGCGCCGGAGTGGCGCTGGCGTTGCCGTGGCTCGAGTCGATGCCGCTGTTCGGACAGGCCGCCCCCGCAACCAAGGCTGCCGGCAGGCCGCCGCTGCGTCTCGGCATTGTGTTTTTCTCCAATGGCGTCGAGCCAGTCCACTGGTGGGCCAAGGGGAGCGGCGCCGCCATGGAACTCGGCCCGGCCGCCGTGCCGCTGTTGCCGCACCGCGAGGACATCGTTTTCATCCAGGGCCTCTACAGCCAGGCCGCGCTCGCTTCCACCAGCCCGCATCTCGGCCGCATGAACGTCCTTTCCGGCGCGCCCGTGAGCCTCGATCCCGGCGTGATCCGCGTGGGGACCACAATGGACCAAATCCTGGCCGCGCAACTCGGCCATCGCACCCCCGTCTCCAGCCTGGTGCTCGGCATTGAGCCCAACGAGCTCCGTCTCGAAGACGGCCTCTCGATGATCTACGGCTCCAGCCTCTCCTGGGTCTCCTCTGCCAAGCCCGCGACCAAGGAGATCTATCCCTCCCGGGCCTTCGACCATCTGGTCGGCGATGGCACCGGCCGCCAGCTCGACCGCAGCATCCTGGACGAAATCCGGCAGGACACCCAGGCACTCAAGCCCAGGATCAGCCGCGGCGACAACATCAAGCTGGACGAGTATTTCGAGTCGATCCGCGATATCGAGAAGCGCATCGAGCGCGCGGGCAAAGAGGAGCGCCTGGAAGGTTGGCGCCCCACTCTGGCGCAGCCCGACCTGCCGCGGCCAAAGAACGGCCTTCCCCAGGACGTGCCAGAGCATATGCGGCTCATGCTCGATCTCATCGTGCTGGCTTTCCAGATGGACAAGACGCGCATCGCGACGTTGATGCTCAACAACGACCTTTCGCAGATGAACTTTAAATTCCTCGAGGGCGTGAAGGGTGCGCTGCACCTGGACCTCACGCACAACGGCAAGGCCCCCGAGAAGGAGGCGATGTATCTCAAGACAAACCAATTTCACGCCGCACAATTCGCCTACCTCGTGCAGCGCCTGAAGAACATCCAGGAAGGCGAGACGACGCTCCTCGACAACTCGCTGCTCATGTATGCCTCAAGCCTCTTCGACGGCGACGCTCACAGCGCCGACCGTCTGCCCATCGTTCTCGCCGGCAAGGCAGGGGGCACGCTCAAGACCGGCCGTGTGCTCGACTACCTCGGACAGGACAACGATCACCGCAAGATCTGCAGCCTGCACCTCTCGCTGATGGATCGCATGGGGGTCAAGCTCGACCGCTTCGGCGACGCCACTGCGGGGTTAACGGAGTTGTAGCATGGCAAAGCATGGAAGCTTGTTCAACGAAGCTGACTTCGAAAGGCGCGCACGTGCAACCAAAACCAGCCCGGATTGGAGAAAGATGTAAGCTCCGGGGACCGAAAAATGGGCTCGATGAGCCGAAAATAGCGTCGGAAACCGAAAAATAAGAATCCAGCGCCAGAAAATAAGGCCACGAACAAAAAATCCCACCAGTCATCACTGGCTCAACGAAGCGCAGATGATTTCCTTTTCGTTCCGCGCATAAACATGGCGGTTGGCAAAGGAGGGAGCAGCCCAGGTCAATTTTCTGCCGCCAAACGGATACGTCGGCTCCACCAGAGTCGTCCGGCAGATTTCCTCGTAACCCTGTGGGCTGAGATGGGCCAGGATCAGTTCGCCCAGTTCGTTGTAGATGAAAACTGACCTTCCGTTCAGGGTCATGTGCATGCAGGCGCTCCTTCCCGTTTTTTGGCGCGTCACCTTGTCTGTTTCCCAGAGTTGCCTGCTTGTTTCCAACTCGAGGCAGACCAGGTTCCCAGCCGAATTCAATGAATAAACATAATCTCCCTGCAACAGGGGAGTGGAGGTTCCGCTCAGAATTCTTCGCGTTTCGGCGCGCGATTCGGGCCAGAGCACTGAAGCGACCGGTTTGTGTTCATCGAGTTTTAACATGAGGCCGCTGACGAGCAATCGGTTGTTTGAAAACACCGGCGTGGCCACGGCCGCGTGGTTTCCTGCTGAAAAACCCTCGCGCCAAAATAATTGTCCTGTCGCCGGGTCGAGGCTGGTGACCGATTGCATGGTCCAGACAACCAACTGACGCCGGCCTCCGGCCTTAATGATGATCGGCGAAGCCTGGCCCGCGGATTCATTGAGGCTTTTCCAAATCTCCCTGCCCGACTTCCTGTCAAAAGCGACCACGCAGGCATCGGGCTTGCCTCCGACTTGCAGGATCACGCGCTCCCCGTTCACCAGAGGCGAAGCGCTGATGGTAGCCGTCTCCTCGATCTGGTAATCTTGCGCCAGATCCTTTTCCCAGACCAATTTGCCGGAGACGGCCTCGAGGCAATACAGGTTATGAGCTTGCGGACCGGTGGCATAAACTTTTCCGTCCTGGACGACCGGCGTTCCGTTCGGGCTAGGTTCCTGGCCGGGAACAAAAGCCCACGCCGGGTAATTCGTTTTTTCCCGCGAAAAAGTCCAAAGCAATTTCCCCGTTCGTTCCTCAAAGCAAAGAACACGGCCACGGACCTTGGGGCGGTCCAGAAGAGCGTCAGTAACATAGACCCGGCCTTTGGCGACCACAGGGCTGGAAAATCCATACCCGACCGGGGCTCGCCACCGCACAGGCAGACCTTCTGCCGGAAATGTTTTTCGGATGCCCGTTTCGTGCCAGACCCCGTCGCGACCGCTGCCCCGCCATTGAGGCCAGTCTTCCGCCCGCGAGGCCAATGCGAGCGCGATGGGAAAAAGAATTACGATGATCCGTTTGGGCACGTATTCAGGCTATCTCAAAACGGAAGTCGGCAAAGCGCCCGACCGTATCGTCGGTGATGTAGAAGTAAGTCACTTTGCCGGGGCCTTTCAGACCGGCCAGGAGGTGTTCCCCGCCCCTGGGAATGGAGATCTGGTAAGTTCATGGTGGTGCGCGAACTGCCGCCGGTGATGCGGTAGAGTTCGGCTGTGGTTTGGGTGAAGGCATGGTTTGGCACCCAGCCGAGCATAAGGAGGAGCAGGAGTTTTTTCATCGGGTCACACGAAACGGCCTTTTAAACAGGTTCGATGCGGTTACTCGGGCCATATGGAATCGAGTGCAATGAGTCTAAGCGATTCCAGAGCCACGTCGCCCCCTTCCGCTTTGACCGAAAGGCCGCTGGCTTTCGGCAGAGCAAAGCGCGTCGAGGAAACTTCCCCATCGTTAACAAAGGTCTCGATGGAGGCGACGTCGATGAGGAATTCCACCCTTTTGATCCGATCCTGGACCGGTGCCGGCTTGTGGCCAGATTCAACCGTCCTGGAGGTGAGGAGCACGAGGACACCTCGCAGATTGAAAGCAAGCCGGGCGCCGTCCGGGATGCTCACGTCGGCGAGCAGCCGGCAGGTCCGCCCCGCCGGCGCGAGTTCGAGTGTCCGGTCCTTGCGCAGCGTGCGGGCAGTCCAGGTGTCCTCGTTCCGGTGGAGTCTGGTGAGTTCCGCGATGGGCCGGCGGAAAACGCGCAAGCCGTCCGACGTCGTGCGCAGCGTCAATTCACACGGAAAACTGATCATCTGACTGAACGGCATGTCGGGAAAATCCGAGCCGCGCATCCAAGCCACCTGGATTCTTCGACCATCGCCGGTTTCGGTGTTGTGCCAGCTTTGCGTGGCGTAAAAATTCGGCCCCACATCGCACGGGCGGCGCGGCGACTCCTGCTTGAACTCGGTGCCGTCGAAAGTGCCGAGCGAGTAATTGCCGTTACCTTGGATGAGCACCCACTGCTTGTTCCGGGCATCGCCGTCAACCGGCAGTTCAAAGAAATCCGGGCACTCGAAGCTATTCGGGATTGGGTGATGCTCGTCCTGCCAGGCGAGCAGATTGGTGGAGGTAAGGATGTGGTACTTGCTGTCGCCGTAAAGCATCATGACCCAATGCCGGCCGGGGGCATACCAAAACACCTTCGGATCGCGCTCGGGATGAAGCAGGATGGGATTCTTCTCGTAGAATTTCCACGTGCGCCCGTGGTCGAGACTGTAAGAGATAATCTGGCTGCGATTGTCCCAACGCGGAATGAAGGCAACCAGCGGGGGATTGGATTGATCGGGCGAGAGCCCCGAGGTGTTGTGGTAGTCGACCACGCAGGTGCCGGACTGCACACCGGTGCCGGCTCGCTCCTCCCAGAAGGCGGGCTCCAACTCAGTCCAGTGAATCAGATTTGTGCTGACAGCGTGCAGCCAGCACTTGGCCCAGCGCTGGGCGAACAGGTGATATTCTCCATCGTAGTAGATGAGGCCATTGAGATCGTTGATCCACCCTTCCTGTTGCATGCCGGGGTTGAGCCGGTCGATGGTCCATTGGCGCGCGGTGAAGTGAAACTGAGGGCGCAATGACTCGCGATACAGGGGCACCGTGGCGACGGGCAGTTGTTCAGGGCGATCGGTCTGCACCATGTCAGCCACGTTGATGTGTCCCCAGTCACCACTGGCTTGATCGACGAGTTGCAGACGTGCGGCACGACCAAGCCAACGACTCACGTCCCAACTCATCGCTGTCAGATGATCGCTTTTCCATCCGGTGGCACTCTTCACGACTTTGCCATCCACCAGCAGGTTGAGGCAGGTGTCGCGCTCGTAGTTCCCGCCGCCGATGCGGAAGGCAATGTAACGTTGGGAGAGCTTGAACTCCGGCGAAGTGAGCGTGCCGACAGGAGCGTCACCGTCTACTTCGCTGCTGGCCACCACGCCTTTGGCGTTTTCAATCTCGAGCCGGGACAGCTCACTACCGGAAACCGGGCCGGGCTGGAAGGCGGTGCCGGTCATCTTCCAGTCGCCATAATCTCTGTCGCCGAAGCGCCCCATCGCCACGTCTGCGGCACAAGCCCCAGGCAGCAGAGCAAATTGGGCCGCGAGTGTCAGCAAGCTCAGATCAAGATTGTTTCTCAGGCAGGTTGGCATAGGCAACATGTTCATTGGTCCAGCCAGTGTCGGCGGCATAACAGCACGGCGGAGAGCGAAGGCTTCCCAGATCCAGACCGATGACCATGGCGCAGACAATACACGGCACCCCTGCGGGCGGTCTCGGGAAATCGTGCGCTGGTTCCGCCGCCACGTAGCGCTCGTTTGAACTGCGCCACAAGAGCAAGTTGTATCTGGGCTATTCCCCGGGCTCTGCGAAAACCAGTCGTTGACGCCCTCCCGCACGGGCGTAGGGTCGAGTAAAAATCAACCAGCCGCAAAAATAATCCCCGATTCCTCACACGCGCATATCGCTCGGCGGATGCTCCAAATGAACCGCGCAGCGTCAAACAGCAAATTCCCATCAATATACCGCGCTCTACGTCTTCCGAATTACAGAGCAGGAGGATTTACGATGAAAGGGATTTCTGTGGGGGTCGTCACGCTGCTTGGTTTCGTGCTCGTGGCGTCGCTGCAATCGGCCGAACCGTGGAAGCCGCTCTGCAATGGCAAGGACTTCACCGGTTGGACAGTTGCTGCGCGCGGCGGCGGTCCTCCCCTGAGCCCCGCCGACGCAGCCATGCCTCTTGCACCATGCCTTCTGCTTCGGACAAGCTGCCCAACATGCGGTAGGCAATGCTGAACAAGAATTGACGATGAGCAGTGAAGGTTTCGATCGTTGATGACGAATTCATAATTTCGTCCTAATTGCACCTTCCAGGCCAAGGTCCGCAATGGGTGGAATTCCTTCAAAAACCCAGGAAAAGCTCCTCGTGAAACCGCAACGCGAATAATCGGTATGTCAGCCAGCGCCAATTCTTCGTCGCGCTGCCGAGGCGTTGTCACTAACGCATGAGGAGAACATTTCGTCATTGCGATGCTGGTGCATGGCGACGACGATGCCCAGTTTTGGATCGATGACAAGGGATAACGCGCTCGCTACGACCACATCACCAACGGCAGCCTAGGTTTTTGCTGACAGTTGTTCTCTGCTTAGATTTCTATTTGGCGGTAATGAGCGTCGGCCGATCGCTGTCCGATGGCGTGAGCAAAAGAAACCGTTGCTGGACCGCTGTTTCCTTCTCCGACGCGAGGATTTTGTGCAAGGGGCCAATTGTTTGCGTTACTTGCGCACCGGCAGGATTGGTCTGGAATGTGACAAGTGCCTGTTTTTTCCCGAACGGCGCGGTTCGAGATTCCACAAGCCAGAGTGTATATTTTTGCCCCGGTTTCAGACCGGATACCGCCGCCTGTAACAAATCCAGCGAACCGAGATTGTTAACCGACACCGTCGCGTGCGCTGAACTTGCATTTTCTTCCGGCGGAATCATGGTCAGGTGCGCCGCCTTACCTGCGTCGCCGAGCGGAATGAGGTTGGCTCTACCGTCGCCTTCTGGCACAGCCTGTGGAACATAGACTAAAGCCTGCGGCTGTTGTCCGATCGGAATTGTGGCGAGGACTGAGTTCTTAAGCGTATCAATAGCCATCACCGCATCCTGATTCTCCAGCCCGACATAGACCCGCGTTCCGTCTTCCGACCTCCAGATGCCATGCGGAAGATCGCCAGTGGGTATGGTTGCGACCAAATTTGGGTTCTCCCCTCGGCGAAAAACTTTGATGAGGTTTTCACCACCCACGGTCACATAGGCAAACTTGCCGTTGACGTTCTCGACCAGGGAGACATGGTTGCAAAGTGGACCACAATCGAGGGTCGCAAGAATGTGAAATGGCGGCTCACCACTCATCACTTGCGTTCTGCCGGAATCCTTGAGGGTAAACCAAACTTCCTTTCCGTCGCCGCTGACGGCCAGATTTGGCGAGAACGGACTCGCTTGGGAGACGCGGGCCACGACCTCATACCTCTGCGCATCCACCACATCCAGTTCCGGCGTGAAGCTGGAGGGCACGAAAGCGTATCGCCCGTCAGTTCGAAACAACACCATGGCAGGTCCGTTGGCCGTCTGCACGCGGCGCACCTCCTTCATCTGAACAGGATCAATTACGGAAACATAGTTTTCACCACGAACGGCTACCCAAAGTTCGTTCCCGTTGGGCGTGAAGAATGCCTCGTGGGGTGAGCGCCCGACATAGATGACGCCTTTGATCTTGTTGCTGGCCGTATCAATCAGAGTGATTGCGTTGGAACCGATTGCCACAACCGCCAATGTCCGGTGATCAGGCGAGAATCCCAGGCCATGCACGAGCAACTGTCCCCGGTAGAGAGGACTCAGCGCCCCTGGAACCGGGTCACCAAGCCGGATAACGCCGAGCAGTTGATTTGAGGCCGGGTCAATGACCGAAACCGTGCCCGAGGTCTGATCGGCGGTGTAAACGCGGTCATGACTGGAAATTTTACCCGCGCCAGTTGATTCGGTTTTGGAGTTTTGTGGCACAACTGGCTCAATGGCTTGCGCTGCTGCCAGTCGAAGGCGCATCACGTCGATCTCCTGTTGCTGTGCGACGATGATTTCCTGAGCCAGTCGTTTAAGTACCGGGTCTTTGCCGTAAAGCAAAAGAGCCTTTGCCATGTCAACCGCTCCTTGATGGTGGGGAATCATCATCGCAGAAAAGTCGTGATCGGGGTCGCCGGTCATTGGCGCAGTCATCATGTTCCTGTCCATGATTTCCATGGTGTGCATCAGTTCGTTTGCGAATGCCGGACTTGGATTCGCATGAGTCGTGTGTTCTTGCGGCAAGGCCGCCAGTGGCCACGACAAAACCAAAAGCGGTACTGCGCTCGCAATATAGTACTGCTGCAATTTAGCTCTCATAACCTTGGCAGTAGTCGCATCTTCATTTCCCTCACGCAAAAATCCGGTCGCCCTCCTCAAGGACCTCGCCGATTCATTTAGTACCACGATTCATTTAGTACCAGCAGTGACAAAGACTCGTTTGCCGGTGAATTCGTTGGTGTCGTAAACAACGTTGGATGGGCTCATAGCGTTCTTTTTCATTTCAGAATCGCAATTCTTCAGTTCCTTAGCGTTCCCAGCCGATGGTTTGGGATGTTGCACATGCTCGCGACCGAACTGTCATTATACGATGAGCCAACCTTTCCATGATCAGAGGCTCCCGAGGTCCATGATTGCTTTTGCAAAAGCCTGCGGCGCTTCCTGAGGCAGATTGTGCCCGACGCCGCCGTGGACGGGCCGGAAAGCATATTTACCAGAGAACTTTTTGGCATAGGCATCCGGATTCGGGTGCGGCGCGCCATTTGCGTCTCCTTCAAGCGTAATGGCGGGTACCGCGATCACTGGGCCCACGGCGAGGCGTTTTTCAAGCTCATCGTATTGCCGCTCGCCGTCGGCCAAGCCGATCCGCCACCGGTAATTGTGGATGACAATGCTCACATGATCGGGGTTATCGAAGGATGCCGCACTGCGCTCGAACGTCGCATCGTCGAAGTTCCACTTTGGAGAAGCCTGCTTCCAAATGAGTCTAGCGAAATCCCGCCGGTATTTCTCGTAGCCTTCTCGACCGCGTTCGGTGGCGAAGTAGAATTGGTACCACCATGCGAGCTCAGCTTGAGGCGGGAGCGGCGCCTTATTATCTTCGGGGCTGCCGATCAGGTATCCGCTGACGGATACCACGCCCTGGCAACGGTCTGGCCAAAGTGCCGCAATAATGCCAGCCGTCCTCGCGCCCCAATCAAAACCGCCGATAATCGCCTTCTCGATCTTGAGAGCGTCCATCAAGGCAACAACGTCGACAGCAACCACAGATGGCTGGCCATTCCTGGTCGTTTCGCTCGAAAGAAAGCGCGTGCTGCCATATCCACGCAGATAAGGGACAATCACCCTGTAGCCCGCCGAGGCCAACCGAGGAGCAACATCCACAAAGCTGTGAATGTCGTACGGCCAGCCGTGCAGCAGTATAGCCACAGGTCCGTTAGCTGGGCCATCTTCGGCGTATCCGACATTCAAGACGCCGGCGTCGATCTGCTTGAGCGAGGCAAAAGCAGCTTTCGCTCCGGGCTCAGTGCCGGCTACATCGGGCGCTTTTCGGTCGGCCGCAAAAGCAGCCTTACCGAAAGGCGCGGCCGCTACACCTAGCGCCGTGCTACGCAAGAAATTCCGGCGGCTGCAAGCAAAACGGCTCAGGGAGTAGCTGGTCGCCGATTGTGTGGACCTTGAATCTTTCATCTCGTCGGCTTTCATATCCGCGTCTGCTGATTGAAATGTTCTAATTTGCTGATGTTTCAACTGATTGCCGTTTTTCAATACTCTGCTCACACACCCAATAACGAAAATTCCATTCAGAACGGCCAACCGAATCTCGAAGACTTTCGTGGCGTAGGGAGGGAAAGCGTCTGACAACCCACGTGGACGGTTTGTCGGCGCCGGATGCTCACGGCTTCCAAACAAACAGTTTCTGCTTCACCTGATTTTAAATACCGGAGCGGGTCTCCTGAGCTGTGGAGCGGATCGGCTATTTCGCGGTTAGATCCGTGCTTTCGGCTAATCGTCAACGCCGCACGATCCATTTCATGGCTTTGGCGCATTCAGCAACGTCTTGGAAGGCCGGCCAATAAAACGGCGCCGTTTAGCTTCTGGCATCGGTTGTCCACTTAGCTCATTCACCCGACAATTTCGTTTCTCTAAATGGAGCTCACAGGGATTCGAATCCTCGTGCGGCCTAAAACAAAGAATGAAAAAAATAGATAAGAAAAGGAAAAGACATGAATGAAGAGACGCATATTTTCGGCGGTCGTCGAAACCGTCGCAACTTCTTAAAGAACAGCGTAGCCTTAGCAGGAACCGCAGGTCTGGGAACTGCCTTGCTTGCGAGCGAGACGTCAGTATCTGCACAAAGCCAGGGCGGAGGTTCCAACAGTGAACCGACCGCAGGTGATATCGCTATCCTTAGCTTCCTGGCAGCAGGAGAAATCCTGGAAGCTGACTTTTGGACACAATATAATGAACTCGCTGGCGTCCAGGACAGCGAAGTTCCGGGCGGAAGCGGGAACCATATCTACAGGGAAAAGTTGCGAAGAATTGATCCGAACTTTCCCCAATACATTCATGACAATGCAGACGATGAGATCAGCCACCAGAACTTTTTGAATGGGTATCTGGTCTCCAAGGGAGCGGAGCCTGTGGACCTGGAGCCGTTTCGCACCTTGGAAGGCAGCGCCGCGACCGGCTCGAGCAGAAAGTTGCGGCTCACCAATCTAATGCAGCTTACGCTGGACACCAGTTGGTGGACGCGCTATCGCAGCAGCACAAACAATCCCGACGTCAATCCCACGGCCTTCGAACAAGCGGTTCCCGATCTCCACAAAGGCCAGTTTACGGCGATTCCGAGGACAGACGCCGACTTGCACCCGCATGAACATATTCAGGCAATCGCCAATACGGCGGCATTCCACATGCCAACCGTTGAACAGGGAGGCGGCAGTTTGCGCATGGCGCTGGCGCAGAGGGTCACTAGTGTCGAGGTGCTTCGAATCGTCATCAGCATGGGACCGATCGAGAGCATGCATTTTCAAACCTGGTCGGAAAAGGCCGGCATGGCGCCACCGCTCACCGACCCCACCAATGGCTTAACATTCCCCGACCTCAACTCGGGCGTTGATCCCAACAATTGGATGAGCGGCAATTCGGTCAGGCAAATGTTCCAGACCAACCTCATTATGCCCGAACCTTGCCCCTTTATTAGCACCAGTCTGCCACTCTGTTCGGTAATCCGACCAACGAACACGAATGGTGCTGCGCTGGGAGCACTCAAATTCCTGACAGCCATGGGGCTATTCATCGGCCAGTCCGATGCCTTTTTTGCATTTCTCATAGGTCTCGCCGAGGCTGCGGATGCAGCCCAGCGGGAGGTATAACGAGGTCACCTTGGCTTCAGTAAACGGCCTTGGGCTGTCCGGAGACGCAATCTGAGGCCAATCGGACGTGGACCGGAAAGACGAGGGCAGGCGAGTTGAACAACAGCCCGCCTGCCATTGGCCACACCCCTGTTTTAGTGCTCAATTTGCGGCAGTAGTGTCGCACGGAGCCGCCGACTTCCTCCAGTCGTACGCACGCAGCTACGAACTGATCTCGCGTGTCTTTAAGGGAGAAACCGAAGGCCTCACCCGCGACGATATCCTCGACAACATCACAATCGCCTGGTTGACAAACTCGGCTCTTTCTGGCGCCCGTCTCTATTGGGAGAATTGGGGCAAACTCGGGTATTTCAGGGCCAAAGGCGTCTCCATCCCGGTTGCCGTGAGCGTCTTCCCTGACGAACTCTATCCCGCTCCACGGAGCTGGGTAGAAAGGGCGTATCCCAAACTGATCCATTACAACAAGCTCGACAAAGGCGGTCACTTCGCGGCATGGGAGCAGCCGCAACTTCTTTCAGAAGAGATTCGCGTGGGCTTCAGGTCGCTGCGCAAAGCCAAGGCGACCGCTTAGATAAAAAGATTGGCTTCGGTTCTGCCGCGCAAGAATGCACGCGCACAACCACGAGGATCAACCACCGCCGTCACGCTGTTGCGAATTCAGTTCGATTGCTTTCGCCGGTTTAGGATTTATTAACAATTCTGCCTCATCTAACTGAATCCGAGCGTAGAGCCACGCAAGCCAGGCCGTTCCCGGATCTTCGGTGACGTTCGCAGGCATCTGGCGGGGGGCCAAGGCTTCGCCGGCGGCGAGCATTGCCCGAGCATCGTCCTTCTGGTCAAGCTTCCAATGGGCCAGGGCGAGTACAGCGTACGCATGCGGATATGCATCTTTTCTAGGACTCTTTAATGTCTTTTGCGCCCATTCGGCAGAAGCTGCAAAATGTCCTAGGCGATATTCGGCGAGCCCTTTGCAAATTGAGAAGAATGGCATGGCTCCCTCGTCTCTCGCGCCGAGTGTCACTGCGGTATCAGCCAGGCGGCCAAGTACGGCTAAATCAATATCCGGAGCTGGAAGAAAAAGACAGGCCTTGGCTACTTGGTCAGCATAGAAAATGTTAGTCGTATCGCGGTATTCTGAAACAAGCTTTTTGCAGAATGCTTCGTACGCAGAATGGTTATCGGTTTTGAGATACAAAGCTGCGACCATGGACCATCGGAAACTGGCCAACGGCTGGAACTCCAAGGATCGGGCGGCGTCCGTTGCCGCGTCCTCCCATTGCCCATGGCGTGCCTCAATAGCGGATTTCAGCGCCAGGAGACTGCCTGATTCTTCGGACGACATCGGCAAGTCACCTGAACTGCGTTTGCTGATTAAACTCAGCACTCGATTACGCATTTTCTCGGCTTCCGCGGTTTTTCCCTCCGTCTGGAGCATTTCGGCGAAGCGACGCAAAGTGTTGATTAAATTCTCATTGTCGTCCGCGAGCTGCTCGACGAACTTGGCGGCCTGCTCAGCCTTACGCTTATCTTTCTCCGCTTGTTGACGCGCTTCGCGCTCCCTGGCGAGGGCAGCCGACAAGCTAATCACGCCCGTAACCAGTAGCGCCGCGACGGTGCTGAGCGCCGCGAAGAGCAGTTTATTCCGCAGCACCAATTTCTGAAATCGATACACCTTGCTGGGAGGTCGCGCCAAGACGGTCTCGTCTGCCAGAAATCGCTGGACGTCGAGTGCCAAACCGTTCGCCGTCTTGTAACGGCGCGTCCGATCTTTCTC